>JADGNR010000387.1 GCA_017883415.1 Bryobacteraceae bacterium | reverse complement strand
CCTGTCGTAGAGGCCGGCGCGATGAATTCCGGTGAAGAACTCATCGAGCGCGACACAATCCCACCAGCCGTCCATGTAGGATTCGCCGGCCGCGATGCTGCCCTCGCGGAATACACGCTGGTAGAACCGGTCATCGTGCACGTGGATATCCCACGGGCGGTCCCCGTTGATACGTATGTCCCCCAGGGCCAGCAATTGGGCGATTCTCCGGGCGGCACGCGAGCGGAGGGCGGGGCGCTCCGGGGCGGTTTGCCGCCGGCCCGGAAGCACTCCGATTGGCGGGTGGCTGAGAGAGTTCCCTTCAGATCCCAGAGCGGTAGTCATGGCGACCTTTGCGCCTCCTCCTGGCACAAGACTGAGAGCGTGAGAAAAATCGCCCGTCAACGGGCTTGGCAGGCGGAACCGCCTGCCCCACCGCTGCAAGACACAGGCCTTGTCTTGGTGGGGCAGCAGCCGGTGCCGCCGGCGATCGGCGAATTTTCCTCACGTTCCGACGATTGAAGTCTGCCGATTTGAAATTACCCTATTTTGCGGCGGGCGACAAGAGCCAAATTGCACTTCCGGTTCCGGGCGGCGCTAGCATGAGGAAGTGGAGCCAACCCCCTCCCGCGCCTGCCTGCGGTTTTATGCGGAACTGAACGACCACCTTCCCCCCGACGCACAGTACCAGACCCTGGAGAAATCGTTCTGGGCGACTTGTACGGTAAAGGACATGATCGAGAGTTTCGGCGTCCCGCATGTGGAGGTGGAATTGATCGTGGTCAATGGCGCATCGGCTGGTTTCTCCCAGGTGGTGCGCGACGGCGATCGCATCGCCGTGTATCCGGTGTTCGAATCGCTCGACGTGACGCCGGAGCTGCGCATCCGCCGGCAACCTCTGCGGAATCTCAAATTCGTGCTCGACGTGCACTTAGGCAGACTCACCGCCCACCTGCGCATGCTGGGCTTCGATGCTTTGTACCGCAACTGCTTCAGCGATTCCGAACTGGTGCGCATTTCCCGCGAGCAGCAGCGCATTCTGCTCACACGCGACCGCGGGCTGCTCAAGCACCGGGACGTGACGCACGGCTACTGGGTGCGGCAGACCGACAGCCGCCGCCAGTTGGCCGAGATCGTCGAGCGGTTCGACATGGCGCGATCCATCCAGCCTTTCACGCGGTGCATGGCTTGCGGCGGAAGCCTGGAGGAGGTCTCGAAGGAGCAAGTACGCCATCTGCTGCCGGCGCGCACGGCCGGGTTACACGACGAGTTCCGGCAATGCCCGGCGTGTCATCGCGTGTACTGGAAAGGGTCGCATTACCGCCGCATGCAGCACTGGATCGAGGAGATGGCCGCGGCTACCCCTTGATGACGCCCATGGGCCGTAGGCGGGCGACTTTCCTGGCCAGCCCGGCGCAATGGACCACTTCGATGACCTCGTCGACATCTTTGTAGGCTTCGGGCAGCTCTTCCAGGATGCCGTCGCGCGATTCGCTGCGCACGAAGATGCCTTGTTCTTCGAGTTTGCGCTGCTCGTGCCGCGCGTCCTTGCCCTTGCGCACGGCGGTGCGGCTCATGAGGCGGCCCGCGCCATGGCACACGCTGCCGAAGGTTTCGTCGAGCGCGCCCTGCTGCCCCACGAGCACCCAGGATGCGGTGCCCATGCTGCCCGGGACAAAGACCGGCTGGCCGATCGAGCGGTAGTCCGCGGGAATCTCGCGATGGCCCGGCGGAAAGGCGCGGGTGGCGCCTTTGCGGTGGACCAGCACCTCGCGCTTGCGGCCGTCCACGGTGTAGGTCTCGCGCTTGGCGATGTTGTGGCAGACGTCGTAGATCAGCTCCAGGCGCGCCGCGGCGCCGAAGACGCGGCGGAAGGCGCCGCGCAGGAAGTGCAGGATGGCCTGGCGATTGGCCCAGGCGAAGTTGGCGGCCGCCGCCATGGCGCCGAGATACGCCTCTCCTTCCTGGGAGCGGGCCGGCGCGCAAGCCAACTGCCGGTCGGGCAGCGAAATGCCGTAGCGGGGCATGACCTGGTTCATCAGGGCGACATAATCGGTGCAGACTTGGTGGCCCAATCCGCGGGAACCGGAGTGAATCAGCACCACCACCTGCCCCGTTTCGATGCGCATGGCGCGGGCCGCCGCGGCGTCATGCACCTCCTCCACATACTGCACCTCCAGGAAATGGTTGCCGCTGCCCAGCGTGCCCAACTGCGGGCCTCCGCGCTCCTTGGCCCGCTCGGAGACCTTGGCGGGCCGGGCGCTATCGAGTGCGCCGCCGGCTTCGGCGAACGCGGCATCGCGCTCGTCCCCGTAGCCGTTGGCGACCATCCAGCGCGCACCCTGGCGCAGCACGTCTTCGAGCTGCGCGGGCTTGATTTCGACCCGGCCCTCTCGCCCCGTACCGCACGGTACGTCGCGAAAGATCTGGTCGACGAGCTCTTTGATACGCGGCCGCACCTGGTCTTCGGTCAGGGTGCTGCGCACCAGGCGGACACCGCAATTGATATCGAAGCCCACGCCTCCGGGCGATACCACGCCGTGTTCCGTGTCGAGCGCGGCCACACCGCCGATGGGGAAGCCGTATCCCTGGTGAATGTCCGGCATGGCGAGGCTGGAGCCCACGATCCCGGGCAGGGTAGCGACATTCATGGCCTGCGCCAGCGACTGGTCCTTGCGGATGTGGTGCATCAGCGCGGCGGAGGCATACACCACCACATCGGTGCGCATGCCCAACGCCTCATCGCGCGGGATGCGGTAGCGAAATGCGTCGATTGCCACCGGGCGGATCTCGGCCATCAGATATCAAGATACACTTCGGCCAGCCAGCCCTCGGCGGTGCGCGCAACTTTGAGCTGGTGGTAGGTGACCGCTTTGACCACCACTCGACCGGGATGCCGCACGGGGTCGCGCGGCTCGCCCCAGGCCAGGCACTCGATGCGCGTTTCCTCCAGCCGTGAAATATCAAACGCGCCGAGCGCCATGCGGCGGCCGTCGACCGCGTAGAGCACTTCGTTCAGCCAGTTGACCAGGAGCGATTCGTAATCGCCGCCCGCTGCCGCGAGCGGCACCCGTTGGACGGGCTCAATGGCGGATGAGTCCAGAATGATCGATACCAGGGCGTGCCCGCAGTTTCCGAACAGCTCCGCGAGCGTCCGGCCGCGCGCGCGAAAACCGATATCGGCGGGATGTTCCAACAGTTCGAAGGTCAAGAGCCGCCGCGCAGCCCGCACCACTGTTCCGCCAGAACAATGGAGTTGGCCGGATTCCTGGCGTCGTATCTGACGCCGACCGGCCCGAGCACCGAGAGATCGGGCGGTATATACTGCTTGAGCCCGGAAACATCCTGCGACGCGGTGTACTCCACGCCGCGGACTTCGTAGGTGTAAAAGAGAAGGTCCCCGCGCATTTCCACCAGCGTGGCATCGCCCATTTTCCCGCGGGCCACCAGTGCCGCGCGGCGCTGCCGCTCGCGTTCCTCCGGCGTGATGCGCGAAGCCTTCCACGCGCGAACCCCGATGAGCGCCACCACCACCGTGAGCACGCCGGCGAGCGCAAGCGTAATTTCTTCCGGCGTCGTGAACGACCAAGCCAGCGCGCCCGGCATCCTGGTGTTTTCTTACCCGGCTACGGGCGTTTCCTGAAAGACCTTGGCCCAGTCCTTGAGGAACTGCTCCAGGCCCTTGTCGGTGAGCGGGTGGTTAAAGAGCATGTCCAACACCTTGAAGGGCATGGTGGCGATGTGCGCGCCCGCCAGCGCGGACTCGAGCACATGGGTGGGGGAGCGCATGGAAGCGGCCAGCACCTGCGTTTTGAAACCGTAGTTCTTGTAGATCTGGATGATGCTGCGCACCAGGTCCATGCCGACCCAGCCGATGTCGTCCACGCGCCCCACGAACGGGCTGATGATATAGGCGCCGGCCTTGGCGGCCAGCAGCGCCTGCCCCGGAGAAAAGCACAACGTCACGTTGACGCGGATGCCTTCCTTGCTGAGGGCGGCAGTGGCCTCGATGCCGTCGCGCGTGAGCGGGCATTTGACCACGACGTTCTTGTGGATGCGGGCGAGCTTTTTGCCTTCCGGGATCATCGCGGAGACTTCGGTGGAGACCACTTCGGCGCTGATATCGCCGTCGACGATGTCGCAGATCATCCGTACCTGCTCTTCGATGGGACGCCCTTCTTTGGCGATCAGCGAAGGATTGGTGGTCACGCCATCGACCATGCCCCAGCGCGCGCCCTTCTTGAGCTCGTCCAGGTTGGCGGTATCGAGGAAGAACTTCATGGTGGTTCCCTCCGGATGACCTTAAGTTTAGCATTCCCGGCGCGGGTTAACTTGGGCGGAGCAGGTTTATCATGGTCAGTTAGCACCGTAAAGGAGATGGGAAATGGATCGCTATAAAGTCCTGATGTCCCAGGATCTGACGGCACTTCAGAAACAGGTCAACCAGGCGCTCGATGACGGTTGGGACCTGGCGGGCGGAATTGCGGCATCCGGGATTTCGTACATGCAGGCCGTTCGAAAACCGAAGCCCCGCGAGGGCGAATAAAACGAGGCCTGGCGTGATATTCTTTCCTGGTTGATGCGGGAACTTTGGCTGTTTCGTCACGGCGAGACCGAATGGAGCCGCTCCGGGGCGCACACGGGGTGGTCCGATATTCCGCTCACCGCGGCCGGGCGGGACAATGCGTCGGCCCTGGGCCGCTATCTCGCCGGGCGCCCTTTCGCCCTGGTGCTCTCCAGCCCGCTCGAACGCGCGCGCGAGACGTGCCGGCTGGCGGGCTACGGCGACGCCGCAAGCGATGCCAACCTGCGCGAGTGGAACTACGGCGATTATGAAGGCCGCACCACGCAGGAGATCCAAAAGGAGCGTCCCGGCTGGTCTCTGTGGACCGATGGCGTGCCGGGCGGGGAGACCATTGGCCAGGTAGCGGCCCGCGCGGAAGCTGTGCTCGCGCGCGCGCTTCAGGCCGACGGCGATGTGGCGCTGTTCGCGCACGGTCACATTCTGCGGATTCTCACGGCCCGGTGGCTGGGGATGACGCCGGATTGCGGCCGCCGGTTCGCGCTGGCGACGGGTTCGGCCTCAACGCTCGGTTTCGAGCGCGAGACGCGCGTCATTTGCCGCTGGAATCTTTCGATTTCGTCGTGACCAGGCCGACGCGTACGGGCTTGGCGCCGGGCGGGACCTTGACGGTCTTGGTCACGAGTTCGAGCGTCTCGACCGGGGCGATCACGCGCGTGAGGACGCGGTTGGCGTCCATGCCGCTCAGCACCGCCACCTGCGGCGCGGCCAGGAAGATCTCCATCACGCGGAGCCTCTCGCCGGCGTTCTGAAACAGCACCACCAGTTCTTCGTCGTCTTTCAGAGCCTTCTGCATGGCGGCGATCTGCGCGAGGATGGCGCCGCCGGTGCTGTTGGCCGGCACGGGCGGGGGCGGCGGTTCCCTGGTCGCCGATAATATCGCCTGCTGCGCAAGCTGTTTGGTCAAGTCCGCCAGGGCCATGGTGCTCTATGCTAGCACGGCAGGCGCCGCGGCGGGCGCGCGGGAACGGCCGTAATCCGCCGATACGATGTTACCGCCGAGGCGCCGGGGAAAGACAGGTCCATCGGTTCTCCGAATCCTCGGCTGGCCTCGGCGCAAACCC
>JADGNR010000386.1 GCA_017883415.1 Bryobacteraceae bacterium | reverse complement strand
CAGGCGAGCCGGCGCGTCCAGCGGGGCGATGCCGCGAAGTGATTGAGGCGCCTCAGAAAAGAAAGTGGCGGGATTCGTGACCGCGATCGGCCGGGAAAATGCGTCTGTCCCCTTTTTGAAGTCCCATTTCCAGATTTCGTAGATGGCGGGGTAGACCAGCAGCTCCAGGAGGAACGAGGTGAAGACGCCGCCGATGAGGGGGGCGGCGATGCGCTTCATGACGTCGGAGCCGGCGCCGGTGGCCCACATAATGGGGACCAGGCCGATGAAGGCGGTGGCCACGGTCATGAACTTGGGGCGCAGCCGTTTGACGGCGCCGGTGAGGATCGCTTCCTGCAGCTCGGCGCGCGAGCGCAATCGGCCCTCGCGCAGGGCCTGCTGGTAGGCGAGGTCGAGATAGAGCAGCATGAAGACGCCGGTTTCGGCGTCCACGCCCAGCAGAGCGATGAGGCCGACCCAGACGGCGATGCTCATGTTGTAGCCCACCAGGTAGAGGAAGCAGATGGCGCCGATGGCCGAAAAAGGCACCGCCAGAATCACGATGGCGGTCTTCACGAACGACCGGGTGTTGAGGTAGAGCAGCAGCAGGATGAGGAACAGCGTGATGGGCACGACCACCTTGAGGCGGCGGGCCACGCGTTCCATGGCTTCGTACTGCCCGCTCCAGGTAACGGCATAGCCGGGCGGCAGGTGCAAGCGGCTCTGGACCAGTTTCTGCGCTTCGGCGACATAGCTGCCGGGGTCGCGCCCGCTGACGTCGATGTAGACATAGCCGGTGAGCAGGCCGTCCTCGTCGCGGATCATGCCCGGCCCGGTGGCGGGCTGGATGGAGGCGAGTTCGGAGAGGGGGATCTGCCGCTGTCCGCCGGCGGGGACGAGCACGCGGCCGAGCGACGCGAAATCGCTGCGGAAATCGCGCATGTAGCGAACGTTGATGGGAAAGCGGCCGCGCCCTTCGACGGTGGTGCTGACGTTTTCGCCGCCGATGGCGTTCTGCACGGCGGTCTGCGCCTCTTCGATGCTGAGGCCGTAGCGGGCGAGCGCTTCGCGGTTCCAGACGAAATCGAGAAAATAGCCCTGGGCGGTGCGCTCGGCAAACACGCTGCGGGTACCGCGGACGGCGGGCAGCAGGGCTTCGACCTGCGCGCCGATCTCTTCGATTTTTTCCAGATCGTCGCCGTGCACCTTGAGGCCGACCGGGGTGCGCATGCCGGTGCTCAGCATGTCGATGCGCGCTTTGATGGGCATGGTCCAGGAATTCGAGACGCCGGGGATTTTGAGGGTGGCGTCGAGCTGGCTGACCAGTTGTTCGGGCGAGATGTGGTCGGGCGTGAGGTGGCGGAACAGGGGCTTGAGCCACTCGGGGGACCAGGCGGAATACCAGGTATCCTTGCGGCGCCACTGGGAGGTGGGCTTGAGGGTGATGACGGTCTCGAACATGGACAGCGGCGCGGGATCGGTGGAGGTTTCCGCGCGGCCGGCTTTGCCCAGGACACGGTCCACCTCGGGGAACTGGGCGATGATGCGATCGGTGGTCTGCAAGAGCCGCTGCGCCTCGGCGATGGAAATGCCGGGCATGGTGGAAGGCATGTAGAACAGGGCTTCCTCGTAGAGCGGCGGCATGAACTCGCTACCGAGCGTGCGGTACACGGGGATGGTGAGCAGCATCAGGGCGATGGCACCCAGGACGACGGCCCACTTATGGCGCAGGGACCAGCGGGCGGCGGGCCCATACACGGCCATCAGAAAGCGGCTGAGGGGGGGGCGGCTTTCCGAGCGGATGCGGCCGACCACCACGGCATTGGTGGCGCGGCACAGCCATGCGGGGCGGAAATCGAAGTTACGGGCATGCGTGAACAGGAGGCGGAGCGCGGGATCGAGCGTGATGGCCAGCACCGCCGCCACCAGAATGGAAAGATTCTTGGTGTAGGCGAGCGGTTTGAACAGCCGCCCCTCCTGCGCCTCCAGGGCAAAGACCGGAGTGAAGGAGACGGCGATCACCAGGAGCGCGAAAAAGCTGGGGCTGCCGACTTCCTTGATGGCCTGAATCACCACCGTGCGATAACTGCCGGGACAACCGTTGCGTTCCCACTCCTCGAGTTTCTTGTGGGTCTGCTCGACTACCACGATGGAGGCGTCCACCATGACGCCGATGGCGATGGCGATGCCGCCGAGCGACATGATGTTGGCCGTGACGCCCAGCGCATGAAAGGGAATGAAGGCGATCAGGATGGTGACGGGTATGGTGATGGCGGGGATGAGCGCGCTGGGGATGTGCCACAGGAACAGGAGGATGACGAGGGCCACGGTGACGACTACCTCGATGACCGTGAGGGTGAGGTTGTCGACGGAATGACGGATGAGCTGCGAGCGGTCATAAATGGGCACGATGCGGACGCCGGCGGGCAGGCCGGGGGAGATCTGGCGGATTTTGGCCTGGACGCGGCCGATGACGTCGAGCGCGTTTTCGCCGTGGCGCATGACGATGATGCCGCTGACCGCCTCGCCTTCGCCGTCGAGGTCGGTGACGCCGCGGCGGATGTCGGGCCCCATGACCACGCGGCCGACGTCCTTAATGCGGATGGGGGTGCCGGTGTCGCTGGCGGTGAGGACGATGTTCTCGATATCGGGAATGCTCCTGGCATAGCCGCGCGCGCGGATCATGTATTCGGCGCCGCCGAATTCGAGCAGGCGGCCGCCGGCCTCGGCGTTGCCTTTGCGCACGGCTTCCACCACGGCGGTGATGGGGATGTTGTAGCCGCGCAGGCGCTGGGGATCGACGTTGACCTGGTATTGCCGGCCAAAGCCGCCGACGGCGGCGACCTCGGAGACGCCGGGGACGGACTTCAGGTGATAGCGGAGGTACCAGTCCTGAAGCGAGCGGAGGTCGGCCAGGCTGTGCTGTCCGGAGGTGTCCTCGAGCACGTATTGGTAGACCCAGCCGAGGCCGGTGGCATCGGGTCCCAACTCGGTTTGCACGCCTTGCGGGAGTTTGGGAAGCACGCCAGAGAGGTATTCGAGGGTGCGCGAGCGGGCCCAGTAGAGGTCGGCGCCGTCCTCGAAGACGACGTAGACGAACGAGTAGCCGAAATCGGAGAATCCGCGGACGGCCTTCACCTTGGGCGCGCCCAGCATGGCGGTGACGATGGGGTAGGTGACCTGGTCCTCGACGATATCGGGGCTGCGGTCCCAGCGGGAGTAGACGATGACCTGGGTGTCGCTGAGATCGGGGATGGCATCGAGCGCGACGTTGCGCATGCTCCACCAGCCGAACACGGCGGCGGCGGCGGCCACCAGCACAACCGCGACGCGGTTGTTGGCGGAAAACTCGATGATGCGGCCGATCATGCCGCTAGTCTAACGCTTCCCCTGCCCTGCGCCGGCGGCGGCCAGCTTGATGCGGCTTTCCGAGTCGAGCAGGAAGCCGCCGGAGACCACGATGCGTTCGCCCTCGGCGAGTCCTTTCACGATCTCGATGCGGTCGCCGAATCGCCAGCCGGTTTCGACGGGACGCGGCTCGAAGATGCCGTTGCCGCGGTCCACGAAGACGGTGCGGGCGAGGCCGGTATCGAGCACGGCATCGGCCGGCACGGAGAGGGAAGGCGGAAAGGCGACGGGCACAGCTACATCGACGAACATAGCGGGCCGCAGGACATAGCCGGGGTTGTCGGCCACCAGGCGCACTTTGGACGTGCGCGTGGCGCCGTCGAACTGGGGCAGGATCTTGTCGACTGTGGCGGAGAGGGTTTTCCCCTGGCCGGGGAGAGACACCTGGACGCGTGTGCCGGGGCGCAGGGAGCGGGCGTCGTTTTCAAAAACGTCGGCCAGGATCCAGACCTTGCTCAGGTCGGCGATGCGATACCATTCCTCGCCCTTGTCGAAGCGCTGGCCGACGGAGACATTGCGCGCCAGCACGAGGCCGTCGGCGGGGGCGGTGATGCGGACCTCGTTGGGGGTCTCGCGGGTGCGCCGGATCTCCTCGATCTGCACCCGGGACATGCCCAGGGTGATGAGCCGCTCGGCGGCCTGGTCGGCACTCAGGATGGCCAGTTTCATGAGCAGAGGGTTATCGGCGCCGCTTTTTCGCTGGCGTTCCACTACCTCGATGGCCACGATGAAGGTCTGGATGGCCGAACGGGCTTCGCTGGCGAAGAAGGTGGCCAGCCATTCGTCTTTCTTGACCAGACTCCCGGTGGTGATGTCGGAGACGGCGCGGAAATGGCCTTCGATACCGGCATTCAGTTTATAGACGTTGTTTTCCGCGGGCATGACGGCGCCGAACAGGCGGAGGGTATGGGTGCCGGCGGTCTTCTCGACGGCGCCGACGCGCACCCCGATGCGCTGCTGTTGCGCGGGGCTGATATCGACGGCGCCGGGCGGCGGGGGGGAGGAGAGGGCCGTCGTCGGGCCGGTTTCATAGACCGGTTCCATCTTCATACCGCAGCACGGGGAGATCCCGGGCTTATCGGAGGTGACCTGCGGATGCATGGGGCATCGGTAGCGGAGAATCTTGCGGGAGGGGGCCGAACCGGCCTGAACGGGAGCACCCTGCTGGTGATACCAGTTTCCGGCCAGAAAGCCTCCGGCGACCAGGGTAACAAGCAGAATGGAGTGTGCGGTTTTGGTCATGACGCTATTGCGAAAGGAGTTTCTCAAGGGGCCGCGTGACAGGGCCGTGGAGCCCCGGCGCCGAAGCGCCGGGGCTCTGTCTCAAGGTAACAGACAGCTCAGGCGGCCCATTCTAGTGGGCCGGGCCGTCCACGATATTCCAGCCGAACATCATGGCGTGATCCTCGTGGGCGAGGTTGTGACAATGGGCGACATACGGTCCGGTGAAGTCCCGGAACTGCCGGTAGAGGGTCACGGTTTCGCTGGGATCGAGGGCCACCACGTCTTCCCTGGTGGTATCGTCCGGACGCGGCCTGCCGGTGCGCGAGAGGATGTGGTGCTCCTCCATGTGGAGGTGGAAGGGATGGGTCCATCCGCCGCCTCCGTTGACGATGGTCCAGACTTCCGCGGAACCCTTGGCCGGGAAGGCGAGGGGGGCCAGCGGATTGAACGGGAAGCCGTTGATCTGCCATTGAATTTCGCCGCCGGCGCTGCCGCTGCGCTCCAGGGTGAATGTGCGCTTGGGCAGGGCGGCGAGTTGAGTCGCGTTGGGAACAGGCGGAACCGCGCGCAGTCTGGGCGAGATAAGGCTGTTGTCGGGCGCATCGTCGCCGATGACGATCTTCATGAGCGGCACATTGAAGCTCGGGTTGACGCCGTTGTTGTTGAAGTTCGGTTTGCGGCCGTTGGGCATATCCAGAATGTTGGTCAGGTAGAGGACCTCGCCCTTGTGGGTGGGAGACCCATCCTGATACTTGCTGAAGTCGAGAATGAACTCGCGGCGCTTGGCGGGCCAGATTTCGCAGGTATCGCGGACCACCGGGGTAGGCAGGAGTCCGCCCTCGGAGGCGATCTGGGTCATCTTCATGCACTGTTGCGCGCCGTCCAGTTGCCATTGCCCCTGGGTGCCCGGGGCCGCCCTGAGGGGCCCCTTTTGGAACTTGATTTCGTAGCAGCGGGAGATGGACGCGCCGAGGAAGCGCAGGCGGTACTTCCGGCGTTTCACTTCGAGGACCGG
>JADGNR010000385.1 GCA_017883415.1 Bryobacteraceae bacterium | reverse complement strand
TCCCGGCGAGCCGGCCACCAGGAAAAAGTAAACCGCACCCTCACGGTCGCGGCTCTGAAGGCGCGCGTCGGAGCCACGACCGTTAGGGAGTGGTCGCGGGAGCGATCAGGCATTTTCCGCCAGCGCGCGCTCCAGTTCCTCTTGTTCCGCGCTGGTGAAACACCGATCCGCGAGCGGGAACACATCGCGTTCCTCTTCGATGATATTGTGCTGCGCCAGGGCTTGAAACCGCCGCGCCAGGGAGAGCATATCGGAGCTTTGGCCGGCGGCAACCGCCTCCTCTGCCCCGAGGGCGAGTTCGAGCACCTCCGCATGCTGCGCCGCCATCTTGGCCGCCAGGCCCGGGTGGTGGAGTGCGAGTTTTTCCAGGAATCCTTTCTCCGCCGGATAATGCCGCCGGAGCGCGCTGTGCGCCTGCCGGAAGCTCTCCTCCACGCCGCCGCCGGACCGGAGGGCGGCCAATAATCCGTCCAGCTGCCGCTCGATGGCGCGGTGGGCCTGCTTCAGTTGAGTTGTGGCGCGGTGGCTCAGTGGTCGCGCTCGGTGACCAGTTCGGTGACCGACAGCAGCGCGCGCTGGTAGGGCGATTCCGGAAACTCGGCGATGATCCGGCGGGCCTTATCGGTGAAAGCCTGCGCGCGCTGGCGCACGCGTTCGATGCCGCGATACTTCTCCAGCAGGGCCAGGATGCGGGCGAAGGGCACCTCATCGTAATTTCTCTGGTGGAGGATGGTGGCTACCAGCGCGCGCTCGGCCGGGGACGCGCATTCAAGCGCGTACACCAGGGGGAGCGTGACTTTGCCTTCGCGCAGGTCCCCGCCCACGGGCTTGCCCAACGTCTTTTCGCGCGCCGTGAAGTCCAGCACATCGTCCACCAGTTGAAAGGCCATACCCAGGTTCCAGGCGTACTCGCCCAACCGCTCCTGCACGTGGGCGTCGCCGTGGGCCGCCAGCGCGCCCAATCGCGCACAGACGGAAAACAGGCACGCCGTCTTGCGGTCCACCAGCTCCATGCAGTCGGATTCGCTCACGTCGATGCGGCCGATGCGCTCGAGCTGAAGCAGTTCGCCTTCGACCATCATCTGGGTCAACCCGATCAACAGCTCGAGAATCTGGAAATTGCGCTCGCGCAGCGCGATCTGGAAGGCCTGCATGTAGAGCCAATCGCCGGCCAGCACGCAGGTGTGATTGCCCCACTTGACGTTGGTGGAAGGGCGGCCGCGGCGCGTGACCGCGGTATCGATCACGTCGTCGTGGAGCAGGGTGGCGCCGTGGATCAGCTCCACCACCGCGCCGAGTTGTACGGCGGTGTCGCCGGCGAGGCCGTTGGACGCCGTCGACGACGAATCCATCGCCTCCGCCGCCATCTTGGCGGAGAGCAGCAGCAGCGCGGGGCGGAGCCGTTTCCCTCCGCTCGATTGCAGATACTGGCCGATGGCCGTCACCGCCTCCACCGACGCCACCGATTCGGCGGTGATCTTCGTTTCGACCTGTTCCAGCTCGTCCTGAATCAGGTCGAAAATCTCGCGCGCGACGAGGGCCTGCCCCAGCTTGCCTAAATTCATTGTGAGTTAACCAGTTTACCCGTTGCCAGCCCCGCACAGCAAACCCAGTGGGGTAGGCCTCCTGGCCTGTCCCCATGTGGGACCGGCTTTCCATCGTGCCCTCGCGCGTAGCGCGCCTTCGGCGCGGGGACAGGCCGGGAGGCCTATCCTACCAGGCTTTGGAAGTTTTGGGTGGTCAAGTCGGCGATCTCTTCCGGCGTGCTGGAGCGAACCGCCGCCAGCTTTCGGACGGTATCCACCAGAAACGCGGGCTCGTTGCGCTTACCGCGATGGGGCACCGGCGCCAGGTAGGGGCAATCGGTTTCCACCAGCAGCCGGTCCGGGGGCGTGATGCGCGCCGCCTGGCGCACGCTTTCGGCTTTGGGAAATGTGAGTACGCCGCCGAAGCTCAAGTGAAATCCGAGGTCCAGGGCCTCGCGCGCCTGCGCCTCGTCTCCCGTGAAGCAGTGCATGATGCCGGCGCCGCGCCAGTGGCGCTCGAGCAGGGCCACGGTGTCCGGCCAGGCTTCGCGGGTGTGGATCACGATGGGCTTCCCACGGGCGGCGGCGATTTCCAGTTGCTGCTCGAACACCGATCGCTGGACGTCGCGCGGCGAGAAGTCGTAATGATAGTCCAGGCCGATTTCCCCGATGGCGAGCACTTTGGGATGCGCCGCCAGTTCCCGCAAACGCGCCAGGGTTTCGGCGGTGGACTTGGCCGCATCGTGGGGATGGACCCCGACGGTGGCGAATACGAATTCGTACCGTTCGGCCAGGCGGACGCCCGCCTCGAGATCGGGCGGACCGCTGCCCGTCCCGATGGCCATCATGCGCGTGACGCCCGCCGCCAGGGCGCGTTCGATCACCTGCTCGCGGTCGGCGTCGAATTGGGCGTCGTCCAGGTGGCAGTGCGAATCGACCAGCCTCACTTGAGGCGCGCTCCAATGGGGATGTCTTCGTGGAAGCCCGCCAACACGGGTTTGCCGCCTTCGACCGATGCGGCCACAATCATCCCGTTGGATTCGATGCCGCGCAGCTTCCGCGGCTGGAGATTGGCCACGATCACGACTTTGCGGTGGAGCAGATCGGCGGGCGCATACGCCTCGGCGATTCCCGCCACCAGGGTGCGCGGCTCGGGCTCGCCGATATCGACCTTCATGTGGATCAGCTTGTCGGAGCCCTTGACGTTTTCGGCGAACACCACACGGCCGACGCGCAGATCGACCTTGGAGAAATCGTCGATGGAGATTTTGGGCGCTCCGGTGGGCGCGGCCGGTTCCGGGCTGGCCGCCGGCGCCTTCCCCAACAGCGCGGCCTGTTCGGCCGTGGACTGCTCTTCGAGTTCGCGCATTTTCGCCACCGCCTCTTTGAGCTCGATGCGCGGAAACACGCCGGAGACTTCCCCGATCTTCTGGCCCGGCGGCAAACCGCCCCAGGCGAGCGTCGCGAAGCGCACCGATTCGATGGGCTCCGCCATGCCGAGCTGCGCCCAGATCCGGGGCGCCGATTGCGGCAGCACGGGAGACAGCAGCGCCGTGACCACGCGCAAGGCTTCGGCGGCGGTGTAGAGCGTGGTGTCCAATTGCGTTTGCGCCTGCTCGCCGTTGTCCCGCGCCAGTTTCCAGGGCGCCTGCTCGACGATGAATTTATCGACGCGGGAAATGAGCGCCCACACCGCTTCCAGGCCCTTGGAGAATTCGAAGCGGTCGAAGGACGCCTGGACGAGCGCGATGGTGCCGGTGGCCAGCGCGGCGATCTCCGGTTCGGAGCCGGGCGGAACGACGTCGCCGCGGTACTGGTGAATCATGGCGAGCGTGCGGCTGGCCAGGTTGCCCAACCCGTTGGCGAGATCGGAATTATAGCGGCTCACCAGCGCGTCGTAGCTGAAGCTGCCATCCTGCCCAAAGACGATTTCGCGCAACAGGAAGTAGCGCAGCGCGTCGGCGCCCATCACCTGGCGTATGGGCTCGCTGCGCACGATATTGCCGCGCGACTTGCTCATCTTGTCGTTCTCAAACAGCAGCCAGCCGTGCGCGAAGACGTGCCGGGGGGGCTCGACCGCGGCCGCCATGCAAAACGCCGGCCAGAAGACGGCGTGGAAGCGCACGATCTCCTTGCCGATCAGGTGCAGGTCGGCGGGCCACAGATCTTCGCCATCGACGGCGCTCATATAGCCGATCAGCGCGTCGAACCACACGTAGAACACGTGCTTGCCCTCGACCGGCAGGGGGATGCCCCATTTCAGCGTGGTGCGGGAGATGGAGAGATCGTTCAATCCCGCGCGCACGAAAGACATCACTTCGTTGCGCCGCGTTTCCGGCTGGATGAAATCGGGCTGCTTTTCGTAGAGTTCCAGCAGGCGATCGGCGAAGGCCGACAGTTTGAAGAAATAATTCTCCTCGGTGACCGTTTCGGTGGGGCGCCCGCATTCGGGACAGGGATCGCCGGGACCGGCCTCGTTGACGTACAGCTCGTCGTAGACGCAGTATTGTCCGGTGTAGCCGCCCTTATAGATGTAGCCGTTCTCCAGGCAGCGCGCAAAGAGCCACTGCACCTTGCGATGGTGCCGCGGATCGGTGGTGCGCATGGTGCGGTCCACGCGGATGTTGAGCTTCTCCCATTGCTTGCGGAATTCCGCCGAAATGACGTCGGCGAACTCTTGGGGCGATTTGCCGGTGGCTTCGGCGGCGCGCTCCACCTTCTGCCCGTGCTCGTCGGTGCCGGTGAACATCACCGCGTCGTAGCCCTGCATGCGCTTGAAGCGCGCGATGGTTTCGGCGGCCATGGTAGTGTACGTGTGCCCGATGTGGGGGGCCGCATTCACGTAATAGAGCGGAGTGGTGAGGTAGTATTTCATCTGGATCTGTTCAGGTAGGCGTAGTTGGCTTCTGCGATGATGTGCTTCAACGGCACGCCGGAGGCGAGCGCGAGGCGGCGGCAGTCTTCGTATTCCGGCGCATAGCTGCCGTCGCTCGAAACTTTCATACGCACGTTGCCGTGGGGCGTGTCGACTTCGGCAAAGGTGCGCGCCTGCACGCGGCGTTGGGCGTCATAGATGCGCAGCCCGAGGGTGGACGTCTCGGCGAAGATCAGCAGCGCCAGGGCTTCGCGGTGCTCCAGTGGGGCGATGACGCGCAGCAGGGTGCCGGGCCGTCCCTTCTTCATGACGATGGATTGGAGCGACACATCGAGGGCGCCCGCGGCGAGCAGGCGCTCGGCGGCATAGGCCAGCACCTGCGGATTGAGATCGTCGATGTTCGCTTCCAGCACGGAAACAGCAAGCGCCTCGGCGGCGCCCGAGGGCTCGCCCAGAATCACGCGCAGCACGTTGGCCTGTTGGGGAAAATCGTGGTCCCCCGCGCCGTAGCCGATCCGTCCCAGGTTCATGGGCGGCAGGACGCCGAAGGACTGCGCCAGGGTGGCGGCCACCGCGGCGCCGGTGGGCGTGGTCAATTCGACCGCCGGACCACGGGCATACACGGGCGCGCCGGCCAGCAGCCGCGCGGTGGCCGGAGCGGGCACGGGCAGCGTGCCGTGCCCGGTCTCGACCGTGCCACTGCCCAGGTTCAGCGGCGAGCAGACGATGACGCCGACATCGAGCAGCGCGAACGCCAGGCAGGCACCGACGATATCGGCGATGGAATCGGAAGCGCCCACTTCGTGGAAATGCACCTTCTCCAGCGGCACCTGGTGCACTTCGGCCTCGGCTTCCCCGAGGCGGCGAAACACCGCTACCGCATCGCGCCGGGCACGCTCCGGGAGATTCGCCTGCTCGATCATCCTGACGATGTGGGAAAGATGACGCGGGGCGTGTGTCTCTTCGACGTGCACATGATATTTCGTGGCGCCGATGCCGCAGCGCTTGACCTTCTCGAAGAAAACCGTAGCGCCAGCTTCGAGCGAGGCGATGGCGTCGACGATGGCGTTCTGGTCCGCGCCGGCATCGGCCAGCGCGCCCACCAGCATATCGCCGCTGATTCCCGAGAAGGCGTCGAGATAACAGGTAACCGGCACGTTTCTTAATTGTAGGAAAAACGGGGGCTGGGGGTTGGGAGCTAGGCACACTCGCGCGCCGCGCAGGTG
>JADGNR010000384.1 GCA_017883415.1 Bryobacteraceae bacterium | reverse complement strand
GTTGCCCCATTTCTTTACCGTTCCTTTCATGAGCGCCTCCCGGTAGATACAGGGTGCCACGAAATCCGGCGCGTGTCAACAATGTAGATACAGTCCCGGGTTTCGACGGCTGACACCATCCGGGCGGGTCGCGGCGGCGCACGCGCAGTTGCCGCTCGCGCCCGGAAATGGATAGCATCCGGATATGGATCTCGGACGCTCCTCCGCGGTTGACGTTCCGAAGGGTGGCATTCCGGGCGAAACTTCAAGTTGGCGAACGCTCCCCAACCTGCTGACGGCGCTGCGCATCGTGCTCATCGCACCGTTCGTCTACGTGGCCGTTCGGGGAAACGACATGGCGGCGCTGGGCATCTGGATCGCCGCCGGCCTTACCGATACGCTGGATGGATACTTCGCCCGGCGCCTGCGGCAATCGTCCCAGTTCGGCCGCCTGGCCGATCCCCTGGCCGATAAGCTGCTGACCGGCGCCGCATTCCTGGTGCTGGCGGCTTTTCGCAGCGGCCTCTCCGCCATTCCGCTGTGGCTCATGGCCGCCGTCATCGCGCGCGACATCCTGATCCTGCTGGGGAGCCTGCTGGTCTACAGCGCGGCGCGCAACAGCGGATTCCGGCCCACGTTTCTGGGAAAGCTCAACACGTTCCTCGAGCTTTTGGTGGTGACCTGGTTCCTGGCAGCCACGCGCGTTCCACTCCTGGCAACGGCGCTCGACGCGCTTTACGCCGCGGCGCTGATCTCCATTGCCGCCTCCGCGCTGGATTATCTGGTGCAGGGCCTGCGCATGGTGTGGGCCCGATGAGCGATCCCCGCGGCGCCTATGCGCGGCTCCTGGAGGAGCGGCGCGCCGATATCGCCTTGCGCGAGAAGCGCCACCGCGCGCTCGGATATGCGCGGCTGGCGGTGGTGGCCTGCGCGGCGGTGGTGGTATGGCTGGCGCTGGCGCGGCAGGCCTTTTCCATCGCCTGGGTGCTGGTGCCGGTAGCGCTGTTCGCCGCCTTGATCGTGGTCCACGAGCAACTGCTGCGGGTGCTCGAGCGGCGGCGGCGCGCCGCGCGGTATTTTGAGCGTTCACTCGCCCGCCTGGACGGAAATTGGATGGGCGCGGGCGAGCCCGGAGAGCGTTACCTGGACGCCGCGCATCCCTACGCCAAAGACCTGGACCTGTTCGGGCCGGGCTCGCTGTTCGAGCTGATCTCGACGGCGCGTTCGCACATCGGCGAAGAGACGCTGGCGCGGTGGCTGCTCGAGCCCGCCGATCCGCCAACGGTGCGCGCCCGGCAGAAGGCGGTGGACGAGCTGCGGCCGCGCCTGGACTTGCGCGAGGACCTCGCCGTACTGGCCGAAGAGGCCCGCACCGGAGTGGACCCGGTCGCGCTGGCGGCGTGGGGCGAAGCGCCTCCGCTGCTGGCCGGGGGCTGGCTGCGCGCCCTGCTGTGGCTGTTTACCGCGCTCGGCGTCGCGGGCGGGGCCGCGTTGTGCGTTTGGGCGCTGCACATCGCCGGAATGCTGCCTATGCCCGATTTCTACGCCGTGATCGCGCGCGATGTTTTTCTGGTCGTCCTGCTGGCCAACGGGGCTTTCCTCTATGGGCGGCGCCAGAAGATCGATCGGGTGGTGGCGGCGGTCGAGGAGGCGGCTCACGAATTGGGCCTGTTGTCGGATGTGCTGGTCCGGCTGGAACGGGAGCGCTTCGAGGCGCCGTTGCTGGCGGAGTTGCGCGCGTCGCTCGCGGCCGAGGGAGATCCGCCTTCCCAGCGCCTCGCCGGTTTGAAGCGCCTCACGGAGTATCTGGACTCCCGCGACAACGTGTTCGTGCGCGTGGCCGAGGTCTTCATCCTGTGGACCGCGCACCTGGCGTTCCAGGTGGAGGATTGGCGGCGCCACTCAGGGCCGGCTGTCGGGCGATGGCTGCGCGCGGCCGGAGAGATCGAAGCGCTGTGCTCGCTGGCAAGCCACGCCTTCGAGCACCCCGGCGATCCGTTCCCGGAACTGGTGGAGGAGGGGGCGCCGCTGGTCGAAGCGGAAGGCATCGGCCATCCGCTCATCCCGGAAGACCGGGTGGTGCGCAACGATGTGCGCATCGGCGGCGACGATCCGCCCGGGCCGCGCGTGCTGGTGGTGAGCGGCTCCAACATGTCGGGCAAGAGCACGCTGTTGCGGACGCTGGGGGTGAACGCGGTGCTGGCCCAGGCGGGTGCGCCGGTGCGGGCCCGGTGGCTGCGCATGTCGCCGCTGGCGGTGGGCGCATCGATTCGCGTCACCGACTCGCTGCAGGGCGGCGTCTCTCGGTTCTACGCGGAGATCCTGCGCATCCGGCAAATCCTGGACCAGACCGCGGGGCCCCGGCCGGTGCTGTTTCTCATCGACGAATTTCTGCACGGCACCAATTCGCACGACCGCCGCATTGGGGCCGAAGCCTTGGTGCGCGGCCTGGTGAAGCGCGGCGCCATAGGGCTGATCACCACGCACGATCTGGCGCTGGCCGAAATCGCCGACGTGCTCGGCGAGCGGGCGGCCAACGTGCATTTCGAAGACCGCATCGAAGACGGCGCCATTCACTTCGATTATGCGATGCGTCCCGGCGTGGTGCGCAAGAGCAATGCCATCGAGCTGATGCGCCAGGTGGGGCTGGAGATTTGACCGGCGACGAAATCCGTTCCCTCGCCCGCGCCTGCGGCTTCGAGCTGGCCGGCGTGGCGGCGGCCGAGCCCGTGGCGGAGATGGCGTGGTATCGCGCGTGGGTGGCGGCGGGCTACGCGGGCGAGATGCGCTACCTGGCGGACCGGCGCGCGGACGTGCGCGGCGATCCGCGGAATCTGCTGCCCGCGGCGCGCTCCATCGTCTGCGTGGGGAAGCTATACAACACGCCGTGGCCCTATTCCACCCGGTTTGACGAGCCGGAGCGCGCGTGGATCTCGCGCTACGCCTGGGGCGGCGACTACCACGATACGGTGCGCCGCGGGCTGGAGCGGCTGGACGGCATGTTGCGCGAGCGCGCGGGCGGGCCGTTCTTCTCGAAGATCTGCGTGGATACCGCGCCGCTGCTGGAGCGCTCCTACGCCCGCCTGGCGGGACTGGGGTGGATCGGCAGAAACACCTGCCTGATCGACCAGCAGCGCGGCTCGTGGTTCTTCCTGGGCGAATTGCTGGTATCGCTCGAGATTGCTCCGGACAGCCCGCCGCCCGACCGCTGCGGCACCTGCCGGCGCTGCATCGATGCCTGCCCCACGCAGGCGATCGTGCCCGGCGGCGCGGGGTACACCGTGGATTCGCGATTGTGCATTTCCTACTTCACCATCGAGCTGCGCGGGTCCGTCCCCGAGGAGCGGCGCGCCGCCATCGGCGGGCACGTTTTCGGCTGCGACATCTGCCAGGACGTCTGCCCCTGGAACCGGCGGGCGCCGGTGACGTCTGAGCCGGCCTTCGCGCCGCTCGACTTCGCGCCCCCGCTGGACAAGCTGGCCGCGGTGACCGAGGAGGAGTTCCGCGCCATGTTCCACGGCACGCCGGTTACCCGCGCCCGGTATGCGGGCTTTCTGCGCAACGTAGCCATCGCTATGGGCAACCGCAGGCTGGAGAAGTTCCGCGCGCCGCTCGAGAAGCTGGCGGCATCGGCCGACCCGCTGGTGGCGGAACATGCGCGGTGGGGCCTAATGCAGTTACTATAAGAGTGCCGCCAGCGATGGCGGTCCGGCCCGGAGGTCACCCCGCGCCGGAAAGCGCTCCACGACAACTGCCATGATCTTGATGCTGGCCCTGCTGGCGCTGGCCGCGCCGCCGGGGGGCCGGGAGTCCCTGGTTCAGGAAGGCTTCGACCACTTTTACAACCTGGAGTACGACCGCGCGATCGCCGATTTCGAGCAGGCCATCGCGCGCGATCCCACTTCGCCCGACTTGCATAACCACGTGGCGCAGACGCTGGTCTTCCGCGAAATGTACCGCAACGGTGCGCTCGAAAGCGAGCTGGTGTCGGGAACGAATTCCTTTTTGAGGCGGCCCAAAATGAACCAGTCGCCGGAGACGGAAAAGCGGTTCCTGGGCGAGATCGCCGCCGCCATGGATCTGTGCGAAGCGCGGCTCCGCAAAGATCCCCGCGACACCGCCGCCATGTACGCGCTGGGCATTGCCTACGGGCTGCGGTCGAACCACTACTGGGTGGTCAAGAAAGCGTGGCACGATTCCCTGAAGGATGCCACCGCGGCGCGGCGCCTGCACAACCGGGTCGCGGAGCTGGAACCGGGAAATGTGGACGCGCGGCTGGTCGATGGGCTGCACGAGTACATTCTCGGCAGCCTGCCCTGGCACTACCGCATGCTGGGCTTCCTGGTGGGCCTCCACGGCGACAAGCAGAAAGGGATTCGCATCGTGGAGGAGGTGGCCCGGAACGGCAGGCTCAACCGCATCGATGCCGAAATCTTTCTCTGCGCGCTCCGCCGCCGGGAAAACCAGACGCGCCTGGCCATTCCGCTGGTCTCGGATCTGATCGAAAAATTCCCCCGCAATTACCTTTTGCGCCTGGAATTGTCCCAGATGTTCAGCATGGCGGGAGATAAGGCGGGCGCCCTCGACGCCGTCCAACAGGTGGCCCGCTTGAAGACCCGACGGGCCCCGGGTTACGACCGGGTGCCGTGGGAGAAGATCTGGTTCCAGGAGGGCACCATCGAATTCTGGTACCACGACCTGGACCGGGCGTTGGAGAACATGCGCAAAGTGACTGCCCGCGGCGAAGACCTGGATCTCAATACCGGGGTCTACGCCTGGCTGCGCATGGGCCAGATCTACGATATGACCCAGCGGCGCGCCGAGGCCGTGGAGGCGTACCAAAAAGCGATTGCATTTGCCCCCCAGGCGGAAGCCGCCCAGGAGTCCAGGAAATACCTCTCGACTCCCTACCACCGGCTGTAGCGGGTTGCGCAAAGGGCAACACCGCTTGCTTACGGGGTGCCCTCCGGGCGCGGCTCCAATCGGAGCGGCGTCACCACGCTACGGTTCGTCGATCAGCACTTTAACGGGCTGCTCGATGAGTTTGGGAGGCTTTTCCGTAGTCAGGACCATTAGCGCCAGCCGCCCGGCAGCCGCCTTTTCGGGAATCTTGAATTTGATGGAGGTGGCCGTCTGCTCCGTAACTTCGACAGAGACATCGGTCTTGCCATCGGTGAGGTAAACCTTGGCGACGGCGTCCTTCTGGAGGTTCTCGCCGGTGATGACGATCACATCCCCTTTCTTCCCGTTTTGCGGATCTACAGAGGTCATCCGGGGCATCGCCGTTTGGGCGTTGGCCGCGAAACTCGCGGCAACGAGAAGCGTAACAACAAAAGACAGTTTCATCTGAATATCCGGTCCTAATTCAATGCTATGTCCATTACGTCTCAAATACAAGCGGGGCCGCCGATATATTCGGCATGGGGGGCCAGGCTTTGG
Source organism: Bryobacteraceae bacterium (assembly GCA_017883415.1). GTDB lineage: Bacteria > Acidobacteriota > Terriglobia > Bryobacterales > Bryobacteraceae > JADGNR01. The sequence continues at coordinate 215 of JADGNR010000384.1, read as the reverse complement.
CTGTGGCGGGCGGTCCGGGCACGGGGCGGGCGCGGTCCGGGCACGGTTGTGGCGCGGGCGGGTCGGCCGCAGGCCGGGCACGGTTCGGGCGCGGTTGGGTCGGCCGCAGACTGAGCGCGGTTCGGGCGCGGGCGGGTCCGGCGCAACCGGGCGCGGTTCGGGCGGGCGGGTCGGCCGCAGACTGAGCGCGGTTCAGGCGCGGCGGGTCGGCCGCA
>JADGNR010000102.1 GCA_017883415.1 Bryobacteraceae bacterium | reverse complement strand
CGGCCAGACCGCCCTCAACGCTGCGATGGCGCTTGGAGTGACTGTGGCGGAGCTGACGAGTGGGTTCGATACGGTGATGTTCTGCCTCTCCAAGGCGCTGGGCGCGCCGGCGGGTTCCCTGCTGGCCGGCCCCGCCGCGCTGATGGCCAAGGGACGCCTCTACCGCAAGCGTTTGGGCGGCGGCATGCGGCAGGTGGGCGTGTTGGCGGCCGCCGGGCTGATTGCGCTCGAGGAGACGCCCGCCCTGCTGGCCCAGGACCATGCCAACGCCCGCTTCCTGGCCGAAGGGCTGGCCCGCATTCCCGGCATTTCGATCGATCCGGGCAAGGTGGCCACCAATATTGTCGTCTTCGACGTCGCCCGCACCAACCTCGCCCCGGTGGAAATCAGCGCCCGCCTCAAGCAATGCGGAGTGCTGCTCAACCCCATCAACGAGCGCCAGATGCGCGCCGTCACCCACTACGACGTCTCCCGCGGGGATTGCGAGCGGGCTCTGCAGATGGTGGCCGGGGCGGTCGCGCCTTGACGCCAGCTTTCAACTTTCAGTCGATGCCGCATCCTGGTGGGGTAGGCCTCCCGGCCTGCCTCCGCGCCGAAGGCGCGCTTCGCGCGCTGGGCAGGCCGGGAGGCCTACCCCACTGAACCGCGTCGCACGCGAGCATGCCTTGCAGGTCATAGCCGGGGCGGGCGCCCCAGCAGCTCGATAGCGGTCAAAGCGTAGACCACCGCGCAATCGCGGACCCGCCTCACCGATACGAACTCGTGCGGGCCATGCGAAACCGACAGGAACCCCGGACCGTAGGCCAGCGCCGGAATGCCGCGCTCCGCGTAGTATCGCGTCTCGAGCAGGCCGGGACACAGCTCGAACGCCGGCGGCCGGCCGGTAACCGCCGCCACGTTTTTGGCGAGCGCCCGGGCCAGCGGCGCGTCCTCGGAGAGACCCGCGGCGCGTCCCTCCTGCAGGATTTCGACTTCCAGATCGACACCGCCCTTGCGCAGTATCTCCGAAACAGGCGAACTCCCGAACAGGTGCCGCCCAACAGCAGGATGGAACTGCGCGCTGGCGCGGGCGCGATGCGGAAGCCTGTCTACCGGAGTTCCACCTCGCGCTTCAGGTCCAGTAACTTGTTGGCCGCGGCAATCATGCCCTCGAAAGCATTCGCGCCCTGGAAATGCAATCCCACATGGGCCGGCTTGCCGCGCACCGTGATCCTAAGCGAAAGCGCCCCGCGGTTGGCATTCCACACCGAGCCGCTCGAAGGTTCGGGCGTGAGCATTCCGATTCCGTCGGCGCCCAACACGCCCGCCTCCAACAGCGGCCCGGATCCGCGCGCGCCCCCCAGTCTCTTCATCGGGAACGAACACGAGCCCGAGCCGGCCATCCGAGTTTCACGCCGGCCTCCTTGACGGCCCACGGCGCGCCGGCGCGCATGAGAAACTCCGCCAGGTACCAGTAGGCAACGCCGATTGCCAGCAGCGTTCCGCCAAACGCCACGCGATCGTGGAACATGAATTTCACGACGTGGGGGTTCGCCATCGCCGCCAGGTGCTGGGCATCAAAACCGAGCGCATGGGACATCCTGCGGCAGGAAGTAGCCCGTGAACGACTGAAAAATAGCGGAACCGCCGCTGAGCGCCAGCACGAAGGAGGTCAGCGAAAGCCAGAACCGGCCGTCGGAAAGCAGCGCTTCCAGAAGGCCGCGGTCGTCGCCGATGGTCTTCATCCCAAGGTACAAGGATCGAATGATCCGCGGCCCGGCGCAAGCGGGATTGCGACCGCGCCAGACGGCCGGCTACCGCGCTGCGCGGCGCTCAGCCTGGAATGAACCATTTTACCTCCGATTCTCGCTATTCTATATGTCAGGTGCGCCTTGGTGAATCGATACGCTGGAAGTGCCGGCTCTCGCGGTCCGCGCCGTTCTGCCGGCAGGCCGTTGTCAGCCAGACAGCAACCCGGACGCCATCGCACCGGCTTGAGGAAGTTACATTCCAGATTCTAGGAGGATCTTCATGTTGACCCACAACCAGAGGCACGTTGCCGCCTGGACCCTTCTTTCCGGCTGCCTGCTCCTCGCGCCCGCGGCCTGGGCGCAGACGCACACCACCAACGCCACCCCGCAGATGAATGCCTTCCTGGCGGATCTGAAGGCTCGCATGCAAAACGGCTCCTACCGGTTCGACCAGACCCGGAACGCGGCCTCTTCCGATCCTACCGTCCAGGCTGCGGTGCCCACCCCATCGAGCGTCCTTCCGCAGGTCGCGTTTGGCGGTGGCTGGTATACGGCGCTGTATTTCACGAACCTCAACGGCTCGCCGGTTTCGTTTCCGGTGAATTTTGTGGGCGATAACGGGACGCCATTGACCGTGCCTTCTCTCGGGGGATCCACCACGCAAGTCAACCTGGCGGCATTTGGCACAGCCATCATCGAGGCGCCCAACGTGGGCAGCCTGGTCGAGGGATACGCGGCGTTCACTCTTCCGAGCGGGGTGTTCGGCTGCGGGGTATTCCGGCAGAGCGTGGCCGGACAGCAGGATCAGGAAGCTGTCGTGCCATTGGCCGACGCGGGGGCCACCTCGAGCACGCTCACGTGGGACGAGACGAACTTCGTCACCGCCGTGGCAATCGTCAACCCCGGTTCCACGGCCACCTCTGTAGACGTGACGCTTTTTGACGAGAATGGCCACACCATCGGACACTCGTCGATCGCCTTGCCGCCCCACAGCAAGACGGCGGCCACCTTGCAAAGCCTTCCCGCCCTCGGCGGGATGGTGGGGAAACGAGGCTCGGCGCAATTCTCGGTGTCGTCGGGAAGCGTGGCCGTACTGGGTCTGCGTTTTAACGGGCTGGCCTTTACCTCCATCCCGACGACGACCAGCGACCCCGATTCCATTTCCAAAACCAGCGTCCTGCCGCAGATCGCATTTGGCGGCGGCTGGTACTCGGCGCTGTATTTCACAAACCGCACCGGTTCGCCCGTTTCGTTTCCGGTGAATTTTGTGAGCAATGCCGGAACGCCGTTGAACGTACCGTCTCTGGATGGATCCACCGCGCAGGTGAACCTGCCGGCACACGGCACGGCTCTCGTCGAGGCGCCGAACGCGGGCAGTCTGGTCCAAGGGTACGCGGCGGTTACTCTTCCGGGGGGAGTGTTCGGCTACGGGGTGTTCCGTCAGAGCGTGGCCGGACAGCAAGATCAGGAAGCGGTGGTGCCGTTGGCCGACGCGGGGGCCACCTCGAGCACGCTCACGTGGGACGAGACGAACTTCGTCACCGCTGTGGCGATGGTCAACGCCAGTTCCACCGCCGCCGCGGTGGCCGTGACCCTGTCCGACGAGAACGGCAACATCATCGGAAACTCTTCCCTCTCCCTGCCGCCTAACAGCAAAACGGCGGCCGCGTTGCGAAACCTGCCTGGTCTCGGCGGAATGGTTGGGAAACGAGGTTCGGCGAAGTTCTCGACATCGACCGGAAGCGTGGCCGTACTGGGACTGCGCTTTAACGGGCTGGCTTTTACCTCCATCCCGACGGCGGGCGCCTTGGGCAGCGTCGTGGCGCAACGGGTGCTGGCACAGACGGGACTCGCGATTGGAATGGCATCCATCGTCCTCCAGAGTCAGCTCGACATGGTTACGCAGACCTTTGCGACGTCCACCGGCTGTCAAGCGCTCCCTGGAGGCGGCGGTGTGTATTGGGTCGGCCCGAACAATGTGACGGTGTATTACGACACGCGCTGCACCCAGCCTTATATCGCGACGAACCCCGGCACCACGATGGTGGTGTCCAATAACAAGCTGGTGATCTCGGAGATCGCCACCTATTACGGGCTCAACGGAACGATCATCGGGGCACTGACCCTCAACGAGACCGCCCAGTTCATCGATAGCGCGGTGATCCTGAACGGTTTGGGCATCTTCACACCAGCCGCCGGCGCAAGGACACCGGTGCAATTGGGGCTGGTGTGCTCGCTCGGGGAGTTCTCGAACACGTGCGCCGGTGGAGTAGCGCAGAACTTTCCCGCGCTCGGACTTGCGATTGGCGGGGTGACCCCCCTTTCGCTTACGGCGTCCTTGTCCGATGCTACCGCTCCCGTGACCTTCAGCGGCGGCGGTTCCTCCGTAACCGGGCCCATCGGCTCGCTCACCCTGACCAGCCCATCGCCGACCTCGCTGGTCATCCAGGGCGGCACGCCCTATACCTCACTGACTGCCCGTGGTGGCGCCGCTGCGTTCGAACTCTTCCCCCCGACGCCGACCTCGTGGACGCTCACCGATTCGGCCCACGATCAACAATTTCAGATTTCCGTGATCGACGATGCCACCCGCAACCTGACCCTGACCATCAAACAGATAAGTACGGGAACTACGCTGGCGACGGGCGCCGTCGATCAGTCGGGAACCGGAACCATTACTTACTCCGACGGCAGCGTCGCGGCGATCACGAATTGGACCCTGGCGAACTGATGGAGGACGCCGCGTGGGCTGGAAACAGGCCCACGCCGGATGTCGACAAACAAAAAAAGAGGGATGCGGTAACGCCGCATCCCTCCAGTGTTCAGGTTGGAGTTAGAACTTGTACTTCACTCCGAACTGCAGGTTGCGCGCGCCGGCCGAGGTGTTGATCACACCCAGGGTGGGGCTCGCGAAAATATCGGATGAGAACGCCGAGAACGTGAAGATCGGAGTGTTGAAAGCGTTGATCGCTTCAGCCTGAAACTCCACGCTTTGCCGTTCCGTGATTCTCACCGTCTTCGAGAAGCTCACGTCCAGTTGCTTCAGCCCGGGGCCGCGGTTGCTGCCGATGCCGCACGTGCCCAGATGGTTCGCCTGGGGATGCGCCATGTTACTTCCGCTGAACCACACATAGCCTTCGCCGTTGGGGTTTTGCTGGTACGGGGTCTGGACTGCCGGCCCCAGACAATCCGGGCGGGGTTCCGCCGAACCCGTGCCCTCGATCCCGCTGAAATCGAAGATCGAGATCGGGAATCCGCCATGAACCGTAAAGATGGTGCTCACCTGCCAATCGCCCACGATGGCATTGGCGGCGCGGCCCATGGTCTTGCCGAACATGCGGTTGTGCCCGAACGGCAGCTCATAAGTGACATAGCCGTTAAACAGGCTTCTTACATCGGAGTCGCAGGGGCCGTAGTCCTGGTTGATGTTGTAGACATTCTGCTGGAAGTTTCTGTCGCCGCTGGTCTGACTCGGAGCCAGGTCCCCAAACCGGGCGTAGTAGCCCTGGTTGTTGGTCAGGCATTTGGCCCAACTATAGTTCACCTGGAAAGACAAGCCAGTCGCCAGACGCCTTTGCATGGTCAGTTGCAGGGCGTCGTAGTTGTGAACCGCCGTGGTTTCGTTCAGGCGGGCCTGGCCAACCGCGGTCTTGATTGCCGGGTTGCCCGAAAGAAACGGTCCCGGAATCGGCGCGGCCCCGTTTGGCTGCACCACTTTCTGGTTGGCGAAAAGAATGTCCGCCAGATGATCCGCGTGCTGGCCCACATAGGCGGCCTGGAAGGTGGTGGCGTTGCCGAACTGGTGCTGGATCGAGATGTTCCATTGGTTGGTCACCGCGGGACGGTAGTTCGGGTCCGTCATGTGCAGCTTGATCCCCGCAAAGCAGGATGCCGGCGCCGAAGCCACCGTCTGCGCCGTACATGGCGTGCCTCCCGCGGCGGCTGTCAGGCCGTTGAACCCCTGGTTCAGAGTCAGTTGATTGGCCGGGATCGCCCCGTTCGGGCCGGCCTGGAACGTCACTGCCGAGTCCGTGGTCCAAGGCGGGTTGTTAGTCAGCCGGTTGAATTCTCCCGTGCCCTCCTGGAAGCTGGAGCGGCTGAACGCGGCGCGAATTACCGTGTTGCTGTTCCAGGGCGTCCAGGCCAGGCCCACGCGAGGTAGAAAGTTGGCAATGCCGTTGTATTGGTTGTAGAGGGCGCGGCTGTTGCCGTTTTGGCCCGCCAGTTGCACCTGGCCGCCCACCTCCGTGAAGTTGGTCATGCGGTCGTGCACTTCGTAAATGGGAGTAAATAGCTGCCAGCGCAAGCCCAGGTTCAACGTCAAGTGGCTGTTTACCCGGAAGTCGTCCTGGACAAATGCCCCGAACGTGTTGCTGCGCTGCCCCACCGTGCCCGACCCGGCCGAACCCAGGCCCATGAAGCCCGGCAGTCCCAGCAGAAAATCCGCTTCCGAATAGCCGCTGTATTGCCCCGTGAACGCGATCTGGCCCGCCGATCCGTCCGCGCTGGCGCTGGGGACGAAATCGTTGCGATACCGAATCGCCTGGAAGCCGAAGCGCAGCGTGTGGCGGCCCCGCACCAGGATCGCGGTGTCGTCGAACTGGATCGCCGTCTGGTGGAAGATCTCCTCGTTGGCGATGGTGCCCAGGGCGAAAGGTCCGTTAATGCCGCCGCCCATGGCGCCGCCCACAAACGCCAGTCCGGGGAGGAAAGACGTCGGCTCGCCCGGAATCAACGTGCCGGCATTGCTCGAACCGGGGTTCTGGACCTGGTCCTCGGCCGGATAGTAGTTGACGCCGAAGCGTAGGTCGTTCACGAGGCTGGAAGTGATGGTCTTGGTATAGCCGAGGACCCCGTTCCACAGCGGAAACACGCCGTTCCCACTGCCGTTGTAAAGCAGAGGCTGGCTGTTGGTTATGGGCGCCTCCACGTGCTGTTGGCTATACCGCGCGAAGAACTTGTCCTTGTCCGTCGCCGACCAGTCCAGCTTCAGATCTCCCTGGTTGCCGTGCGTGGAATTCCCGGTAATGTTGGTCGCGTTGTTCTGCAGCCCCGTGAGCGTGGACTTCGGGAACAGCGGCGAGCCGATGACGCCCAGAGCGACCTTGTTGAGCCCCGGTATGCAGGCCGAGACGCCGAAGGTCTGGCCCGCGCCGCAGATCGCCGCCTTGGACAGGTCGTTGCCCGGAATCGGGACCGTGGTGCCGGGGTAGTGCAGCGCGATACCCGGCGTGTCGGAAAAATTACCGGTTAATTCCTGGGGCGTAAGAGTGGCCAGAGTGGAACTGGTCGACGGCGTATCGAACCGCGATCCCTGGTAATCGGCGAAGAAGAACAGCTTGTCCTTCTTGATCGGTCCTCCGAAAGTTCCGCCGAACACGTTCCAACTCAGGCTGGCGGGAGTGCTGTTGATAGTGGGATCGTGGCTGAAGTTCCGCGCCCACTCGTTGGCATTGAAGAAATCGTTGCGTACCGAGTAGAAGCCGTTGCCGTGGACCTGGTTGGTCCCGCTCTTGAGGCTCACGCTGATCACGCCGCCGAGGAATTGGCCGAACTCCGCCGACGGGTTGTTGGTGATGATGTTGAATTCCTGGATCGCATCGACGCTGGGCGAGTAGGCGACGTTATTGTCCACGAACTCGTTGTTGTCCATGCCGTCCAGCAGGTAGTAGTTGGCCTGCTCGCGGTTGCCGTTCAGATAAGGACGTCCGGAATTGAACGTCGAACGCCCGCTGTTGAACGATGCCGGACTGGTTGTGACGGCGCCGGGTGTCAATAGAGCCAGTTGGTTGTAGTTGCGCGTCTCCAGCGGCAGGCTGGAGATGGAGTTCGCCTGCATGACCGAACCTATTTCCGTAGTATCGGTCTTCAACAGCGGAGCCGTGCCCACCACTTCCACCGACTCGGTGACTGCCCCAATCTCCAGGACCAGGTCCACGCGGGCGTGCTGGTTCAACTCCAGCACCATGTCGCCTTTGTTGGCCTTCTTGAATCCCTGGGCCTCGATGAAAAGCTGGTACCGCCCCGGTGGAACGCGCGGGACGACGTAGAGCCCTTCCTCGTTGGTTTTCGTCGTGTAGATCACGCCGCGATCCATGTCTTTCGCCGTGACCGCCGCGTTGGCTATGGAGGCGCCGGAAGGGTCCGTGACCTTTCCGGCAATGCTTGCCGTAACCTCCTGCGCCATGCCGGTTTGAATGAGCGCGGTGAGCAGCACGATCGCTAGCATTAACACGAACCCGCTTCGGGTCCGCAAACGGAATTCACTTTTCATATCTTCCTCTCGACCCCTTTATATTTGAGACTCTGTTGGGCGTATGCCGCTTTGGGCGCCCGGCGGCCTACTATGCCACCGGTGGCCGCGCTGCCAGCCCAAAATATCTGCTTCTCGGACATACTGTGCCCCGCGAACGCCTGTGTCCAGTTCACAACGGTTGTCATCGCGTTACGGGATGTTCGATACCCCATCGAACGCTCCTGCTTTCAAGCGCTTATCGGCGCTTCTCCAAGGCCTGCGCACCGCCGGTCTGTGGCGCCCTCCGCGACAGTGCCGCCAGCAGCAGCCGTACCGGCCGCACCGCCGCCAATGTTACTTCGGCGCTTGGTGTTTCCATGGCCGCCAGCGCCTGGTTTTGCTGTTCCAGCCATCTCGCCGGAGCGGCCTTCCCGCTTTCCAGATACTCCACCGCGCGCAGCCCCATCGCGCCCAAAGCCGCCAGGCGCCGCGAAAGGGGCCGCAACTCCCCGAGCAGGCCGTTGCCTTCGGCCAGCGGCTCCAGGCGCGCATCGTTTTCCGCCCACGCGCGCAGGGTGACGCACAATTCCGCCATTTCCGCCGAGGCGGCCTCCGGCGCGGCGACTACCCGATGCACCGCCCGTTCCAGCGCGCGAATGCTCTCGCTTTCCGGGCGCGCGGCGTCTACAAAGCGATTCAAATCCACCAGGCTGGTGTACTTGCGCGCGTCGCGGCGCCCTTCGATGCCCAGCGCCTCGGTGGCGTCCGCCAGGATGCGCACCGGTTCGGCCGGCCGCCCGCCCGCGAGCCGTTCCAGCATGGGCGCGTAATTCGCGCGGTGCCGCACTCCGGCGAAGTCCAGCAGCCGGCTCACCGCCGCCATGCGCGCATACATGGAATCGACATCGGTCACTTCGCGCGGCGACCACAGCCGCTCGGCGATCGCCGCCAGACGCGGCCAGATGCGCGAATCCACCGTCTCCGCGCTCACGTATTCGCTCCACAAGCAAGCCTCGCCGCCCAAAATGCGCGCGGTTTCGGCCCCATCCAGCTCCCGCGCCGCGCCGTCCAGCGGGTCCATCGCGTAATGAAAGCTCGCCGGTTTCAGATAGTCCAGGTAATACCCGAAGGAAAGAATGCCGCGGTAGCCCTTGCGGGCGGCGTCGGCCAGCGATGCCTGCCCCCGCCACGACTGAATGATGGTGCCGGGTGCGAGGCCCGGCGCCAGCACTTCATCCCAGCCGATCATCGTCTTCCCGTGCTTTTTCAGCAGCTCTTCGAGCCGTCGATTGAAATACGCGTGCAGCTCGCCGCTGCCCGGAAGGTTGTGCTCCCGCGCGAAAGCCTGGATGGCCGCCGACTGCTTCCACTCGGTATCTTCCACTTCATCGCCGCCAATGTGGAAGTAACGGTCCGGAAACAGCGCCGCCATCTCCCCGATGAAATCGTCCAGAAACGCGTACGTTTCTTCCCGCGTGGGGTCCAGCGTGGGCTGGAAGATTCCCCAGGCGCGCTCAATCCGGAAAGGCCCCGGAGCGCTGGCCAGCTCGGGATATCCGGCCAGCCAACTGGTGGCGTGGCCCGGCATGTCGAACTCGGGCACGACGCGGATGCCGCGTTCGCGCGCGTACTCCACTACGCGGCGCACCTGTGCCTGGGTATAGAAATTGCCGTCGGAGCCGAACTGCGTAAGCCGCGGATGCCGCACCGATTCCACGCGAAAGCCCTGGTCGTCGGAAAGGTGCCAGTGGAACACGTTGAGCTTCACCGCGGCCATGGCCTCGAGGTTGCGCTCCACCACCTCCGCCGGCATCCAGTGCCGCGAGACGTCCAGCATCAGCCCGCGCCACGGGAACCGCGGCCGGTCGTCGATATGCACGGCCGCGGCCTGAAAGCCCTCGGCGCCGGGCGCGATCAACTGCGCGAACGTCGCCATACCGCGCAGCGCGCCGGCCACGGTGGCCGCTTGCAGGCGAGCGCCGTCCGCCGCGACATCCAACTGGTACGCCTCGTCTTCGCCCAGAGCCGGCAATTCGGGGCCGCGCTCGCGGCATGCCACGGTCAACGCGGGTCGACCGCCAGCGCCGCCGGTGAAGGCGATACCGGTCTGGCGGGAAACCCGCGCCACCAGGCGCGCGATGGCGTGCTCCAGGCGGGCGTCGGAATACCCCGCAGCCTCCGCGCGAAATCCGGAGCCGATGGCCAACCCTCCGGACCCGGCCGACCACTGGGCCGGCACGGGCATGAGGTTGGGCGGCGCCGCATAAGCGGCGGCTGCCAACGATATGAGAATAAATACCGATCGAAACATTTCACACCTCTTGGGCCTTCGTGGGGCGGACGCCCTCGTCCGCGCCGGACCCCCTGGTCCGGCTCTCCGCGAACGCATTCGAAATGTTGCAAGCAAGGCCGACGAGGGCGTCGGCCGCGGTCCAGGGGGACCGCCCCACAGTCGGTTCCACTGCGTTCATCTGCGTTGGCCTGAGCTCATGGTCTCTTCCAGCTACTCCACTACCGAACTCCATCCGCGGCGCGAAAGGTCCCAGTAGATGACCGCGCCGCCCGCCAGCCCCAGGGCCAGCAGCGCCATGCCCAGCCCCGTGCTGCCCAACAGCAGTTTGCCCACGCCGAACAGCACGCCGTAAATCAGCACGCAGCCGGAAATCCAATCGAGCGCGCTCCGCCATCCCGCCGCCTGGCATTTCACATCCGGCGCCAGCCGCGCGATGGGCTTCCATCCGGCCACGCCCGGACGCGCCCGGTGGTAGAACTTCACCAGCGTGGCCGCGGATTCGGGCGGCGTCAGGAACGTCACCGCCAGCCATACCACCGTGGTCACCGCCACGGTGACGATCATGATCCAGGCGAAATCCACCGGCTTGTCGCTGTCCAGGCCGCCCGCCGTCTGCAGCGAGAGCGACGTCACAAACGCGCAGATCATGGCCGAAACTTCGCTCCACGCGTTGATCCGCCACCAGTACCAGCGCAGCAGCAGGACCAACCCCGTCCCCGCGCCGGTGACGATCAACAGCTTCCACGCCCCACTGATCGAAGTCATGTAGAACGTGATCACGGCCGAAACCACGGTCAGCAGCACCGTGGTCCACTGCGAAACGCGCACGTAGTGCCGGTCGCTTGCCTGCCGGTGGATGAACCGCCGGTAAAAGTCGTTCACGATGTAGCTGGCGCCCCAGTTCAACTGCGTGGCGATGGTGGACATGTATGCCGCCGCGAACGCCGCCAGCATCATGCCGCGCAGCGAAGCCGGCAGGTAGGCGATCATCACCCGCACGTAGCCGGTCTCCGGGTCTTGCAAGCCGGGGAAAAGCACCAGCGAAGCCAGCGCCACCAAAATCCACGGCCACGGCCGGATGGCGAAGTGCGCGATGTTGAACCACAGCGTGGCTAGGAGCGAGTTCTTTTCGTCCTTGGCCGAAAACATGCGCTGCGCGATATAGCCGCCGCCGCCCGGCTCCGCGCCCGGATACCACGTGGCCCACCAGTTGAGCGAAATGTACACCAGGAAGGTGATCATGGGCATGTAGGCCGAGTTCATGTCGGGGATGAAGTTCAGCACCGACCCATGGCTGCCGCCCGCCGCCGCGCGCGCCGCGTCGATGGCCGCCAGCTTCACCTTCAACGCTCCCATGCCCCCCACCGCCTGCACCGCCACCACCGCCAGCACGATGACCATGGTCATCTTGATGACGAACTGGAACAGGTCCGTGACCAGCACGCCCCACAGCCCCGACAGCGTGGAGATGAACGAGGTGAGCGCGATCAGCCCCAGCACGATCAGCAGGGCCTGGACCCGCGTCACCCCCAGCACCAGCATGAGGATCTTCACCATCGCCAGGTTGACCCACCCGAGAATGATGCAGTTGACCGGGATGCCCAGGTACAGCGCGCGGAAGCCGCGCAGGAACGCCGCCGGCTTTCCCGCGTAGCGGATCTCGGTGAATTCGATATCGGTCATCACCCCGCAGCGCCGCCACAGGCGCGCATAGAAGAAGACCGTGAGCATGCCGCTGGCGACGAAACTCCACCACAGCCAGTTGCCCGCGATGCCGCCCCGCGCCACCATGCCGGTGACCGCCAGCGGCGTGTCGGCGGCAAAGGTGGTGGCCACCATCGACGTGCCCGCCAGCCACCACGGCACATTGCGGCCGGAAAGGAAGAACTCGTTCACGCTCTTGCCGGCGCGCGACCGGTAGTACAGCCCCACCGCGGCATTGCCCGCGAAATACAGGGCGATCCAGCACCAGTCCAGGTATGTCAGTTGCACGCGGCGCCTCTGGTCATGAACCCCTCACATGGTTCTGGTCACTTTGTGGAGCAGGCGCGGCCGGTCGGGATTGAGCCCCTTGATCTCCGCCAATTGCGCCGCGAACAGTTGCGCCGGGACGATGTAGGGAATGGGCGTATAGAGGTCTCGCGGGCCGCCGCAGGAGCCGGGCTCGATGGGCAGTTGAATCAGCCGCGCCGGTTTGACGCACGCCTCGCTGTTCCCTTCGTCGGTAATCACCAGCGTTTCCGCTTTCAATTCCTCCAACTGGTCCAGCACCGCCGAAATCGACGGCCAGGTAACCCCCGACGGGGCGAACACGAACATGGGAAATGCGTGTTCCACCAGCGCGATCGGCCCGTGCATCAGGTCGGCCGAGGAAAAACGCTCGGTCACCACGTAGCACGTCTCCATCAGCTTGAGCCCCAATTCGAGTGCGTTGGCGTAATTCAATCCGCGCCCCACCGTGACCGCATGGGACATAAACGTGTAGCGCTCGGCGATCTCTCCGACCCGTTCTTCGAGCTCCAGGACCTCTTCCACCCAGCCCGGAATCCAGCGCAGAACATCCAGGCTGATCTCGCCGCCCAACGCCTGCGCCAGCAGATACAGCGCCAGCAACTGGCAGGTATACGTTTTGGTGGCGGCGACACTCTCTTCCCGTCCGGCGCGGGCCAGCAGGACGAAGTCGGCGATCCCCGCCAGGGTGCTCGACGGTTCGTTGGTAATCCCCACCGTCAGCGCCCCGCGGACGCGCGCGTCTTCCAGCACGGCGTTGGTATCGGTCGACTCGCCCGATTGCGAGATGCCGACCACCAGCACGCCGCTCAGGTCGAGCCGGCTTTCATACAGGGTGAGAATGGACGGCGCGGCGAGAGAAACCGGGATGCGCGTGGTGATCTCGATCAGGTACCGCCCGAACTGCGCCGCGTTGTCCGAGGTGCCGCGCGCCACCAGCACCACCAGGCGAGGGCGGTGGCCCTCGAAATGGATCCGCAGATCGTGAAGGGTGGGGAGACCCTGCTCCAGGGTCCGGGCCAGCGCTTCCGGCTGCTGGCGCGTCTCTTCAAGCATTTTCGACATAGGCCAGGTACCCCGAATGTGAACCCGGGGGAGCCCCACGTCCAGTTCCGAACGGTTGTCGAAGCGTTATGGCCGGTTCGTTACCTGGCCGAACGCGTGTGTTTTCAGCGGGTAAGGCTAGCGAATGGACCCTCGGCCCGGTCCGTGCGGGAGCCGCCCAACGGACCCTCGCTTGGTTGACGCCGGTAGCGGGGCAGGTTAGCGTAGGGTAATGGACGTGACTGTGCAGATCCCTGACGATCTCGCCAGCCGCATGGGGGCTAGGGGCGATCTGCCGCGGCGTGCGTTGGAAGCACTGGCCGCCGAGGAGTACAGGCGCGGACGATTTACCAAGCCCGATCTGCGGCGGCTCCTCGGATTCGAAACCGGAGACCAGATCGACGAATTCCTGAAGGAACACGAGGTATTCGAGGACTACACGCTGGAAGACCTGGAGCGCGAGCGTGAGGGCTTAGAGCGTCTGGGCTTTTGATGCGTGTCGTAGTCGCCGACACGAGCCCGCTTCGTTACCCTGGGACTATCTCTGTCGGCCGACCTCGTCCTGATCGACGATCGTAGAGGCGCGGCAGTAGCTCGCGGAAAAGGATTCGAAGTAACCGGTACGCTCGGTCTTCTTGACCTCGCGGCCCGCCGTGGCATGGTTGACCTGGGTGAGGCGATCGCGCGGCTACGGACTACGAATTTCCGCAGGCGGGAGGAACTTCTCGATGCCCTGCTCAAGCAGCACCAGCGAGGCGGGCATACCTGAAGGGCGCCGGGTCACTTCAACCAGCGGGAGGGGTCTCTTCGGTGAGGCGATCCACCGATCCAACACATCGGGCGGCCAATCCAGGTGGACGGTCATAGGGATACTGCCTTGATCGTACCAAGGCGGTTTTTGTGCGCGAACGTTTCTTGAGTTGTCATCAGACCCTTTGCGCCTGATCGATCCGCTTGATCTTCGACCGTTGCTGAACGGCGGCGCGTTCTGCGTATGACAGCTCTCCGGTCTGAATCCGGCGATCCGTGTACGCGTCCCACCAGTCCTGGGGCACCATTTTCTTCTCACGCAGTTCTTCGAGAGCGGCCACCGGATGCACCAGTGCCACGTATTTGAAGGCGTGCTTGCCGATGCCTTTGATCTATGATCCTGCCAAGTCCGGACCGCGCGCGAACTGGTGTAGCCGGCAGCATAAGCATGTTCGGCCTCATTCTGGATTTCAACAATGCCTTCGCCAAACTGGCGCGACAGAAGTCCAGATACACCGCGGTCGGATCAGCGCTCCCGGTAAGTTCCTTGTTCTGGAGCAGCCCCAGGATCAGCGGCAGCGTCCGGGGCGCCTTGAACCCATCCCTTGTCGTGCTCACTACCAGTCCAGACATCGACCTGCGGCCAAAACTCCCCCCGGATCTTCCGGAGGCGATCGGATTTGGATTTCGCTCCCATTTGACCCCCTGCCAGCGGTGAAGCGCGCGTTCATCCGCTGGACCTGCTCGATTTTGGCCGCCGATACAAAGGGCGATTCCAGATCGACTATGCTTCGATTGTAGTCGAAAAATCCGATTAATTACAACGACTTAGATTTGCGATCCGGGACTCCCAACGCGCTGTGAGCCGCTGAGACACGATGCCGGTGCGCGGCGCAGCTCGGGGGTCTGCCGGACAAACTGCGATTTTTCGCGGAGCAAGCGCTGACGGCGCAGGAGTTCAGGTGCTGCACAGTATCGTATGTATCAAAAGGATCACCAGGTGT
>JADGNR010000383.1 GCA_017883415.1 Bryobacteraceae bacterium | reverse complement strand
CGGGCCAGCCCCAAAGCCACGGCTTTCCCGAGCCCCTGGCTCGAGGCCGCCACCACCGCCACGCGGTCCTTCAGGCCGAGATCCATGGGCGCTATCCGCGGAGATAGTCGTCGTTCTTGCTGAGCCAATCCTGGCGGATGGGGCTGAAGATGTCGAGATCGAGCGTGTCTTCGAGCGCCACGGCGCGATGCGGCACATGCGACGGGATGCGCAGCACCTCGCCTTTACCCACCACGATCTCCTGGCCTTCGATTTCGAACTTCAGCGCGCCTTCCAGGATGTAGGTGATCTGCTCGCTTTCGTGGTGGTGCTCCGGCACCACCGCGCCTTTGGCGAGAAAGACCTGCGCCACCATGGCTTTCTCCCCGGAGATGATCTTGCGCGAGATGGTCTCGCTCAGGACCTCTTTTTCCATGCTGTCCCACGTGTAATGTTCCATAGTGCTTCCAGCCATTGTACACGCGTGTGCCGCGAGGGGATCGCGGAGGGCGCCGGCCCGGCGGCCCGGCGGCCCCGCAAGCGCAGGCCAGCGGGTCGTGGGCGGCCGGGCATGATCGCACATATAATAATGGGCGTTGCCCAAGGAGGGTCCCATGGATCGCCGTGTTCTTCTCGTGGTCGCGTTGTGCGCCGGTTCCTTCGCGCAGGTGCGCGCGGTGGAAGCCGCCGATGCCGGCATCTGGAAGGTCGCGCCGGCGCCGCCGGCCTCCTGGGACCGCGACCGCGTAGCCGACCTCGCCGGCCGCCGGAAAGCGGTCATGGAGCAGATGGGCGAGAAGGGAATTCTGATCCTCTACGCCGCCGAGCCGCGCAATTACGCGGCCGACGTCGACTGGCCGTACCGCCAGGAAAACGATTTCTTCTACCTCACCGGCATTGCGCAACCCGGCGGCGCGCTGGTGCTGGTTCCCGGCGCCGCCGCGATCCGCGAAATCCTGTTCCTGGCGCCCTCGAATCCGGCGCAGGAGAATTGGACCGGCCACATTCTCACTCCCGAGGAGGGCCGCCGCATCTCCGGGATTCAGGAGGTCTGGGACGCACGCCTGCTGAATCCGCTGCTGGCCACCCTGATCCCGCGGGCGCGGGGGATCCTGACGCCACCGGGCGCACCGGCCGAGGCCGGCGGCAGAGGCGGCCGGGGCGCACCGGCGGCGCCCGCCGCGCCGGGCGACTGGGCGCAGGAGTTTCAGAAGGTCATCGACTTCGCCCAAAAGCAGGAGGCCCAACTCTTTATGATTCTTCCCGCGCGGCCCGCTTCGGTGGAATACCATCGCGAGCAGGAATTCGCCGCGAAACTGGCCGCCACCGGGGCCGGCCTGGCCCTCAAAGACGCTACCGGAATCTTCTCCGCCTTGCGCCGCATCAAGTCGCAACGGGAGATCGATATCCTCCAGCAGGCCGTCGAGATTACCGCCGAGGCGTTCGCCCGCGCGTATGCGGTAGCCGTTCCGGGAACCTGGGAATACGAAATCCAGGCGCAGTTCGAATTCACCTTTCTGCGGCGCAACGCGCATTGGGGCTATCCCTGCATCGTCGCTTCCGGCCGCAATGCCACGACGCTGCACTACGAGACCAACAAAGATCGCATGTCCGACGGCGATCTTCTCCTGATGGATGACGCCGCCGAGTTCGACGGATACAGCGTGGATGTCACCCGCACCATCCCGGTCAACGGGAAATACAGCAAGGAGCAGGCGGAGATTTACCGGCTCGTCTGGGAGGCGCAGCAGGCCGGCATCCGCATGGCGCTGCCCGGCCACACCACCGCCGGGCCGGCCGATTCCATTACCGCCGCCGCCAACAAAGTCTTCCGGGAAGGCCTGTTCAAACTGGGGCTGATCACCGACGGGGCCAGCGACCAGCAGGTTCGCATCTGGTTCAACCACGGCATCAGCCACGGCATCGGGTTGAACGTGCATGACCCCGGCGGCCGGGAATTACAGCCCGGCATGGTGATCACCGTCGAGCCCGGCCTCTATTTCCGGCCCGATGCGCTCGACAATCTGGCCAAGACCGCGGAGAACGAAAAATTCATCGAGGCCGTCCGCCCGGTGTTCGAGAAATACAAAGGCATCGGGGTGCGCATCGAAGACGATGTGCTGGTGACTACGGGCGAGCCGAAGGTGCTCTCGCAAGGGATTCCGTCCAAGCTCGAGGACGTGGAAGCGGCCCTGGCCCAACTGCGCAAGGCCATGAAAACTGCGCCGCTTCCCTGAGCCGCGCAGCCGTGATGCGCTTTCCCGAAGCGGAGGTGGAACCTGCCCGGACCCAAAGGGCCATTCCGCCAGAGTTGCGGGAAGCGGTGGCGGAAAGCCGCCTCCGCATAGTGGCGGCAAGCCGCCTCCGCATAGTGGCGGCAAGCCGCCTCCGCGTAAGCGCGGAAGGCCAGAGACGGCACGGCTTGCTCCGCGGTGCCGGCCCTGAAGGAGCGCGATGCCCACGCACCACTTCATGAGGGCCGACCTCGCCGGCAGCCTGGCGGCGGTCTGTCTGTTCCCCCTGTTTGTCATGGCGCCGGGCTATGCCGTCGCGTGGCTTTTCGACCTGTTTCAATTCCGCGGGCGCACCAGTTGCTTCCGCATGGCGCTGAGCATTCCGCTGGGCATCTCGGTCTGCCCATTGGCCACCTACCTCACGGGCCGGTTTGCATCGTTCGGCGCGGTGTGGGGAATCTACGCGGCGTCGTGGGCGTACTTCGTGTGGGTGACCGCGCCCGCCTGGCGCCGCGTTTTCCGGGTGCGTCCGCGGCCCCGCATCCGATCGCTGGCGGTGGCGGCGATCCCCGCCGCCTGGATGGCGCTGGTCCTCTTCTCGCTGGTGGATCTGGAATTCGGCGGCCGGGACTACTTTCCCACGCCCGCGCTCGATTACGCGCTGCGCGCGGAATTGATTCACGCCATCGACGTGACCGGCATTCCGCCGGCCAACCCGTTCTTCTTTCCGGGCCATGCGGTTCCGCTGCGGTACCACTATTTCTGGCTGCTGTTGTGCGCGCTGGTGGACCGCGCCGGCGGCACGGTGGTGGACGCGCGCCAGGCGTGGATCGGCGGAGTGGTCTGGTGCGGCTTCGGGTTCATGGCCCTCATCGCCCTGTATTTCCGGCTTTTTTCCTACCGCGGTCCGGCCAGCTTCCCGCGCCGCGCCATTACCGGCATCTTACTGCTGGGCGTCACCGGGCTCGATATCCTCCCCACCATCCTCCTGTGGATTTTGCAGGCCGCCGGCATTCATGGGGTCCTGCCCAGCATGGAATGGTGGAACGAGCAGGTGGATGGCTTCGTCTACACGGCGCTTTGGGAGGCCCATTATTTGAGCGGGCTGATCGCCTGCCTGATGGCGTTTCTCCTCCTGTGGGAGGCGGCGCGGCAAACCGCCGCCGGAGCGCGCGTCAGGCACGCCGCGATCGCCGGTGTGGCCCTGGCTTCGGCGGCCGGGACCGCGGTGTATGTGAGCGGCGTCTTCGCCGTCTTCCTGCTGCTGTGGACCGCCGTCGCAGCCGCGAAAAAATGGTGGCGGGAGACGGCCGTTCTGGTGGGCGCGGGTGTGATTGCGGTGGTACTGGCTTTCCCCTTCGCCCACTCGCTGGGCGGTCCGGCTTCGGGCGGCCCGCTGGTGCAGTTCCGCGTGCGGCCCTTCTTCCCCGTGGACGCCGTCTTCCAGCGCCAGGGCCTGGACCGCGGCTGGACGCTGCCGGTAGTGGACGCCCTGCTGCTGCCCGTGAATTATTTCCTGGAGCTCGGCTTCTTCCTGGCCGCGGCCCTGCTCTGGTGGAAACAGTGGAGAGCGGGCGGGCGGGCGCTCACGCGCGAGCAGGCGGCCACGGCGCTGATGGTGGCCACCAGCGTTCTGATCTGCACCTTCCTGCGTTCCACCGTGATCGGGAATAACGACCTGGGCTGGCGCGGGTTTCTGATCGCGCAGTTTGGATTGCTGCTGTGGGGCGTGGATGCGCTCATCAGCCGGGATGCCGCCGCGGGGCGCGCGCCAAGGGCGTTGCTGACCGTGCTGATCGTGCTGGGCGCGGCGGGAACCGCGTACGATGTGCTCATCCTCCGCCTGTATCCGGTGCTGGCCGATCGAGGAATCGTCTCCACCGTCGCCTGGATGGCTCCGGACCGGCACTGCGGCAAGCGCAACGATGCGGCGCGCGAAGCCTATCAATGGGCCATGGCCGCGACCCCGCCCACGGCCATCGTTCAATTCAATCCCCACACCGAAACGCAGGACACCTCGGCGTTTCTCTATTGCAACCGGCAAATGCTGGCTGTGGGCGAGAGCTGCCTCAGCGAATTCGGCGGCGACCCGGCGCTGTGTCCCGCCCTGATCGCCCGGCTGAATGAGATCTACCCGCCGGCCGGGGAGAAGGCGGCCCAATCCATCGATCCCCTCTGCCGGGATCTGCCCATCGACATCCTGGTGGCCAAGGACACGGACCCGGGCTGGGCGGACCGCGCTAGCTGGGTGTGGACCCGGCAACCGGTATTTGCCAACGCCTACCTGCGCCTGTTTCGATGCGGAAACACGGGCGGCCCGTCCGCGAATTCTAGCCCGGTCCGCGCCCAGAATTGACTCCGTCCGTCAAATGTGGGGCGGGCTATTCAGCCCGCGAGCCCGCTTTCCAGCGGGCTGAGCCGGCTTAAAGCCGGCTGCGGCCAGGATTGGCCGCCCCACTTATTTCAGCGTCCGGTCGAAGAACTCGATCATCATTTCGTTCATCTGCCGCGCCGCCGGGCCGCCGACGCCGTGCGATTTCTGGGGGTACAGCATGTACTCGAACTGCTTGCCGGCCAATTGCAGCGCGTTGGTCATTTGCAGCGAGTTCTGGAACAGCACGTTGTCGTCTTCGAAGTTGTGCACCAGCATCAGCTTGCCCTTCAGGTTGGCGGCACGCTGCGGAAGCGCGGTCTCCTTGTAGCCGTCGGGATTCTCCTTGGGCAGGCCCATGTAGCGTTCCGTGTAGATGGTGTCGTAGTTCATCCAACTGGTCACCGGCGCTCCGGCGAAACCGGCGCGGTAGACGTCGGGAGCGTTGACCAGCGCGTTGACGGTCATGAACCCGCCATAGCTCCAGCCGTGGATGCCGATGCGCTCGGGATCGGCCATGCCGAGGGAGACCAGATGCTTCACCCCGGCCACCTGGTCGGCCAGTTCGGTCACGCCCAGTTGGTGGAAGACCGCCGTTTCAAAGGCATGGCCGCGGCCCATGCCGCCGCGGTTCTCCGTCTGCCAGACGATGTAGCCCTTGTGCGCCAGCACCTGGTCGATGTTCACCCCTGGCCAGGCGTTGCGGACGGGCAGGGCCACGCCCGGACCGCCGTACACCGAGACCACCACCGGGTACTTCCTGGCCGGATCGAATCCCGCCGGTTTGATCAACCGCCCATACAGTGGAGTACCCTCGGGGCCGGTGAATTTCACGATCTCGGTGGGCAGAATGTCGAACTCGTCGATTTGCGCGCGGTCGGCTTCGCGGTAGACCCCCACCTCGGCGCCCTCGCCGGAATGCAGCACGGTGCGGGACGGGGACGTCAGGCTGGAGTACGTATCGAGATAGTACCTGCCCCCGGGCCCCATGGAAATGCTGTGCCAGCCGGCTTCCTTGCTGAGGTGGCGCTTGTTCTGGCAATCGAGACCGATGCTGTAGAAGTGGTGTT
>JADGNR010000382.1 GCA_017883415.1 Bryobacteraceae bacterium | reverse complement strand
CTGCCCTGGCGGTTGTCGTTCAACGATGCGTACAGCCGGTTCCCGCTCGATCCGAGATAACTGGCGGCGACCACGTAGTCGTTCGCGATCCGCTGCTCCAGGCTAACGTTCCAATTGAAGGTGCGGGAGGTACGCAGGTTCTGGTCTTTGTGAAAGATCACGGTGGATGCCGCCGGAAAGGGCTGGCCCTTGAGCGCGGCATTTGGATTGTCCAGCAGCGCCGGCGTGAGGGCCACGTCGAAGAGCCGCGCCAACCCGGCGCCGGGCGGGTTCGGCGCGACACCGCCGAAGCCGGGGAGGCGATCGTAGAAGACGCCCGCGCCGGTGCGCAGCACGGTGCGTCCTTCGCCGGTGGCATCGAAGGCCAGGCCCAGGCGGGGCGCGAAATTGGTCCGGTCGGGCAGGTAGACGTGGTTGCGGTACTTGCCCGGCGCGTCCGAGGCAGGCAGCACACTGCCGCTCGCAATCCGCTGGAAGATGTCGGCGCCGGGGCCATAGTAGAAGTTGGCGTCCAGCGCCCGCTCCCCGCCGGAGCTATGCTGCTCACCGAAATATTCGTAGCGCAGCCCAGGCGAGAGGGTGAGACGCCGCGCGATCTTCCACGTGTCCTGGAAGAAGAAAGCGAAGTCGTTATAGCGATAGTGATGTCTGCTGGAGGCGGGGCCTTCGGCGAGCTGGAAGGAGGAGAGCGCGCCATCCACGAAACCTTGCACATCCGCGAATACGCCGCGATCGGGCTCGGTCTCATCGTCGTCGCCGGGGTCGCGGTTGTCGCGCAGCTGGAGATACTGTCCTCCGAATTTGAAATCGTGGCGGCCCCAAATCCGGTTGGCGTTCTGGAAGAACTGCAAGGTGTTCTGGGAGCCGCCAAACTCCAACTCGCCGGAAGGCAGAGAGGAATTCTCGACGTTGATCTCGAATTCCGGCAGGCCGCCCGGCGGCGACTGCGGGCTCCATTGCGAAACGCGGTTGTAGACCAAGCGCGATTCGATGGTGAAGTCCGGCCGGACGGTGCGCACCAGCGTGAGAGCGCCGTTCTGATTCCGCGCCAAGGTGGAGCGGTCGAGTTGCGGCGAGTAAGGTTGGCTGACGACGGCCAGCCGATCCGCGTCCTGGAAGGCATAGCGCCCGGTCAGCGTGGTTCTGGAATCCAGGGAATAGTCGACGCGGCCCATCAGGAGAAACGTGTTCTGTGGAGTCCCGGCGCCGGCATCGATCGGGCCCGTGCGGGTAACCATGGCGAACGCGGGAATCCCGGCTTCCGCGCCCGGATTGCATGAGGCGCCGAAGGGACAGACCCGGCGCAGGAGCACGTCCGCATTGGAAAGGCCGGAGGGCAGCGGGTAGCGTGCAAACAATGCCTGGGTGGCGGGGGAACTGACCGCAAGGAGTTGCGGGGTAGGCACATAGAACTCGACGGCATTGGCGCTGCGCACCACAATGGATTCGGCCGCGGCGAAGAAGAACAGTCGATCCTTCCGCACGGGACCGGCCAGTTGTGCGCCGGACTGGTGGCGGTTGAAAACCGGCCGGGGAAGGCCCATGGCATTGTTCTCGAGGGTGTTGGAGGCCAGGGCGGAATTGCGCAGGTAGTCGTAGGCGCCGCCGTGCAGGTCGTTGCCGCCGGCGCGGGTGACCACGTTGGCAATGAAACCGGAATTGCGGCCGTATTCGGCGGTGAAGCTGCTGGTTTGGATGCGGTATTCGCGCACCGCGTCCAGGGGGACGGCCTGGCCCGGACCGCTGGCGAAGGCGTCGTTGTTGTCGCTCCCATCCAGCAGGAAACTTCCGCTCTCGGCGCGCTGGCCATTTACGGCGAAGCCAATACCGCGCTCTACTCCGGTGGGTGCGGCGCCGGCGGCAAGGACCACGAAGTCATACGGGTTGCGGGTCAGCGAAGGAAGTCCGGCGATGGCGCGCTGTCCGATGACGGTGCCCAACATAGCGTCTTCGATGTGAATGAGGGGGGCGCCTGGCGGCACCGTGACACTTTCGATCATGGAGCCGGCCTGCATGGAGAAGTTCACCGCCACGACGTCCTGCACGTGAAGCTCGACGCCCGGCTTCACTACGGTTCTCATCCCCAGCTTGCTGATCACCACGCGAAACGTGCCAGGGGGCAGGTTCGGGAGGCTGTAGAGGCCGTCGCGATTGGTTTGGCTAGAGAACGATTGGTTGGTTTCGACGGCAACGCATTCCACTTTGACGTCGGCCAACGGAGCGCCGGCATTGTCCGTGACACGGCCTACCAGGCTGGCCGTTGGGCCTGCCCAGGCGGGTTGGGCCAGGAGGAACAGCGCGAAGACCGGGTAAGCGGTTGGCAGGCGAAAGCGCCTGCCCCACAAGGTGAGGGAGGGAGCGACGCTAAGGATGATTGGGGGTCGCATTCAGGTACGCATAGAGCATCTTCTGGCGGTTGGGCTTCACGCTGCCTCCGGGCGGCTCGACGGTCACGAAAACGGCGTTGATTTCCGCCAGGACTTTGGGATTATCGAATTTCAGCACCCAACGGTTCTGCTTCTGGTCGTCGACGTAGAAGATCCCCAGACTCTGCGCCGATTCGTCCCTGGCTTCCCGCTGCCCCCAAGCTTGAAAGGTGCCGCCGTTCTTCAGATCGAAGGCATAAAAGATGAGTGACTTGCCCTCGGTGTAAAAGATGCGGCCAAACGGGCGTTGCGTTTTACCTTTGCCATCGACATCGAAGACGTCCACGATGTGCAGGCTGCGCGCGCCCATGAGGTCGCGGATATCGAGATCGGCGACCAGCAACTTGCGCTCGCGGCCGATGGTGTCGGACATGGCGTTGAACTGGCCGGCAAGTTCACCGAGCCGGAATTTCTGGGCGCCAATGATCGCCGCATCCTCCGAACGGCCGGCCTGGAGACGAGCCAACTCGGCGGTCATGCCGCCCAGGCGCAATTCGCTGTCGCGCAATCGATCGGACAGGCGCGTCTCCGCCATTTTGGAGCCGGCCATCTCCGAGCGCAGGGAGTCGATCTGCTCGCGGGCGGATTTGAGCTGCGTGTCCAGGTCGCGGGAGCCGGCCCGCACCAGTTCCAGATCGGCCCGTGCCTGTTGCAGATCGGATCGTGCCTGCCGCATCCCGTGGTCGGGGTTCTCACGGACCGTTGGGACCTCGGGCGCGGGCGGGGTGGTCTGAGGCAGAGGCGCCTGCCGCTGGCGCACGGCGCGCAAGTCGGCGGCCATCGTCTGATTGCGGATGCGGGCTTCCTGTAACTGCGCGCCCAGCCAACCAATTGCCAGTAGCATGGCGGCGGCCACAATGGCGAATGGGAACCAGTAGAAAAGTTGCCTGGAAGAAAAGAAAATCCCATACTGCCGAGCCCGAACCGCGAACCGCCGCTTGTAGGCTCTGCCGTAAAACAGGAACCGCAGCCGCTCCCCAAGCCGCAGGCGCCCCGGATCGATCAGACGGAAGTTTTCAAGGTTCGGCATCGGCCGTTCCCACACCCAGGATCACCCTAAGCTTTCTTAGTCCACGGTAGTAATAATTCCTGACGTTCGGCAAGGGCTTTCCCGTCCGGTCCGCGACCTCCCGTAACACCAGACCTTCGAAGCAAACCTGCTCAATGACGCGCCGCTCATTTTCGCCGAGTTGATCCAGGCTGCGCCTGATCGACGATTCGCGGTCGACAAGATCCGGCGCCTGACGAGGGTCCGGGGGTTCGTAGGCCGACCGCTCATCGTAATGCCCCCGAAGCCTGAGATACTTCCATCGATTGAGACTCCGGTGGTTCGCGTACTGGAGAATCCAGTTCTTCACGCTGCCACGCTCAGGATCGAACTTGCCGGCATCCCGGTAAATTTCCAAGAAGACTTCCTGCATCAGGTCTTCGGCTTCTCCGCTATCTCTCAGGATGCGGTGGGCCACGCTGAATACCAGGCGATAGTGTCGATCGAACAGAACCGCCAGCGCGTCCGCCACGCCGCATTGGAGTTGCTGCAGGAGACCCTCGTCAGTCAGGGCCACCAGGTGAAGGTAACTCATGAGCCGTTCCGGGGAATGCGTGCCGACGTGGGTATTATGCGGAACGGCGGAGAAATCTGTCAATGCGCTATTCGGGCTACGGCTACTTAGCGCGGCGTCTCACGTATTAATGTTCACAATCTGTAAAAAGTTCGTAAAAAATATAAACTCGCAGGCGGACACAAACCGCGATTCTCAGATGCATTCAAGACAGAACGCAGGGGTGTCGACCAAGCAGGATTAACGGGGCGCGTGCCACGAGGCGATGACGCCCTTGGTGTCGCAGGCGCCACGTCCAGGGTGTCGACCAAGCAAGACTAACGGGGCGCGTGGCACGACGAGGAGTTGCCGTACTGGCAGA
This sequence comes from Bryobacteraceae bacterium, assembly GCA_017883415.1. Classification (GTDB taxonomy): domain Bacteria; phylum Acidobacteriota; class Terriglobia; order Bryobacterales; family Bryobacteraceae; genus JADGNR01. The sequence continues at coordinate 1,325 of JADGNR010000382.1, read as the reverse complement.
AGGAGGGCACCACTATGCGCAAAGAGCATTTTTTCCTACCATGGAACGCGTCGAAAGCACGAATTCGGGAGGCGGAGGGCGCACGAAAGAACCGTCAGGAGATCGTCAAGGCGCTGTCGCACGGCACGGTCTCGCGGCGCGAACTGGTCAAATGGGGCCTGTTCACGAGCGCGGGACTGCTCGCCCCCATCCAGGGCTTGAATCCTTTCGTGAGGAGTGCGTACGCCGACGGTGGAGGCGGCATACCGACGGGGGCCCCTCGCAGCCCGTTGTTTGGCGCCCAGCCATTTTCTCAACCCATGCCCCGTTTCGACGTCTTGCCCAGAAATCCGGTGGCGACGCTGAATCCGGCGCCGCTGGCTGAGTCGAACCAGACGCAGCAGGCAGTGGATCCTGCTTTGGGCGGCGGCTTTGGGCCCATTGAAGGACGCCCGCCCGGTCCCATCTGGGCGCATCAGCAGTTCGATGTCTTTCCGCCCCAAGTGGCGGTCGAGGTCACGATGGAGGGCGCCAAGATCAACACCGCCTACAATCCCGGCGTACCCTCCAGTTTGAATTCGGGCATCGACCGTACGCAGCCGTTTCATCCCCGCCTGCATCCCAACTTTCCGGATCAGGGTCCGCTGGTGGTGTGGACTTTCAATGGGACGCTACCACCCAAATTGCAGCAGGTACGTTATGGCGAGCCCGTTCTGTTCCGCGAACACAATAAGTTGCCCGCCGATGCCAGTCAGAATGGCGGCTTCGGACGCCACTCCACCAGTACCCACGAGCACAACGGCCATCATGGGGCGGAAAACGATGGCTTCACGGGCGCTTACTTCTTTCCCAACCAGTTCTACGACTATCACTATCCCATCGTCCTGGCGGGCATGGACACCATCAACACCGACGCCACCGATCCCCGGGCCGGGAGCCCCGACGGCAGCGGCGGCATCACCAAGGTGCCGGGCGACTGGCACGAGACCATGAGCAGCCATTGGTTTCACGACCACATGTTCGGCTTCACCTCGCAGAACGTATACAAAGGCATGGTGGGGATGTTCAATATCTATAGCGCCATCGATCGCGGCAATGAGGCGATCAATGACGGCGTGAACCTGCGGCTGCCGAGCGGTACCACTAACGATTACGGCAACCTGGACTATGACGTCAACTTACTGGTGGAAGACAAGGCCTTCGACAAGGATGGCCAGCTCTTCTTCGATATCTTTAACTTCGACGGCTTTCTGGGCGATGTAATCACCGCGAACTTCGTTTATAAGCCCTTCTTCGAAGTGGAGCGGAGGAAGTACCGTTTCCGCATTCTCAACGGATCGCCGTCG
>JADGNR010000381.1 GCA_017883415.1 Bryobacteraceae bacterium | reverse complement strand
CGAGAACCCAAAAACAAAAATGAAGGTCCACAGGACAACGGGCTGGTGAGACACACTGAGCAGCAGAACCGCAGTGCCGATCAGCAGGTAGAAAAGAGCCATGGTGTTCTTCTTTGAAAAGCGATCAGCTACATAGCCAACCACCACACGGCCGACCAAGCTTGAGGCAAGCAGAACGGTAAGCAAGCGAGGGGCGGCCGTTGCCGAATAGCCCAGATCCCGGAGGAACAGGATCAAGTGTTGAATCACCGCACCGATAGCGCCCACGACGAGCGTGGATCCTGTCAAGATCAGCCAGAAATTCGTGGACCATACGGCAGCTTTCACCGAAACCGGAGTGTTTGAACCGGTGCTCGGCTTGTCTTCGGAAATGCTGGCCCCATCGGGAAGCAGGCCCCGTTCCGATGGGTCGGAGCGCGTGATCCAAACTCCCACCGGAAACAACACCACAAAGACAAGCAGCCCCACCAACTCGAGAGCGTGGCGCCAACCAAATCTTCGGATCAGAGAGCTGATCAGAAGCGGAGCTGTAAGCCCGCCTAGGCCCAGCCCGAGGTACGCGTAGCCCATGGCGCGGCCCCGCAGACCGCGAAACCAGCGGGCAACGAGAACCTGGTTCGCGATCGGCCCCGCCAGGACGTAACCGATAACTTCCACGATGCAGAGAAGTTCGTAATGCCACAGCCGGGTCATGAACCCCATCAGCAGAAGGGAGGCGCTAGTTAAGGCGACGCCGGCGAGAATGACGTAACGCGCGCCAAAGCGATCGATCAGGGCGCCCGCCAGCAGTCCGCTCGGCAGTCCAACCACCACCATGCCGAGGAAGAAGCCCTGGGTGACTTGAGCGCGGGTAAAGCCCAACGACTCCACAAACGCGGGGTAGAAAAACGGGAAGCCGTAAAAGATGATTCCGACTGCGAAGAAGAGGTTGAGAAAAGCCGCTGTTGCAACCCACCACCCGTAGAAGACGCGCGTTGTTTGAGGGTTCGTCATGGGAGTATCGCCGGTCTTTCGCACATCTGACTTCAAGTCTTCGGAAAGGATGGACAGTTTGCCCTCTGGTTCACCCGAATTCTGGACCTAGAGTCGCGCAAAGGACTTGAGGGCGGGCAACGCGAAGAGGCTCGTACCCGGCTCGCTAAGCTATCTTTCACTGATGCGAGTCCTCTCCCTGAGGGCAGTCTCAATGATGTTCTTCCGCGTGCTGGCACGATGGGTAATTCTCGAACGCATATTCGCCGGTCCATCCGAGTTCCGTCATACCGATTTCCGACGAATAATACGCTCCGCTAATCCAACCCTTCAGGTTTTCGAAGTGGTCGTTGAGCGTAGCTTGGGTATCTCCTGCGTGTTTGCCCTCAGAATCTTGCGCCTCTAAACCCTTGTCCTTGCCCTCGCTGCGGTGCGCATCCTTTTTCGAAGCGGTGGTTAGGAGTTCATTCTGCTGGTCTCCCGTGAGAGCCGCGAAGGGATGCCCGAAGCGCTTCTGCGATTCGCCGTCCATCGCCGAAATACTCGCCAACAATTTCTTCTGGTTCGCGGGCGTATCTACACTGAGCAGCAAATCGATGAACCGGCTCACTTGAGCCTTGGTTGATCCGGGCACAATCATTTCCGACAGCGCGACGAGCGCCTCATTCTGGGGCGCGCTGAGAAATAACGGTTTCCCATCCGCGGACGCCATCTGCGCCTCCGCGTGGGAAAAAATTGCTCCATTCGAAAGAAGCCTGTGAATGGGGTGGGAAGCAGCCACCAATGGCCACGCCGCTCCGGCGCCCATTCCGGCAAGCATCCGTTGCACCATCTCGCGGCGTGTAAGCCTGCGCGTCATCGCGTGTCCATCTTCGATCACCCGTAGCCGCTGATCTTTGATCACGACGATATCCTCAAAGAGTCTTTTATGGTTGGCGTCTCAGTTATGCAGCGAATTCTTTCGCGGTAATGGTAACACTCGGCTCTTGCACGGTTACAAGTGCCCTGTCAACGAGAGACAGTGTCTTGCATGCCGGCTCCAAAGACAAGTGGATAAAGGTGACCCACCGTTGCGGAGTGCGCTCCATCCTCTTCGATTGACCCGGCTCTGCTTGGCTTGTTAGCATCCGCAAGTCATTACTTTGTTTAGCATGAAAAATCAACCCCTTCGGCGATATCGAACCCATGGCTGAATTGGCAAGGCAGAAATACGACGTCATCGTGGTAGGTTCAGGCGCTGCCGGAGGCTGGGCGTGCAAACGTCTGGCCGAGGCTGGGCTGAAAGTTGCTCTGCTGGAAGCCGGACGCCCGCAATCCAACGAGAATTTCAGCGAGCACACCCCGCCTTTCGAGCTGAAGTATCGCAACCTCGCCCCGGAAATTCTGCGCAAGACTCGCCCCATTCAAATGCAGATGGGGGACGTCTGCAACGAATATACCCAAGATTGGTTCGTCAACGACATCGAAGAACCTTACACCACGCCGGCAGACAAGCCATTCAATTGGCTGGGCCGTTTGCGCATGACCGGTGGCCGCACCAACGTCTGGGGCCGCGTGTCGTTGCGCCTCGGCGAACAGGACTTCAAAGCCGCCTCCCACGACGGCTATGGCGAAGACTGGCCGATCAGCTACAAAGACATCGCGCCTTATTACGATCTGGTGGACAAGTACGTTGGAATCACCGGGATGGCGGAGGGACTCGAAGAGTTGCCAGATGGCCAGTTCCAGCCGCCCATGCCGCTGAACTGTCAAGAATCCGTTTTTCGCAGTCGCTTGAAGGAAAAAATGGGCCGTACCGTGACGCTCGCGCGTTCAGCGACCCTCACCAGACCATTGAATGGCCGCAGCGCATGTCACTATTGCGGCCCGTGCGAACGCGGCTGCATGACCGAGTCTTACTTCAATTCCGCTTTCACCACTGTCGCCGACGCACTGAAGTCCGGAAATTGTACCTTGATTTCGAACGCCATGGCCTTCAAAGTCCTGATGGATACGGACCGCAACCGCGCTCGCGGCGTTCTTTACATCGACCGCAACACGCGCGCGCCGCGCGAAATTTACGCTCGCGCCGTCACCCTATGCGCTTCATCGCAGGAATCCGTCCGCATCCTTTTTAACTCCGCAAATCGCCAGTATCCTAATGGCCTTGCCAACTCCAGCGGCGTTCTCGGCCACTACCTCATGGCACACGTGCGCAGCGCCGGCGGCAGCGGCGAATTTCCCGAGCTTGCCCCGACGCCTTCTTTTGGCGTTCCCATCAAACCTGTGGGGATTTATGTCGTCCGCTTTCGCAACACGAAAGGCAGCCCGCCCTTCAAGAAATTTCTGCGCGGTTATGGCTTGGAAGGCGACAGCGAAGTCGATTTCAACTGGGGGGCGCCCGGCTTTGGCGAGGCTTACAAGAAGGCGCTTCGTGAACCACGCTCTGAGCTCAGCCTCGCCGGCTTCGGCGAAGTCTTGCCGCGCTGGGACAACTTTGTGGAAATCGACAAGGACGTGAAAGATATCTACGGTATCCCGGTCGTAAAGATTCACATGTCCGACGGCGAGAACGAGAAAGCCATGATCAAGGACATTGCGGAATCTGCCGGAGAAATGCTGGAGGCGGCTGGGGCGAAAAACGTACGCACTCACGCGACTCCCTCCGCGCCGCGCTGGGCGGTTCACGAATCCGGCATCGCCCGCATGGGCAGCGACCCCAAGAAATCCGTGCTCGATCAATTTCAGCAAACCCACGACATCAAGAATCTTTTCGTGATGGACGCCTCAGGGTTTACGTCGATCGGCTGCCAGAATCCCGCGCTAACCATCATGGCCCTGTGCGTGCGGTCATGCGATCACCTGATGGACGAGATGAAGCGCAACAACCTTTAGTTTCACATCGCCTGTGGCGCGCGGTCCAAAATCTCTTCCTTTGCTGAATCCCAGTAAAGCTTCTTGCCCGTCCAGTACGATTCCGCCGCCATGATGCAGGCGACAGAATGTCCGAAGCCATCGTGCACGGTCGCGATGGGCTGCTGCCGCGAACGAATGCACTCGAACCAGTTGGCCATGTGCTCGACGGACATGTCATCGATCCCCATCGGCGCCAACCCCTTGTCACCCGGCAGTTGAATGTAGTGCGCCGCGCGCTCCCTGTCGATCTCCAGATTCTCTTCGTGATTGCCTTTCTCCTCCACAACCTGGTAGCGCGGGCTGCCCTCGTCGCCTATGTTAATCAGCGTCGCCTTCTTGCCCATGTAGCGCGTGTACCCCGGCGCATCATTCCCAAAACTCGTCGCGTAACTTACCAGGAATCCCTTCGGATATTCCAGCAACGCTTGAAACGTGTCCGGATTCTCCCGTCCGTCACGCCAGGCAAATATTCCGCCGTGTGCCACAACCGACCGTGGCACGGGATCGTCCATAAAATAGTGCACCAGGTCGATCCCGTGGCTCATCCATTGGTCGGCAATTCCGCTCGAAAACTCTTTGTACAGCCGGAATTCGAAATATAGGCGCGGATCGAACGGACGTTGCGGTTTGGTCATCAGCCATTTCCCCCAATCCGTGTCCGCCTCGCGGATCTGCGCCACTTCTGTCCGTCCGCGCCACCGCGGACCATGATAATTCCACACGATCTCGATCTTACTCACCTGTCCCAGTGCGCCACTCCGCACCACCTCACGCGCCGCTTTCGGATAGGGCTCACTTCGATGCTGCGTCCCACTTTGCACGATCAAGTTGCTGGCCACCACCGCATCGCGCGCAGCCTTCACCTCGGCCAGCACATTACCCATCGGCTTCTCAACGTACGCGTCTTTGCCCGCCTCCGCCGCCAGCTTCAGGATCGGCGAATGGGAATGCTCGGGCGTGGAAATCATCACTGCGTCCACATCCTTCAGCGTGAGCAGTTCTTCCACATGTTGCATCGCGCGCGGCTCCCTGCCCTGATACTTCCCATATGCCGTGCGCGCCTTGTCCCGGTTCACTGACCACAAATCGCAGACGGCGGTCATGTCCACGTTGTGGCTAATCTTTAGCCGCCCCGCAATCTCAACCAGGTCATTCCCCCGGCTTCCGATTCCGATGTGGCCCAGGGAGATGCGATCATTCGCACCGATAATCCGAGCGTAGGACAACGCCGTGCTCCCGAAAGCCGCGCCCCCGGCGATCACCGCGGCTGTCTTGTTAAGGAATGTTCTGCGATTTATGCCTCCTGCTGCCTTGCCCATGCTCCCCCCTTTTGATCAAATTCAAAAAGCGGCGGCGATGTGGTGTCGAGCTGCCGTAGGGACCCTAGATCCAGACTTCTGGCTGCCAGCATACACGATATCAGTTTTCTCTCTGTGAACAGCCAGTAGAAATTGGCGACGAGGTGATCTCGGGCCAGGTGCACGTACACCGACAGGTTTTTGTAATCGCCACCGAAGCGAACAACGGCTCCCGTGCTATAGCTGATTGTACGGGGCGAGCAGCATACAGGTGATGCGCCGAATGAAGGCCCTCGCCAGTGATCTGATTGACTTTCTGCCGGAAGAACGGCGCAAACCGCTCTTGCGCCAGCAGAGGCGGCTAAACGCGTCCATTGCACGGTCGTTTGAGACTGCCGAAGAGAAACGCGAGGCTTCCGTCGAAGACCGGCAGGGGCTGGGCGTCACGCGCGAGGACTAACCAGCTGCTCGAAACCCCCGCTCCCTGTTTCACCGGAACTGTGGCGCTACTCGAGCTTCA
>JADGNR010000380.1 GCA_017883415.1 Bryobacteraceae bacterium | reverse complement strand
GTAGGCCTCCCGGCCTGCCCCGCGCGCGAAGCGCGCACACAGGCTTGCCGAATCCGCCGTTGCGAGGTACAGTAAAGAGAGTTACAGATCCGAAACAATAATGTCACCTGAACGCATTGAGCTGCACGGATGGGATGCCGAAGCCCAAGCCTGGCATGGGCCGGACGAGCTGGCGTTGACCCTCCGCGGCTGCCGCGCTTTGCTGCATAAATTGCGGGAAGCGCCCGGCTCCTGGTATGGCCGGCTGCGCGCCCAGGCGCCTGGCGAGATGCCGCTCAACCTGTGCGCCGCCGTCCACGATCTGGGCGACGCCGGCCTGGCGATTCTCGACATCGAAGGCTCGCCCGGCGGTCCGCTCGAAATCATCCTGGTGGTCCCGGCGCAACGGCGGGCGAAGATCAGGCAGGATCTGGCCTTCGAGTTCGTTTCCTTCCTGCGTTTCCTGGAAGGCGCCGAGAGCGTGGGCGCGGAGATTGCCCTTCACGATTACGTGGAACGCGTGCTGCGCCAGGACGGCGAGCCGGCGACGCTGATCTTCACGATCGAAAGCCCGTCCACCCCCGCGGACGCGCACCTGCCCCTCTCCCAGCAGGCCGAGAGGCTCGCTGCCAGCATGATCGCCTGGATGGCCGCCAAAGACGGATCGAGCCTGGAGAAGGGCGCGGCCCGCGACGAGCGGCATCGCTGCCCGTGTTGACGCGTCATCCCTTGAGACAGGCGGCGTAAACCTCGTACGCCTCACGGCCGAACAGCACCAGAATCACCTGCTGCACGGTGGTGTGCGGCTGCTCCAGGTGGGCTTTCACCTCGCGCAGCGCGATGGCGGCGGCTTCCTCCAGGGGATAACCGTAGACTCCCGTACTGATGGCGGGGAAACTGATGGTTCCCACCTGGCGTTCTTCCGCCATGCGCAGGCACTGGCGGTAGCACGCCGCCAGCAAGTCGGGCTCTCCGTGACGGCCGTCGCGGTACACCGGGCCCACGGCGTGGAAAATGTATTTGGCGGGCAGGTTTCCCGCGGAGGTGGCCACCGCGCCGCCGGTGGGACAGCGGCCGATCTGGCGCCGGATGGCATCCAGCTCGCGCATGATCGCCGGGCCCGCGGCGCGATGGATGGCGCCATCCACGCCGCCTCCTCCCGCCAGCGCCGCGTTGGCCGCGTTCACCACGGCATCCACGGCCACGCGGGTGATGTCGCCCTCCCGGAGAACAATTCTCCGCCCGGCGCCGCTCGTCCACTCCATACCTATCTATTACAATCGTTTTTATGACCAGACGCGAACTTCCGGCTGCCAGCGGCTCGTGCGCTTTCGCACGGCGGGCGGAGATCTCATGAACCGCGATTTCGCCAAGGCGTTCGGCATCGGGCTGGCCGTCATCGCCGTCGCCGTGGCCGGGATTCTTTATATGCAGCGCGGTGCGCACACCGAGTTGCAAGGCACGATCCTCAAAATCCGCACCGCGCCGCTCGACGAGAACAACTCGGTGGCCGCGCTCGATTTCCGCGTCACCAACGCGGGCAGCTATCCATTCATGGTCCGTACCGTCTCGGTGATCATGGAGGAAAAGAACGGCGCGCAGTACCAGGGGGCCGTGTCCTCCGAGGTGGATGCCCAGCGGCTTTTTGCGGGCGTGCCGCTGCTGGGACCAAAGTTCAATACCACGCTGTTGATGCGGGAGCGCATTGCCCCGCACGCCACCGCGGACCGCATGGTGGCGGCGCAGTTCAACGCCCCGGAAAGCAGATTGCAGGGACGGAAGCGTTTCATTCTGCGGATCGAGGAGATGGATGGGCCGGTTTTCGAGTATCCGGAGAAGTAGCGTCGTCATCGCGCCCGTAAGCAAGGCCGACGAGCGTTCGGTGCTGGCTCTCGGCTTCACCGAAATCGCGATCGACGACGCGAAACTGAAGCTGGCGGCACAGGTGTCCGGCGTCGACAACGCGCGCGAGAAGATCGATGAGCAGGGGCGCTTTCCGCCACCTTGCCGATCCGTCTCCGACGCCAGGATGCCGTGGACCCGCCCGCGTCCAGGCGGCCGGTGACCACCAGATCGATCCCCGGATCGACCGCGAGCGCGCCAAAGTGGTCAACGACCTGATCTTCACCGGACGGGTGCAATCGGTGGCGCTGGTGGACCGTCCGCAAGCGCCGCAACACGGGCATAACGCCACCGGGGACAGCCTGGAAACCGATGGCCGGATCGCCGTCCTGGTCCTCGACGCGCTTCCCGCGCCGCGGCCCTGAGAAGCTCAGCGGCGCAGCACCGCGTGGTGCGGATCGAGCGCCACCTTGAGCGGCGGCTGCTTCAGCGGAACCGTGAACGTGACCGGGTCCTTGCCGGAACGCACCCACTGGGTGATCGTCTGGCCGCGCGCCGTCTGGATCTCCACCGGCGCCAGCGCCGTGAAATCCGCATCCACCTCCGATTGCGCCAGCGTTCCCACCAGCCGCAGCGCGGGCGCCTTGCCCTTGACCGACCAGGTGAGCGTCAGGCTGGGAATGCCGGTGCCATAGACCCACTGATCGAAGAACGACTCCAGCCCGGGGTCGTCCGATTTGGGCGGCATGAACTGCGCCGCGAGCTCGCGGAACCCCTCCGTGGTGATCTCCTTGCGATCGTAGCGCCGGAGCATCTCCACCAGCATGGCGAGGAACGGCTCGTCGCCCATGCGGCGGCACAGCATGCGCATGATCCAGGAGCCCTTGCCATAGGTAATCGCGCGCCACGCGCGCGGCTCCTGCGAATTCTCCAGGCGCAGGCCCAGGACGATCGGCCCGGCCGATTCCACGGTCTGGCCGCTCTCGCTTTTTTCCAGCAAGGTGGTGCGGTAGCTGTCCAGCATGCGCTCGAGCGAATTGTGTCCCCTGGTCTTCTCCACATAGAGCAGCGCGCTGTAGTTGGCCAGCGATTCCATGAGCCAGTAGTCCCGGTAGGAAGCCGACGTGACGCGGTTGCCCCACCACTGGTGCGCCACTTCGTGCGCCTGCAGAACGTCGGCATAGAAGAGTTCCTGGAGCGCCGACTCCGCGTTCCGCGCTCCCGGCAAGTGCTTGAGGTACGCCAGGGTGGAAAGGTAAATCAAGCCGGGAAAGCCTTGACCGAACGTTCCCGGAATGGGCGTAACGGTGAGGTGCGGCAGCGCTGGGGGGCCGAACCGGGAGGCCATGAACTCGAGGGCGGAACCGACTTCGGCGGCCAGAGTCTGGAGCCGCTCGAGGGGGTTGGGCGCCGGTGGCGTCCCGAGGGTCGACGGCAGGTCAAGCTGGCGGCGCGGCCGGAAGTCCGGGGGCAACGGCGGCGGCGGGTCGGGCTGCGGTTGCAAGCCGCGCTCCAGCGCGCGGTTGGCGCAGACATCCACCACGTATCCGCCGCGCTCCACCCGTACGTGCTCGTAGTTTCCGAGGTTGAAGGCGGCCATACGAATCGTCGCTTGCGTGCGGCGCCGCGTGAAGTGCCAGTCACCCTCGGTGCGATCCTCCACGATTTCGCCGGTGGCCACCAGGTCGAGATCGCGCGGATAGCGGAACGCCAGTTCGTATTTTGCGAACTGCACGCCGTGCACGGGGTACCAGTTGGCGCGCGAGCTGACGAAGAACACGCGGTCGCCCGCGTCGTGGATGACATTGCCGGTGTGGTGAATTTCCAACTCGTAGTCGCGGCCGGCGCGCAGAGGCTCGGCGGGAAGCACCAGAATGAGCTCGTTGCCGCCCCGCAGCAGGTTGATGCGCAGCGAGTCCCGCTGCAGCACTTCGGCCGGCCGGCCGTCGACCGAGGCTTCCGTCACGCTCATCTGCGGCGAGATGTCGAAGGGCACCGCCGCCATTCCATCCACCATCGGCCGTACTTTCACCTTGGTGACGGCGTTCATGGAAAGGTCGGGATTGATGGTCGCTTCGATCCGGTAGTCGCTCAGCAGAGCGTCTTCCCGGGGCGGCGCAGCCGGACCATGCGACGAACGCGTGGGAAAACTGGCCCAGGTATCGAAATACAGCCGGTTGTTGCGCGTATTGACTTGTCCGGCGGTGATCTGTTCCGCGTTATAGGGGTCCAGAATCACGTCGAAATTGCCCAGCTTGGCGCCGTGAATCAGGGCGGCGAACAGGCCGGACCGCTGCGCCGGGCCGCCCACCAAATCCAGCGCGAGCCGCGTCTGGAAGCTGCCGGCGAGATTGCGCAGCACCGGGGTCCACTCCTCATCCATCACCGGACCCAGCTCGGGCGTCTTCTTATTGGCGGGGTTGTTGGGCAACTGCGACATGAGCGCATCGTAGTCGCCGCCGGTAAACAGAAACAGCGCGCTGCGGAAATGTTCGTCCAGGTTGGGCGCGTTGATATTGGCGGCCAGCGACCGGCGTTCCGCGCGATTGGGCGGAAGCAGGATCAATTCGCCGTCGCCGCCCTCCACATCCGCGGCGAACACGGCGGCGATCCGCCGCCCGGCCACCGGCTTGCTGAAAATCAGATGGCCGTCGGTGAGGTAGATGCGGATGTCCTCCTTGAAAAGCTTGAGGTCGCGCACGCGATAGCACGCGTCGCGGTCGAAGCTGTTCTCGCGGATGGCGCGCGCCAGGTCGGCGCCGGTTCCAGCGGTCAGGGGAAAGCGGACGAAGAACGCCAAAGCGAGCAGCCACCGCACCATGCTTCCAGGATACAATGGGCCGCCAGCGGAGGTTCTCCATTGCGATTCGTGACCCTCGAACGACCAGGCTATACCGAGCCGGGCGTCCAGTTTGACGACCGGGTGATCGGGCTCCGCGGCGCGGGGTTCGAGGACCTGCTCTCGGTGATCGCCGGCGGCGCCGATGCCATGGACCGCGTGATGCGGTGGGTCGAGTACCCGCCGGGCGGGGAATCGGTCCCGCGCGGGCAGGAGAAGCTGCGGGCGCCGATCCTCAAACCGCCGAAGATCGTCTGCATTGGCCTGAACTACCGCGACCACGCCGAAGAAGCCAGGCTGGCGGTCCCCGGCGTGCCCACCGTTTTTTCGAAGTTCCCCAGCGCGCTGACCGGCCACGGCCACCCCATCGTGCTGCCCGGGAATTCCGCCGAACCGGACTACGAAGCCGAGCTGGTGGTGGTGATCGGCCGCGGCGGCCGCCATATTCCGGAGGCGCGCTGGCGCGAGCACGTTTTCGGCTACACCATGATGAACGACGTGAGCGCGCGCGATTTCCAGCGGGCCACCAGCCAGTGGATGATGGGCAAGACCTTCGACACCTTCGCGCCCATGGGCCCGGCCGTCGTGACCGCCGACGAAATCGAGGACCCGCACAACCTGGCGATTTCGCTCACCCTATCGGGCGAAGTGATGCAGGACTCCAACACCAGCAACATGATTTTCAAAATCCCCCGCCTGATCGCTTTTCTTTCGAGTGTATTCACGCTCGAGCCGGGCGACGTGATCTCGACCGGCACCCCCGCCGGCGTCGGCTTCGCGCGCAAGCCCCCGCGCTGGCTGAAACCGGGCGACGAAGTGGCGGTGCGCGTGGAAGGCCTGGGCGAACTGGTGAACCCGGTGGTCGCGGAAGGTTAGAGCCTGCTAGAATCGGCATCAGTGCGCGCCCGTAGCTCAGTTGGATAGAGCGGCTGGCTTCGAACCAGTAGGCCGGGGGTGCGAGTCCCTCCGGGCGCGCCATACGCCCGCGCCCGTGCCGACGACCTTCCGGGCGCGGACCTACGCTGGCCGCGGCGA
>JADGNR010000379.1 GCA_017883415.1 Bryobacteraceae bacterium | reverse complement strand
CCGCCGGCATCCAGCGGGCGGTGGAGGCCGCCGCCCTCCGCATGGCCGGGCAGGGCCGCAACCTGTGCCTGGCCGGCGGCCTGGGGCTGAATGCGCTCCTGGTGGCGGCGCTCGAGAGCCATGCGGGATACGAAAACGTGTTCGTGCAGCCGGCCGCGGGAAATGCCGGGACCGCTATCGGTGCGGTGCTCGAGACCTGGCACGGCACCTACCGGCAAGAAAAGCGCGTTGCGCTCAGTACCCTCTGCCTGGGTCCGTCCTACACGGCGGCCGAAATCAAGCTGGTGCTGGAGAACTGCAAGCTGCGCTTCCGCTACTTGCCGACCACCGGCGAATTGATCGAGCGGGCGGTGGAGCAGTTGAACGACAACAAGATCGTGGCGTGGATGCACGGACGCATGGAGTTCGGTGCGCGCGCGCTCGGCAACCGCAGCATTCTGGCTTCGCCGCTCGACGCCTACTCCACCGAGAACCTGAACACCTTCATCAAGCATCGCGAGCCCTTCCGGAAATTCGCCGCGTCGGTGCCCGCGGAGTTGAGCGGGCGGTATTTTGAAACCGGCGCCAACGCGCGCTACCTTTCCACCGTGGGACGCGTGAAGCCGGAGCATCGCGAGCGATTCGCGGCCGCGATTCTGGCGGGCGACATGATCCGCGTGCATGCCGTGGACCGCGACGAAAACCCGCTGTACTGGAAGCTGCTCCACGCGGCCGGAGAGGCCACCGGCCTGCCCGTGCTCTACAACACCTCGTTCAATCTGTTCGGCGAGCCGCTGGTGTGCACGCCGCGCGACGCCGTGCGCAGCTTCTATTCGTCGGGGATCGACGCCATGTTCGTGGGGAATTTCTTCCTGCAAAAGTAGGCACGCCCGCCGGCCGCCGTATGCCCAAGCACGTGAACGCCTCAGCCGGATGGTGCCGGATTCAGGCGGGAGACCCGGAGTTGGTCTGGCGGCGGTGGGCATTTACGGCGTAGGCGCGCGGCCGCGAAATGCGATCCGGCTGGTGCTCCGCCAGACCGCCCTCTGGCTGGTGGCGGGGATGGTGGGCGGGGCGGCCTGCGCGGCCGCGCTCACGAAGCTTCTGGCGGCGCACCGATTCCGACGAGTGACGAGTCAAGGGAATGGCGGAGAGGGGGAGATTCGAACTCCCGGTACCCTCACAGGTACTCCCGCTTTCGAGGCGGGCGCGATCGACCACTCTGCCACCTCTCCGCGATGAAACCAGTTTAACATGTCCATGATTTCGGACCGGGAATCGATTTCAGCGTCGTTCGTCCGCGGCGATGCCGGACAGGACGACCGGCCCTGGCCACGCGTATGGGCGTGAGCTTTCGCGCGGCACAGTTCGGCCAAGGTCATTTCCTCGCCAATCGACGCGGCCGCCTGCGCGGTCCCCCCTCACTCATTCCGTAGGGCGACCGCCGGATCGATGCGGCTGGCACGGGCGGCGGGCACCAGGCACGCCATCAGTGCGACGGCGGCGAGCGCCAGGGCCGCGGCGGCGAATGTCGCCAGGTCGGTGGCGGTGACGCCGTAGAGCAGGCTCGCAAGGAGGCGCGTGAGGGCCAGCGCGGCCGCCACCCCGAGCCCGAGGCCGATGGCGATGAGGCCCATCCCGCGGCCCACCACCATGCGGATCACATCCGAGCGGGCCGCGCCCAGCGCCATGCGCACGCCAATCTCCTGGGTGCGGCGCGAAACCGCATAGGACATCACCCCGTAGATCCCGATCATCGCCAGCAGCAGGGCGGCCGACGCGAAGATGCCCATCAGCCAGCCGGTGAAGCGCGAGCGCGCGGTTTCGCGGCCGATGAATTCCTGCATGGTGGAGACGTTGAATACCACCACCGACGGTTCCGCTTCGCGCAGCACCTTGCGCACGGACGGGGCCAACGCCGCCGGTTCGAGCGCGGTCCGCACCAGCAGCGAAAAGGTGCGCTGGCGCTCGGAGAAGGGAAGGAAGAGGTCGGGATCGGCGGTGGGATTGTCAGGCAGCCCGCGATACTTCATCTCATTGACCACGCCGACGATGGTCCACCACGGGCCCGGCGATGCGGGCCCGCCGCCCTTGACGCGCTTGCCGATCGGGTCCTGTCCCGGCCAGAAGCGCCGGGAGACGTTTTCGCTGGCGATCACCACGTTCGAGTTCCCCTGCATCTCGGTTTCCGTGAAGGTGCGTCCGGCCACCAGGCGGATGCGCAGCGTTTTGAAAAACTCCGGGCTCACGCGATGGATATAAGCGCGCGGTACGTTGGCGGCGTTGACCGGCGGCTGCCCCTCGGCGGTGTAGAAGATGGCGCTGGAGCCGCCGAGCGGCACATCGGACCCGGCGGCGGCCGATTCGACGGACGGAATCTGTGCCACGCGGCGCAAAATCTCGCGCGCGGACACGGCGGCCCTGGCGTCCGGCGGCGTGGCGGAGGCGGCGGCCTGCGATGCGCCCGCAGGCGGCGCCAGGCGCGGCAGGCTGAGCCGCAGCGTCAGCACACGATCGGGGCCGTACCCCGGATGAAGGGCGGCGAGTTGTTGCACGCTGCGGATCAGCAGGCCCGCGCCCACCAGCAGCAGCAGCGCGAACGCCACCTCGGCCACCACCAGCAGGTTACGGAAGCGGCGTCCGCCGCGGTTTTGGGCGGAGTGGCTGGAAGCCTGCTTGAAAGCGTCGTGCAGGTTCCCGGGGCGCACCTGCGCGGCGGGCGCAAGGCCGAGCGCGAGGCCGGCGGCTGCCGAGATCAGCACCGTGAACCAGGCCACGCGCGGGTCCAGGCCGGGGTGCACGTAACTGGGAAAGGTCACGGGGCTGGCGGCCATCAGCGCGCGCACGCCCCAGCCGGCCAGCAGGAGTCCCGCGCCGGCTCCCGCGAACGCCAGCAGACCGCTTTCCGTGACGAGTTGTTGCAGCACCCGTCCGCGGCCGGCGCCCAGGGCGATGCGGAGGGCGATTTCGCGCTGCCTCGCTTCCGAGCGCGCCAGCAGCAGGTTGGCCACGTTAGTGCACGCGATCAGCAGGACGAAGGCCACGGCGGCCAGCAGCACCAGCAGCGGCTGGCGGAGGTCGCCGACGATCTCCGTGGCCAGCGGGCTCAACTCCACGCCGCGGCCCTCGTTGGTCGCGGGATAAGCACGTTCGAGGCGTTTCGAAATACCGTCCAGTTCGGTCTGCGCCCGCGCCTGCGAAACTCCCGGCTTGAGCCGCGCCAGCGCCGCGAAACCGCGGCTGCCGCGCTCCGCGAAATCGTCGGCGGTGCCGTACATGAGGAACGGCACCCACACATCGGCCGTATCGGTAATCCCGCGGAACCAGGGAGGCATCACGCCGATTACGGTGTAGCCGCGGCCGCCCAGCGCGATGGCGCGGCCGGCGATGCCCGGGTCCGCACCGAAGCGGCGCTTCCACAGGCTGTCGCTCAGAACGACTACGGCATCGCGCTGCGGCACCCGGTCCTCTTCGGGGCGGAAGGTGCGGCCGACGGCCGCGTTCACTCCGAGCAAAGCGAAATAGGGCTGCGACACGTACTCGCCGTCGAGACGCTCCGGCTCGTCCACGCCGGTCAACGTGAAGCTGCCCCCATCGAACGCGGCCATGGCTGCAAAGGAGCGGCTCTGGTCGCGCCAGTCCTGGTAATCGGGGTACGAAGCGCCGCGCCGTTCCACCTTGGCGCGCTTCACATTGCCCCACAACTCCACCAGGCGCGCCGGCTCCGGATACGGCAGCGGGCGGAGGAGGACCGCGTTCACCACGCTGAAGATGGCTGTGTTGGCGCCAATGCCGAGCGCCAGCGTGAGCACCGCGACCACGGTAAATGCCGGGCTCCGCCGCAGCATCCGCGCGGCGTAGCGCAGGTCCCGCCCCAAGACTTCGATCCCGCGAAGTGTCCGCATAATGCTGGGAAGTATGGCGCAGGAACGCGTAGAATGCAAGGCGCGGAACGAGACAAACGAGACAAGGAGACAAGCGGGGGCAGGCCGGGAGGCCTACCCCACTGGCGCCGGAAGTATGGCGCAGGAACGCGTAAAATGCAATAGATGTTGACCGCCATTACGCGCGCCGTCAGCCCGTCGCTGAACCGTTGCGAGCTGGGATATTTGCCGCGGCAGGAGATCGATATCGCCCAGGCCGTGGTCCAGCACCAGGGCTACGAGGATTGCCTGCGGGCGCTGGGCGCATCGGTGGTCTCGCTCGCCGCCGAGCCGGACTTCCCGGACGCCGTCTTCGTGGAAGATCCGGCGGTGGTGGTGGACGAGGTGGCGGTGATCGCGCGCCTGGGCGCGGCGTCGCGGCGCGGCGAAGCCGATAGCCTGGCGCGGGCGCTGGCGCGTTTCCGGCCGCTGCGCACCCTGCGCGAGCCCGCCACGCTCGAAGGCGGCGACGTGCTGCGCATCGGCGCCACGCTGTTCGTGGGGCTTTCGGCGCGCACCAACCAGGAAGGCATACGCCAGTTGACGGCCGAAGTAACGCCGCTGGGATACTCCGTGGTGCCGGTGGAGGTCCGCGGCTGCCTGCACTTGAAGACGGCCTGCTGCTACGCGGGCGACGGGACGATCCTGGCCAACCGCGCGTGGTTCGACACGGCCCCGTTCCGCGATTACCGCATCCTCGATGTCGCGCCCGAA
This sequence comes from Bryobacteraceae bacterium, assembly GCA_017883415.1. GTDB lineage: Bacteria > Acidobacteriota > Terriglobia > Bryobacterales > Bryobacteraceae > JADGNR01. The sequence goes on along the minus strand of JADGNR010000379.1, from coordinate 1,081 downwards.
GAGCCGCGCGCGGCCAACGTACTCGCCATCGGAGACACGGTGGTCATTCCCGAGTGCTTTCCCGCGACGGCGCGCGTGCTCGAGCGGTTGGGGCGGAACGTGCGGACGCTGGACGTCTCCGAGCTGATGAAAGCCGAAGCGGGGCTGACGTGTTCGAGCCTGCTCTTCGAGACGTAGCGAGGCGCTTTTGGGCAAAATGCCCAGACGCCTCCCGCATCCTACTGATTCTAAAGATCATCCAACGCGAAATGGGCAAAATGCCCAAACCGGGCAGGCCGGGAGGCCTACCCTACTGAAACACGCCCGCCTTCTTGAAATCGCCGGCCTTGACGTAGACCAGCGCGGCTGGGTCCACATACCGCCGGAACGCCGCCGACACCTGCTCGGGAGTGAGCGCCGCGACCTTGGTTTCCAGCGCCTCCTGCCATTTCAGGGTGCGGTCGAAGCGCTCGCATTGCGTCAGGGTGGATAGCAACTGGGTATCCTGCGAGCGCGCGACGGTCTGCTGCTCCAGCCACGACTTCTTGGCGGAGGATACTTCGTCGGCGGTGAAGCCGTCCTTCACCGTGCGCGCCAGTTCATCCTTGAAGCTGGCCTCCACCTTGGGAGCGTTTTGCGGATTGCTGATGCCGAAGACCGAGAAGGTGGCGCCATCGTCTTTCGGCGGCGCCCCGAAGCCCGATCCGATGCCATAGCTCAGCCCCTCCTTGTCGCGGATGCGCTTGAACAGGCGCGAGCCGCCCGAGCCGCCGAAGATGTAGTTGGCGATCACCATGGCCGGGTAGTCCGCGTCGTCGTCGGACATTTTGGCATTCACGCCGGCCACGAACAGCGCGTTCTGCTTGTCGGGGGTTTCGATCTTCTGGTCCGCGGCATCCACCTTGTGATAGGCGATGGGCACGCGCGTGAAGGGGGCGGGACTCTTCCAGTTGCCGAACAGCTCCGCGGCGAGCTTCTGCATCTCCGCCGTATCGCTTTGGCCGCTGACCACGAACTTGGCATAGGATGCTCCGTAGAACTGCGCGTGGAACTTGCGCACATCGTCGAGCGTCACCTTTTTCAGCGCTTCGATCTCTTCGTC
>JADGNR010000011.1 GCA_017883415.1 Bryobacteraceae bacterium | reverse complement strand
CAACTGGCGCGCGAGCGGGAGGCGGGCCTGATCCTGATGGGCAACCCCATTAACATGGGCGGGGTGGAAGGCCGCCAGTCGGGCTGGGTACGCGAATTCGCCGCGGCGCTGGAGAAGCGCACGGGCCTCCCCGTAAAACTGTGGGACGAGCGCCTCACGTCGGTGGAGGCGGGTCGCGTGCTGCGGGCGAGCGGGATCAGCATCCAGAAACGCGCGGCGGCGGTGGACCGGCTCTCGGCCGTGATCCTGCTGCAAAGCTACCTGGATTCGCTATGAGACGCTTCCTGGCGCGCCTGCTGGTGCTGGCGGCGCTTTTGTGCGGCGCCTACGCGTTCCGGGTGTTCCGTCCTTACCGCGGATTCGAGGGCGAGGTGTTCGTGGACATCCCGCACGGCACCTCCAGCGGACAAATGGCCGACCTGCTGGCCGCCTCCGGGGTGGTCCGCAGCCGCTGGGACTTTCTGTTGGCGCGCCTGACCGGGCGCGGGCGCGTCCTGCAGGCCGGCGAATACCGCTTCGACCGTCCCGTCTCGGCCGCCGGCGTGTTGGCGCGCATCGCGCGCGGGGACATCTTCTACTACGAACTGGCTGTGCCGGAAGGCAAGAACATGTTCGATATCGCGGCCGCCTGCCAGCAGATCGGCGTGTTTCCGGCGAGCGGGTTTCTGGCCGCCGCGCGCCAGCCCGCCCTCATCCGCGACCTGGACCCCGCGGCGCCGTCGCTCGAGGGGTACCTGTTTCCCGACACCTACCGCATCGGCCGCCACACCACGCCCGAGGGGCTATGCCGCATGATGACGGGGAAGTTTCGCGACGTGTGGCGCGCCTTGCACACCTCCGCCGGCGTGCACGACACCGTGGCCCTGGCCTCGCTGGTGGAGAAGGAGGGCAAGCTCGCCGAAGAACGCCCGCGCATCGCCGCCGTGTTTCGAAACCGCCTGCGCATCGGCATGAAGCTCGATTGCGACCCCACCACCATCTACGCCGCGCTGCTGGCGGACCGCTACCGCGGGACGATTCACCGCTCGGACCTGGATAGCGAAGACCCCTACAACACCTATCGCCATGCCGGACTGCCGCCCGGACCCATCGCCAACCCCGGCCGCGCTTCCATCGAGGCGGCACTCGAACCCGAAGATTCCGCCGCCCTCTATTTCGTACTGCGGCCCGATGGCTCGGGCGCGCACGAATTCTCCAACAACATCGCGGCGCACGAAGCCGCCACCGAGAAGTACCGCCGTGGCCAAAAGCACCTCCATTAAGCGGCAGGTGCGCGACTACCTGGAGGCCGCGCGGCCGCAGGCGATCACGGCGGCGGTGTGGCGGGAGCTGCTCGCGCGGCTTGCGCCGGTTTCGGAAAGCTACCTGCGAGACCTGCTGCGCGCCACGGGTCTGCCCTTCGAGCAGCCCTATGCCGGCATCCGCCAGCACACCTTCGAGGAGCTGGAGCAATCGCTCGGCGAAATGCAGCAGGTGTACGCGGAAGCCATGGCCGCCGGCGATCGCGCGCGCGCACGTTCCTGCCGGCGCCAGGTGATCGCCGCCAAGGACCGCGCCCGCTTCCTGGCGCGCAACCCGCGCACGGCGCCCGAAAAGCAGGCGCAAAAAGAAGAGATGGCGCAGTGGATGCTGGTGTGGCTGGAGAATCCCGAGGTATTTGCGGCCTGGGTGGCGGCGCGGAAGCGCACCGGAAGCCGCGGGTGCCCGCAGCCGGTGTCTGAGAATATGCCGTGAAACTCCACACCTCACTGATGTACGACCAACTTCGCTCCGATCCACGCTACCGCACGCGATGGGGAAGATGGGGCTGGAATAGCGGCGGCCGTTCGGGACGCGCGATCTCGCCAGATTCGAAGGGATACAGTAGTGCGCCATGGCTTTGCGGCGCCGCGTGGGCGGCGCCGCATGGGCTGGGTTCCGGCCGCCTCCGAGGGCGTGGATGCGTCTTAATCGGCTTTGACCGGAGTCAACCTGACGACGGCCGCTCGCCGGTCCTCTCCAGGGGGCAGCGCCCTACCCCGGAAACCATACGCGAAAGTGTCTTGCCCATTCCACAACCGGCGCAGCGCGCACAGGTCGCCGACGCACTCAAAGCCGATCATGGGCTTGCCCTCCTGCCGCCACGCCTTGGGCGCGTCCGATTTCACGCCCGCAAGCAGCACGACCGTACTCTGCGTATCGAGGTTATGGACATAGACGATCTCGGAGGCGCTGCCGGTTTCCACACTTATCCGATAGGAACCGGGCAGCATGAGCATCTTCCCCACGCGGAACGACAAGGGGATCTCCGCTTTGAAGGTCTGTGCCGAAGCACCGCCGGCAGTGACCGCCAGGGCAGCCGCCGCAATCATCCAACGCATCGTTAAGGTTTTCATTGTGTCATCCTCCTGCAGGCCCTGTTTTTCTTGGGTCCCGACTTATGCGCAGACTAAAGCAGGCCTGATGCCAGACTGTAAGGTGCGGTAAAGACAGAGACTCGGTGTCACATTGCCGGCATAAATGAACCGCGCGGTTCATCCCCCTGAACCGATCGGTTCACTGCACTCGATACCTGCTAAACTGACACCCGTCCATGCAGTCGCAGCCAAGCCCGCAGTCGCCGGAAAACACGCTGCTACAGGCATGCGCGCTGCTGTTTCTCTTTAGGGCGCTGGCGCGGTCGCCGGACGAGGCGCAGCGGATCATCTGGCAGGAGCAGATTGTGCGGCTGGTCGGTGACCTGGTGCCATGTTCCGGCGGCGCGATTGTGCTGGGCGCCGGCCCGGCGGAGATTCCCGCGGATTGTGTGGCGCTTCCGCTCTACGTACGCGGCGAAATCGCCGGGCTGCTGGCGTTCTGGTTTGCACCTGAGGAAGCAGAGCGTCTGGAGAGCCATCGCGAGGTTTTGAGCGCTGTGTCGACGCTGGCGTCGGCTGCTCTTGAGAACGTTCGCGACGTCGAGCGGTTGCGCACCGAGAACATGCTCTTGCACGATCGGCTCGACAGCATCGAGACCGGGATCGTCGGGGAAAGCCCGGCTATCCAGAAGCTGCTCCAGATGGTGGCGCGGGTGGCACCGCAGGACACTTCGGTCCTGGTGCTGGGCGAAAGCGGCACGGGCAAGGAACTGGTGGCGCTCGCACTGCACCGGCTGAGCCCGCGGCTGGAAAAACCGTTCATTGCGATCAATTGTGCGGCGCTGGCCGATACCCTGCTGGAAAGCGAGTTATTCGGCCATGAAAAGGGCGCCTTCACGGGAGCGGTGGCACAGAAGAAGGGCAAGCTGGAGATGGCCGAGGGCGGGACGGTGTTCCTCGATGAAGTTGGCGAGCTGGCCCCGCCCCTGCAGGCCAAGCTGCTACGCGTCCTGCAGCAGAGGGAGTTCGACCGCGTGGGCGGCACCCGAACGTTGAAGTTGAACGTCCGGGTGATCGCAGCCACCAACCGCGATCTGGCCGCCGAGGTGCGCCGTGGAGCTTTTCGCGAAGACCTCTATCACCGGCTGAACGTGGTGGCGCTGCGGGTGCCGCCGCTACGAGAACGCCCGGGAGACATTCTGCCCCTGGCGCGATACTTCCTGAATCAAGCCTGCGCGCGCTGCCGCCGCCGGGTGGTGGGAATTTCACCGGAAGCGGAGCGCTATCTGGCGGCGTATGTGTGGCCGGGCAATGTGCGGGAGCTCGAGAACGCCATCGAGCGCGCTGTGGTTCTGGGCCAATCCGACGTGCTGCTACCCGAGGATTTGCCGGAGACGATTCTCGACGCCGCTGCCGTGGCGGCGGTACCCGGCGCCTTGCAGACCTCGGTGACCCAGACCAAGCGCGAACTCATCCGGGCCGCCTGGCGCGAAAGCGGCGGCGATCACAACCGGGCGGCGGCGAGGCTGAAAATACATCCAAACTCCCTGCGCCGCTTGATCCGCATGCTGAACCTGCGCGACAGCCTGGAATAGCGCCGCAACTTTCTCTAATTGTTGCGCCCGTTGTTGAACCGGTAGCCCAGGATGGCTTTGATCAGCAAATGGTCGGTGGCCGAGGTGACGCCCACGCCCACGCCGAAATTGAATTCCCAGTTCTTGCCGAAATCCACATCCACCGCCGGCAGGAACTGCTGCTGCTGGTCGCGCACCGGGTCGAAGCCGGTGACCGGGCCGTACGCTCCGTAATACTCCATCCCCATGGCCACCTTCTTGGTCACGTCGTAGCTGAACTTTACGTTCGGCGAAAACTGGAAGCCGCGCCCGGATTCCGGCCCGTGCAGCGAGCGGTCGAAGGTGGGGTTGAACGCGAGGTACCACTTGCCCAGCTTCTTGTCTACGATGGGCCGTATCTCCCAGGTCCATGTATCCAACGAGAAGTTCGGCCGCTGCCAGCCGATCTCGTTGGAGATGCTCAGTCCCACCGGCAGGTGATACTTCTCTGGCACCGAGAACCGCGGGCGGATGTGCGAGCCCACATACCTCCAACTGCCATCCGCTTGGATGCTGGTGAAGATGTAGAAGCCGGTCTCGAACCACTCGTTGAACCCGTGCGTGATCTCCACGGTTTCATGTTCGGCGTGGTTGGTGGGGAGCACGCCATCGATGGTCCCCTTCACGCCGCTGGCGGTGAAGTTGCTGTGCAACTCGACCATGGTGACTTTGGGCGCCACCAGTTCGGAGCCATAGACCTGCACTTCGTAGTTGCCCTGGGCTGGCAGCCGGGCTGCGCCCAGGCCCAGGAAGACATCCGCCGCGATGAATTGGCGCCAGTGCATCCGCACCATCCAATGTAAAACACCGAACGCTCAAAAGGGGTGAGTACGAATTGACGCCAGTACGAATTGTCATACTAGAGAGGATGGTGCGGAAGCCCAGGCCGCGATGAATTTAATGACGGAGCGCGAGAAACGAACCCGGTTGGCTCGAGAATTGGCGAAGCTCGATAAGGATGAAGAACAGCGCATGGCCGAAGAAGGGCTGGGACAGACCTTGGGGCCGGCCCGCGCCTTCGGCGGGCGGCAAGCCAGGAGACCTACCTCACTGAGTCATTCCCGGCCGCCGGCCGCATCCTGGTAAATCTCCAGCACCTGGCGGGCGGTGCGCGACCAACTGAAGCGCGCGGCCTGCTCGCGGCCGCGGCGGATCAACTCGGCGCGCAAAGTCTCGTCGAGCAGCACGTCGTGGATGCCGCGCGCGATGTCGAACACGTTCTCCGGGTTCACCAGGACCGCGGCGTCGCCCACCACCTCCGGGAGCGAGCTGACGTTGGAGGTCACCACCGGCGTGCCGCAGGCCATGGCTTCGAGCGGCGGCAGTCCGAAGCCTTCGTAGCGCGAGGGAAAGACGAAGGCCGCCGCCGATTCGTAAAAGCAGCGCAGGGTCTCGAAGGGCACGAAGCCGAGGAACCGGACCACCGGCTCGACGCGGCTCTTGATCACCGTCTGCCGCACGGTGGGGTACTGCGAAATGGTGTCGCCGATGATCACCAGGCGCAAATCGGCGTAGACCGGGTGGGAGGCGAGCTGCTCGCGCACCACGGCGAACGCCTCCACCAGGCGCGGCACGTTCTTGTGCCGCCGGATGTTGCCGGCATACAGCAGGAACGGATAGTCGATCTGGTAGCGCTCCATAATGCGCCGTTGCTCTTCGGAGCCGGGCCCGGCGGCATGCGCCAGGAAGCCCGGGTCGGGCGCGTTGTAGACCCGGCGGATGCGGTCCGGGGGCACGCCCATGATGTTCTCCACGTCCCGCTTGGTGGCCTCGGAAACGGCGATCACCCGGTTGGCCCGCACCAGGCCGCGGCGGAAGCGATAGCGCCGCAGTTGCATGCGGATCTTGGAGCGATCCTCCTCATAAAACAGGTTGGCCATGTCGTGAATGGTCACCACGTAGGGGCGGATCATCAGCAGGGGAACGCGGTTCAGGGGGATGTGCACCAGGTCCGGGGAGAGCCCGCGCAGGTAGATGGGGAAGGCCACGTTATCGATGGCGTCGGAATCGCGGCGGGTGTACACCGCGGCGTGGAAATTCTCGGGCAGGCCGGCGAGCGTGCGCACATCGCCCGGCGCGCTGACCAGCGTGTATTGGTTCGTGTTGTCGATCGCGCTCAGCGCGTGGACCAGGCTCCGAATGTACGTGCCTATGCCGAAATCCCGGATGCGCCGGGCGTCGATGACGATGTGCAGCGGCATTCCTACGCTCGAACCGGATCGAGCTTCCAGCGGTAGAGCGGGAAGCGCGCGGTGAGCGCGCCCACCTGCTGGCGGACCGACGCGATAGCCTCTTCGCTCGTGATGTGGTGGAGCACCTCGGCGATCAGCGAGCCGACCTCTCGCATTTCCGCTTCCTCGAAGCCGCGCGTGGTGACCGCGGGCGATCCCAGGCGAATCCCGCTCGGGTTGAACGGCTTGTTCGTATCGAACGGAATGGCGTTCTTGTTGACCGTGATACGAGCGCGGTCGAGTGCCTCTTCCGCCTCCTTTCCGCGCAGCCCCTTGGAAAACACGTCGACCAGCATCAGGTGCGTATCGGTGCCGCCCGAGACCAGGCGGAAGCCTTCGTCCATCAAGGTCTGGGCGAGCGCACGCGCATTGGCCACCACGCGCTTCTGATAGACGATGAACTCCGGCTGCAGGGCCTCCTGGAAGCACACCGCCTTGGCCGCCACCACGTGCACCAGCGGTCCGCCCTGCATGCCTGGGAAGACCGATTTGTCGATGGCCGCGCCGAATTTTTCCTTCGCCAGGATGAGTCCGGCGCGCGGCCCGCGCAGCGTCTTGTGGGTGGTGGAGGTGACGATATCGGCGTACTGGCACGGGTTGGGGTGCAATCCCGCCGCTACCAGACCGGCGATGTGCGCCATGTCCACCAGGAAGATGGCGCCCACCGCGTCGGCGATCTGGCGGAAGCGCGCGAAATCGAGGATGCGCGGATAGGCGCTGGCGCCGGTGACGATCATTTTCGGCTTGTGCTCGTGGGCCAGGCGCTCCACTTCGTCGTAGTCGATGCGCTCGTCCTCCTTGCGCACGCTATAGGGCACAATCTTGTACGTCTTGCCGGAGAAGTTGAGCGGGTGGCCATGCGTTAGGTGGCCGCCGTGCGCCAGGTTCAGGCCCATGATGGTGTCGCCGGGGGCGACCACGGAGGCGTAGGCGGCCTGGTTGGCCTGCGAGCCGGAATGCGGCTGCACGTTGGCATACTCGGCGCCGAACAGCTTCTTGGCCCTCTCCCGCGCCAGGTTCTCGACGATGTCGGTGAACTCGCAGCCGCCGTAATAGCGCTTGCCGGGATACCCTTCCGCGTACTTGTTGGTGAACACGCTGGCGGTGGCTTCGAGCACCGCTTCGGAGGTGAAGTTCTCGCTGGCGATGAGCTCGAGTTGGGAATCCTGGCGATCTCTCTCGCGCTGGATGGCCTGGTAGATTTCCGGATCGACTTCGGCCAATGGCCGCCGCATGCTTTCCGATGCCGTCATGTGATGGGTCCTCCGTGCAGGGTTGTCCTACCGCTAGTGTCGCTCCAATTGCGCGATCTTGGCGACGCGGCGCGCGTGGCGGCCGCCGGCGAATTCGGTATCGAGAAAAATGCGGATCAGCTGGAGCGCGCGGTTCTCATCGAGATATTTCGCGCCCAGCGTCAGCACGTTCGCGTCGTTGTGCTCGCGCGTGAAACGGACCTCGTCGTCGGATTGGGCCGGCGCGGCGCGCACGCCGGCCACCTTGTTGGCCGCCATGGCCATGCCGATCCCCGTGGAGCAGACCAGGATGGCGCGGTCCGCGCGGCCTTGCGCCACTTCGCGCGCCGCCCGCCCGGCGAAATCCGGGTAATCGCAGGACTCCGCCGAATCGGTGCCGAAATCGGCGATCTCGTAGCCGGCGGCGGCCAGGCTCGCGCACAGCTTCTCTTTGAGAGCAAAACCGGCGTGATCGGCGGCCAGGGCGATCTTCATAAAGGGGAGAAATCCGATTTTACCATGCTAGAATTGAGTTTTCCCTTCTACAAACCTATGCTTTGGAGTAAGTTGTTCATCCCTACGCTGCGCGAGAACCCGGCCGAAGCCGAGGTGCCCAGCCACCAGTTGCTGCTGCGCGCTGGTTACATCCGCCAGCTTTCGGCGGGAATCTACAACTACCTGTTTCTGGCCCAGCGCTCGCTGCTGAAGATCCAACAGATCGTGCGCCAGGAAATGGATGCCATCGGCGGGCAGGAGATGTACCTTCCCGCGCTGAACCCGGCCGAAGTGTGGCAGGAATCCGGCCGCTGGGACGTCATGGGCGACAACCTGTTCCGGTTGAAGGACCGCTTCGGGCGCGACCTGTGCCTGGGCATGACCCACGAAGAGGTCATGACCGTGATCGCGCGCGGCGAACTGCGCAGCTACAAGCAGCTACCGCAGATCTGGTACCAGATCCAGACCAAGTTTCGCGACGAACCGCGCCCCAAGTCGGGCCTGCTCCGCGTCCGCCAGTTCATCATGAAGGATTCGTACACCTTCGATATGGACCAGGCGGGGCTGGACGCCGCGTATGACAAGCACTACCGCGCCTACTGCCGCATCTTCGACCGCTGCGGCCTGGCGTACACCGCCGTGGAAGCGCACTCGGGCGCCATGGGCGGCAGCCAGTCGCACGAGTTCATGGTGGCGTCGGAGGCGGGCGAGGATTTCGTCGCGGTGTGCCCGGGCTGCGGCTACGCGGCGAACCTGGAAAAAGCGGTATCCGCGCCAGCCGCCCCCGCGGCGGCCGATCCCGCGGGGGACCTGGCGCCCGAGGAATTCCACACGCCGGGGCGCAAGACCATCGCCGAGGTGGCCGCGTTCACGGGGCTGCCCGAGACCTCGCAGATGAAGAGCCTGGTGGTGGTGGCCGACGGCAAGCCCGTGCTGTTGATGCTGCGCGGCGATCATCAACTCAGCGAAACCAAGCTGGGCGCCCTGGTGAACGATCCCGAATTCCGCACCGCGCATCCCGAAGAGATCCGGCAATGGTTCGGCGCCGAAGCCGGCTCGCTGGGGCCGGTCGGCGTGAAGAACATGCCCATCCTGGCGGACCAGGCGCTGGTGGGCCGGCGCAACATGATCGCGGGCGCCAACAAGGACGATTACCACCTGCGCCACGTGACTCTGGGCGAAGATTTTCAGGCCGAGATCCGCGATCTGCGCCAGGCGGCCGCAGGCGACCTCTGCGCCACGTGCGGGGGCACGCTCGAGATCCGCAAGTGCGTGGAGATCGGACACATCTTCAAACTGGGCTACAAGTACTCCGAATCGATGGGCCTGCGCGTGCTGAATGCCGCCGGCAAGGAAGTGACGCCCATCATGGGCTCCTACGGAATCGGCATCGAGCGCATCCTGGCCGCGGCCATCGAGCTGTATCACGACAAGGACGGGATGATCCTGCCACCCTCGATCGCGCCGTTCCAGGTGGTGATCACGCCGGCCAACAATTCCGATGCCGCGCAGAGGGAGGCCGCGCAGCGGGTCTACGGCGACTGCCAGGCGCTGGGCCTGGACGCGCTGCTGGACGATCGCGATGAGCGGCCGGGCGTGAAGTTCAAAGACGCGGACCTGATCGGCCTGCCCTACCGCATCGTGATCGGCAAGAAGCTGGCGGCCGGCCTGGTGGAGCTGGTGGAGCGCAAGAGCCGGCAATCGGCGGACGTGGCCGTGGCGGACGCGGCGGCGGCGGTCAAGGGCCGGTTGACGTAAGCCGTGCGATGGCCTCCTGAACGGGCAGGTCGTTCCAATAGCGGTTGAGGTTCTCCATGGTGGTGAGCGAGCGGGAGCGCATGCGGTCGATATACAGACTCCCGGCGAGGTGGTCGACCTCATGCTGCACGATGCGGGCGTGCCAGCCTTCGGCGCGAAACGAGAGCGGCTCGCCGCGATGATCGAGACATTCTACTCCGGCTTCGAGCCGGCGCGGAACCAGCGCGCCGAACCCCGCGACACTGAGGCAGCCCTCGAAGAACTCCGCCTCCGGCCCGGCGGTTTCGATGCGCGGATTGATCAGCACCTGAAACGGCACCGGCCTCCGCTGCCGCTCCGCCAACCGCTCCGGCGCGATGAACTGCAGGAGTTCCGCGCGGTCCTCGACTACCGCCAGTTGAATCGACAATCCAACCTGGGGCGCCGCCAGGCCGACGCCCGGAGCGTCGCGCATGGTTTCCCGCATCCACTCGATCAGTTGTTGGATCGCGCGGCTGCGGATTTCTTCGCTGGACAAGGGCCGCGCCGGCTGGCGCAGCACGGGTTCGCCCACCTGGAGGATTTTGAGTTTCATGCTAACGGCTCTGCAAAAGCTTCTGAATGTTGGCGAGGTTTTGCCTGGCGTACGCGGCTTCTTCCAGGTTGGGATTGATTTCGAGCATTTGCTGGAAGTGCCTGACGGCCGGGTCCAGTCCCGCGATGCTGCCGGCGTTCACCGCCTGGGTCATAAATGCCAGGCCCAGGGCATAGTGAGCGTAAGGGTCCCGCGAATCGTAACTCAGGCTCTTCTGGCAATAAGCAATGGCTATGTCGAACTGGGAAAGCTTACGCTCGCAGTCGCACATGCCGAAGTAAGCCAGGCTGCGCAGTTCTTTCCAGATGTCCCGCTGGGCGGCGTGGTGCCTTTTGCCGAAACCCAGTAATGAGCCGAGAACATAGTAATTCAACTGCCCGGCCAGGTGGCTGTCGAAGTCGCTCAGTTTGAGGTACTGCTCGTACTCCGCTTGGGCCTCGGCGAATTTGCCGCTGTTGCGCAGGCTGTCGGCCAGCCAGAGGTGCGGCTCGGCGTCCTTCGGGGTCAAGCGGATGGCCTTGCGCGCGGCGTCGATCGATTGCGGAAAGAGGCTCTTTAGCCGGCACGCCTGGGCCAGCATGGTCAGCGCCACGGCGTGGTTGGGCTGGCGCCGCAGCACGAGGTCGATCTGGCGGATGGATTCGTCCACGTCGCCGATATCGAGCAGCATGCCGGCGTAGTTGGCATGGGCCTCCAGGTAGTCGGGGTCGATCTCGATGGCCTTCCTATAATACTGTTGGGCCTTCTCTTCGTCGAACAAAGCGTTGTAAGTCAGGCCCAGATAGAACGCCGCCTGGCTGTAAGTGGGATCGGTTTGAAGCGCCTTCTCGAATAACTCCGCGGCTTTCTTGTAATTCTGCTCATAACCTTTCTGATAATACTCGATCCCCTTGTCGAGCGAATCGAGCGCGGCCTTATTGTGGCGGCGGGGGATGAGGATCCGGATGCTGACCGGGGAGTCTTCGCCGGGATAGACCGTCTCCTGGCGCGGCCCATCGGGCTCGTAGCCCATTTTGACGCCCTTCACGGTGTGCTGGCCGGGCGGCAGGCCGGGCGTTTGGAACGGCTTCCCCTTGGCCACCACGCCGATGGACTTGCCGTCCACGAACACCTCCACGCCGTCCATGTTGACTTCGAAGATCAGCGTGCCGTATTTGGGAGCGGGCGGAGCCGCCGGGCTGGCGTTGGCGGGCACGTAGGAAAGGCGCATTTCGGCATCGTAGCTGCCACGGTCGCTGGTAGGGTTCTGCTGGCCCTTGGTCTTCTCGCGAACCTGGGTGTGCACGTACTCGGCCAGTTCGTCGGCGGTCACCAGGCCGTCGCGGGAGGTGTCGGCGGCGCCGCCCAAGCCTTGCACCAGGTAATAGGTGAAGAAGCCGTGTCCGCCTTCCAAATCGGGGCTCTCGTAAGAGATCTCGCGGTCGCGGCTGGCGGTAAGCGAGAAAAGCGACTTACTAAGATCCGACAGCGTATGGTTCAGGCTCTGAGTATCTTCGGGTGAGATGGCGCCGCTATGGCAGGCGTCGGTGAGCAGGATTTTCCACCGGGCGTGGATCTTCGAGCCGATCACGGAAGCCAGCTCGTCCATGGGATAGCCGGTTTCGGCGATCCGGCTGGCATCGATATCGTAAGGCGCAAGGTAACCTCTGCCCTGGTAGACGAACCCATGGCCGGCGAAATAGATGAGCACGCGGTCGTCGTCCCGGGCCACCGAGGGCAGCCATGTGTCGATTTCTCTGCGCAGGGCGGCCAGGGTGGCCTTGGCGTCGGTCAGGGTGTGCACGTTCTCCATTTTGAAATTGCCGCCCTCGGGGCTGATGAGGATGGAGAAGATGGATTGCGCGTCGCGCTCGGCGAAATGGAGCTGGAATTTGTCCGCCAGTTTCGGATATTGCGAGACGCCCACGATCACCGCGTAACTGCGCGGCACAACCTGTGCCTTGGGCGGTGCGGGTGCAGGCTCGAGTTTCTCGATCTTGAGATCGCGCTGCTGTTGGGCGGGCGGTGGTTGGGTTTGGGCCGCGGCCAGCGCGGCCAAAGCGACGAAAAGCAGCAGCCTGGAATACCCAGAGATTGACGTTTTTGTGGGGCAGGCGTTTCCGCCTGCCAACCGATTTCTGCTCCTATTCATGGGGATCACCGGTGCGCGAGGCGGAATTCGTAAATCACCGGCCCGGAAAGCGGCGCCGGAGACGAAATGACGGCGGTATCCTTCTGGCGCAGAAAGAGCAGATCGCGCCGGCCCGCGTCGGCGGCGGGCTCAAGCTGCGCCGGAATCTCCTCGCCGCGCGGGACCAGCCTGGGGCCGGCGGAACTGTCGATGCAATCGCCGCGCGCGCGCAGGATGGCGTCGTCGCAGCGCGGAATCATCGTGGGCTGAGCCGTCTTGCGCTCCGGCGGCGGTTCGAAACGCGGCGGCGCGTCGGTGAGCGGGCCGGGAGTGACCAGCCAATAGACGATCTCGTGGCCGGGCGGTCCGGCGACGCGGAATGCGTTGTCCGTAGCCGGCACCCGGTACTCCTTGCCGGCAGCGATGCGGTTGTCGCGCCCGGTCTCCTCCCGCGGAAACAACTGCTCGAACTGGCCCGAAGTGCTCTGGTTGGGGACGTAGAGGTAACCGTCGAAATTGGTGCGGAAACGAAAACGGACGCGGTCCCCTTGCGCCAGCACCAGGCCGGGATCGATGACGCGCCATGCCGGTCCCTCCAGGCGCTCGAGCATGAGTTCCATGCGGTGCGCTCCCTGGGTCATGGTGTGGCTCTGCGGGAAGGCGGCGGCAGCGAGCGCCGCCGCGGCCCACAGCCGGCGGATCATCGGTGCTCCAGGTTGAGGTCGGCTACCACGCGGGAATCCGCGCTGCCACTGGCGTTCACCACGTATACTGCGTTTTCCTTCTTCTCGCCCGAAGTGCCTGGGTCGACCTTCTCGATGACCAGGTCGCGCGCGTACGCCGTCCGCAGGCGGCCCACGGTGGCATCGTCGATCCCCATTCCGGCCACCAGCAGGTGCTTCGGCGCAGGCGGCGCGGGGTGCTTGGGCGTGGAAACGGGCTGGCGGCCCTGGAGCGAATAAATCATATTCTCCAGATCGGGCTCGGGGCCGCGCGAGAAAACGATGAAGATCCTTTCCACTCCGGCCTGCTCGTCGAAGACCATGCGGCTTCCCGGCGGCATGGTATAGTCGCGCAAGCCATCCACGTGGTTGTCGCCTTCCTCCACTTCGGCGGACGGGAAGATGGGTTTCCAGGTGCCGCTCGACCCTTGGCTGATGATATACAAGTAGCCGGCCCCATTGGTCTGGACGCGGAACTGGATGCGGTCGCCTGCGTGGAATGTGGTGTCGGGCGGCACATCGCTCATATCGTCGCCGGACTTTTTCAGGATGGTGTACTTGAGGCCGAGAGCCGTCCCGGCGGTGGGCGCGGGCGCGCTGGTGCGCGCCGCGGTGGAGGCCTGCACAATGCGGCCGCCGTCCGGCAGAGCCATATCGGGAACATGGGCCGGAGCGGTCGCGGGCGGCGCAGCCGGGGCTTTGGCGACGGGCAGAGGCGTGTTTTTCTTGCGCGGCGGCGGCTTCGGGGGCGCTGGCTGCGCAGCCGCCGGCGCCGTCTGGACGGCGGAGTAAAAAAGCTCGCGCGCGGTGAGCCGCGGGCCGGGCGCATCCTGCGCGGCCGGGAATGCGAGCGCGGCGCCGCACAGGAAAACCATAAGACCAGAGATGAGCGACATCGGCCGGCCTCCTTCTGTATACGATATCACCGCCGTTCCGCCGTCCGGCGCGCGGCCGCGTACAGCACGCCAGCCCAGGCCGCGGCCGGGACCAGCATCACCAACCCGATGAGCACGGCGAAGGTGCGGACGTGCATGCCCAGGTCGATGGCCACGCCCGCGGCGTAGCTGCTGGCGGAGATGCCCAGCATGCAGAGGCCATAATCGGCGGCGAATACACGGCCGCGGAAACGGTCCTCGGTATAAATCTGGAGCAGCGTGGTGGAGAAGACCCAGTTGGTGGACGAGCCCGCATGGGCCAGCACCACCGCCAGTACGGCAAAGGCGAGGGAAGCGGACACGCCCAGCCACATGTAGCCGGCGGCCGCCAGCAGGAAGCCGGCCAGGATGCCCGAGCGCAGACGTTGCCGCCGCTCGCCGGCCCAGCGCCCGGCCGCCAGCGGGCCCAGCAGCGAGCCCGCGCCGCGCGCGCCCATCAGCAGGCTCATGCCCAGCATGGCCGCCCGGTTGGGGTCCAGGCCCGCCAGCCGCGCCGGGAAGACCCGCTCTCCGAGCATGGGCAGGAGCACGTTATTGGCGCCCAGCAGGCCAATGCCGCCTTTGACAAAGACCGTCGCGAACAGGCGTGGATCGGCGCGCACATAGCGGATTCCCTCAAGGACCGGGGTGAAATCCACGAGGTCGCGGCCGCGCAGAGGAGGCAAGCCCGCGGTGTGCGGCTCGATGAATTTCATGCGGCGGATCAGCCAGGCGGACGCCAGAAAGGAGACCGCATTGAGCAGGAAGACGGCGTCGCGGCCGAGCAGCACCGCGGTCACCCCGCCCAGCGAGGCGCCCGCCGCCAGGCAGAACGACCACGTGATGGATGAGAGCGCGTTGGCCGCCAGCACCTGTTCCTCCGCCACAATGTTCGGAATCACCGCGCTGTGCGCCGGTTCGAAGAAGGCCGCGCCCACGGTTTCCAGCAGCAGCAGAGGGTAGACCAGCCAGACCATCCCGGGACTGCGCACCAGCAGCATGCCCAGCACGATGAAGCAGCGGGCGATATCGGCGCCAATCATGATCGCCTTGCGGCTGATGCGGTCGTTGATCACACCGGCGGTGGGCGCGGTGAAGGCGTGTGGAAGCACTTGCAGCACGACCGCCAGGCCCACCGATTTCGCCTGGTTGCCGGTGAGTTGCAGGAGCAGGCTGTAGACCGAGAGCGCGTAGAACCAGTCGCCCATTTGGCTGACGATCTGGGCCAGCCACAGCAGGCGAAAATTGCGGTTGGCGCGGATGAGCCGCCGGTACACTCAGGTATACAGGCCCATGCGTTGTTTCACCAGGCGCACGGTGTCGTTGGCGATCGGCGCGACGCGCGCGGCGCCGTCCCGCAGGACCGCGGCCAGGTATCCGGGGTCGGAAATAATCTGCCGGTAGCGCTGCTGGAACGGTTCGAGGTGCGTAACCACCATCTCGGCCACCTGCTTTTTCAGCTCGCCGTAGCGCATGCCGGCGAAGTGGCGCTTCATCTCGTCGTCGCCGTCGCCGGAGAAGGCTTGATAAATCGCCAGCAGGTTGAGCACGCCGGGGCCCGCCGTCTCGGGATCGACGCCGGGGCTGGAGTCGGTAGTGGCGCGCATGATGGTCTTGCGGATCTTGTCGGGCGGGTCGAGCAGCGCCACGGCATGATTCTGGCCGGTGGCCGACTTGCTCATCTTCTGCGTCGGGTCGTCCAGGCCCATGATGCGCGCCCCCACGGCCGGCAGACTGGTTCCGGGGACGACGAAGGTATCGCCGTATAGCGAATTGAAGCGCTGCGCGACATCGCGCGTCAGCTCCAGATGCTGTGCCTGGTCCTCGCCCACGGGCACGATGCCGGCCTGGTAGAGCAGGATATCGGCGGCCATCAGCACGGGGTATTGCAGCAGGCCGTCGCTCACGGATTCCTGTTTGGCCGCTTTCGTCTTGTATTGCGTCATGCGCTCCAGCCAGCCCACCGGGGTGACGCAGGTGAGCATCCAGGCCAGCTCGGCATGCGCGGGGACGGCGGACTGCACCATGATGGAGCATACCTGGGGATCGATGCCGGCCGCCAGGTAGAGCGCCGCGATCTCCGCGATTTTGGCGCGCAGCTCCCCCGGCTCCTGGTAAAGGGTGACGGCGTGCAGGTCGACAATGCAGAAAATGCATTCGTAATCGTGCTGGATGCGCACCCAGTTCTTGAGCGCTCCCAGGTAATTTCCGATGTGCAGATTCCCGGTCGGCTGCATGCCGGAGAAGACTCGTGTTTTCATGGTAAGGGAACGGGAGTAAATCCTATCGTAAGCAATTTCGAAGTGACCGTGGAAAAGCTGGTGTACGGCGGCGACGGGCTGGCGCGGCTGGACGGGCGCGTGGTGCTGGCGCCCTACGTGCTGCCGGGCGAGCGCATTCGCGCCCGGGCGGAGCGGGAGAAGCCCGGCCTCGTGCGGGCGCGCGCGCTCGAAGTGCTGGAGCCGGCGGCGGAGCGCGTGCCCGCGCCCTGCCCCGTTTTCACTCGCTGCGGCGGGTGCCACTATCAGCATGCGCCATACGAATATCAGCTCGCCCTGAAACGCACCATCCTGGCGGAAGAGTTGCGGAGGCTGGGGAAGATCGAGCCGCCCGCGGAGATCGCCGTCGTGGCGGGCGAGCCCTGGGGCTATCGCAACCGCGCGCAGTTGCACACGGAGCGGGGACGCCTCGGGTATTGGGAGGCGCGATCGCACAAGCTGTGCGCCATCGACCAGTGCCCCATCGCGTCGCCCAAGGTGAACGAGACCATCCGCGCGTTGAGCGCGATGCTGCGCGACCGCCGCTGGCCGCGGTTTCTGCGCTCGCTCGAAATCTTCACCGACGAGCACCAGGTGCAGTTGAGCGTGATCGAGACCGATCAGCCGGTGGCGCGCCGTTTCTTCGACTGGTGCGCGGAGACCATTCCGGGGCTGGTCGAGGGTGCGCTCGATTACCGCGGGCGGTGGCGTGTGAGCGGCAATTCGTTTTTTCAGGTGAACCGGTTCCTGGTGGATCGGCTGGTGGAGACGGCGGTGGAATGCGCCGCAGGGGAGACGGCCCTCGATCTCTACGCCGGCGTGGGCCTCTTCTCGCTGGCGCTGGCAGGGAGCTTCCGCCAGGTGACCGCCGTGGAATCGGGCACGGCCGCGGTGCGCGACTTGCGCTTCAATGCCGAGCGCGCCGCGCTGGCCAACGTGAGCGCGGAACAGCGGACCGTCGAGGAGTATCTGGAGAAACTGGAGCGCGCGCCCGATTTCGTCTTGCTCGATCCGCCGCGCGCCGGGCTGGGCAAAGCGGTGGTGCGCCGCCTGGCCGAGTTGCGGCCGCGCCAGGTGACCATCGTGGCCTGCGACCCGGCTACGCTGGCGCGCGACCTGGCGGGCCTGACGGCCGCGGGGTATGGCGTGGAGCGCATGACGCTGGTGGATCTGTTCCCGCAGACTTACCATTTGGAGACGGTGGTGCGGCTGCGGTGCGGGGCCGAGTGACGCCACAGAAACCACGGACGTCCACCCTCAAGGCAGACAGCGCAGCTTAAGGCCACCCCGAGCCAGCAGGGTGTGTACAACTCGCTTCTCCTCCTGGCATCGGCCGGCAAGGCTTCGCGAAGATGCAGCCGGGCTCAATTGGCAAGCCTCTCGCTCGATCTCGCTCAGCATCTGCGGAACGTCGGCGGTGGGAAACGAGCACTTCGCCGCGCGCCGGACACGCTTGGCCAGGCGCCGGATGTTCTACATCTTCGGCGCGTAGTACCCTTGCCGCGCCCGCACGATCAGGTCCTTGCGCGCCTTCACGCGCAACTCCACGGGATGGAACAGGCCATCGGTTTTGAGCGGCTCCGGCCGGTACAGGATGATGTACTGGTGACGCAGCTCGTTCGCGATGTTTTCGAACGACTGCTCCAGGTCCTCCACCTTAAACGGGAAAAATGCGCGCCCGCCGGTCTCGTGGGTGAAGTACTTCAGGACCTTGTCGCCCTCGGTATCGACGTGCGTGACGTTGGTGGAGATGGCGTAGATTACCACGTCGGCCTTCTGCGCCATCTCGAGCGCCTGGTCGCGGGTGTACTGGCTCTGGTTGTCGTCGCCGTCGCTGACGATCACCACGGCGCGGCGGAACTTGTGCCGGGGCTGATCCTGCGCGAGTTTATCGCGGCAGGCAAAGAAGAGGGCGTCGTAGAGCGCGGTCCCGCCGCCGGGACGCAGGCTCTGGATGGCCGTTTCCAGCTTGTAGGGGTCGTCGATCAGGTCGGAAACCAGTTCGGCGCGGGTGTCGAAGCTCACCACCAGGCCTTTGTCGACCTTCGGGTGCATGACGCTCTTGAGGAACTCGGCAGCAGCTTCCTGCTCGAAGCGGAACCGGTCGCGAATGCTGTTGCTGGTGTCGATGAGGATGCCCAGGCGCAACGGCAGATCGGATTCGGCCGAGAATTCCTGAATCACCTGCGGCTTCTTGCCTTCAATGATTTCGAAATCGTCCTTGCGCAGGTCGGTGACGAAGCGGCCCTTCTTATCCATGACGGTGAAGAGCATGTTGACGCGGGTCACATCGAGCGAGAAGCGGGTGGGCACGTCATCCTGCGCCGCCGCATCGGGTTTGGGCGGCGAAGTCGCACCCTGCCCGGCGGCCCACACAACGATGCTGAACACACCGGTCGCCAGCAGAAGAGCCCTGCATTTCATAGGTAATCAATTATACCGTGGAGGCGAGCGCTTCCATCCACAACTCCAGGGGGCGCGGCAGCGGGGACTCCACGACCACCCGCTCGCCGGTGGTGGGCTGCCGGAAACCGATGCGGTGCGCGTGCAGGAAATAGCGGCCCAGCGGAGGTTGGCCCTCGATTTTGGCCGGCGCGCCATAGAGCGCATCGCCGGCGACGGGATGGCCGATGCTCGCCAGATGCACCCGGATCTGGTGCGTGCGGCCCGTGCCGATGCGGACCTCCAAAAAAGTGAAGCCTTGGAACCGCCGCAGCACGCGGTATTCGGACCATGCGGCGCGGCCGGCGGCAAGACGCGCCGTCATGCGCGTGCGCCGCACCGGGTCGCGGGCAATGGGACGCTCAATGCGCCCGCTCTCCGCCTTCACCCGGCCGTGCACCAGCGCCAGGTAGGTCTTCTCCACCTGCCGGCCGGAGAACTGCTCGGCCAGCCGCTGGTGCGCGGCATCGTTCTTGGCCACCAGCAGCACGCCGCTGGTGAAGCGGTCCAGCCGGTGCACGATGCCCGGCCGCAGCGCGCCGCCCACCCCCGAAAGAGTGCCAAAGCGGTGCAGCAGCGCGTTGACCAGCGTGCCGGAATGCACCCCGGCGCCCGCGTGGACCACCATGCCGGCCGGTTTATCGATGGCCACCAGATCTTCGTCTTCGTACAACACGGCGAGCGGAATCGCTTCCGGCGCGGCATGGAGCGGCGGCGCTTCCGCGGGGTCCACCTCGATGGCTTCGCCCGCGCGCACCAGGTGCGAGGCGCGCCGGGGGACGGCGTCGACCAGGACGCGCCCGCTGCGGATCCACTGCTGGATCCGCGAGCGGCTGAACGCGGGCAGCCGCTCGTGCAGCACATGGTCCAGGCGTTTGCCCGCGTCGCTCGGTTCCGCTCGCAGTTGCACGAACTTGTATTCTACGAAAATGGCTCTTCCGCTCGAATCGAAAACCGCCCTGGTGACCGGGGCCAGCAAAGGGATCGGCAAAGGCATCGCGCTCGAACTGGCGCGCGCCGGCGCGGACGTGGCGGTGAACTATCGCTCCGATCGCGCCGGCGCGGAAGCCACCGCGGCCGCCATCTCCGCCCTGGGCCGCACGGCGTTCGCCGTCGAGGCCGATGTGGGCGACTCCGCCGCCGTCGATCGCATGTTCGGCGAAATCGGCCAACGCTTCCCGCGTCTGGACATCCTGGTCAACAACGCGGGAACGCAGGTCTGGAAACCTCTTCTCGAACTCGCGGAATCCGAATGGGACCGCGTGATCGCCACCAATTTGAAGGGCTGCTTCCTGTGCACCCAGCGCGCCGCGCGCCGCATGAAGCAAGCGGGCTCAGGCCGCATCGTCAACATCGGCTCGGGCTGCAACAAGACGCCCTTTCCCAACCTGGTCAGCTACACCGCCAGCAAGGGCGGAATCGAAATGTTCACCAAGGTCGCGGCCATGGAGTTGGGCCAGCACGGCATCACCGTCAATTGCGTGGCGCCGGGCGCCATCGAGATCGAGCGCACCCGGCAGGAGACGGGCGATTACGCCGGCACCTGGGCCGCGCTGACGCCGCTCGGGCGCGTGGGCGAGCCGCTCGATGTGGCGCGCGCCGTGGCCTTCTTCGCCAGCGAAGGCGCCGCCTTCATCACCGGACAGACCCTGTGGGTGGACGGCGGCCTGTTCACCCACCCGATCTGGCCGTACCCGGTGGGGTCGTGAGTCATACCTCTCGCTGACGGGGCGTCCTCCGGGCCCGCCCCGACTTACGAAGAACTCGCCGCCGCTTCCTGGCGATCTCTCCGCTTCCTCAGCGACCTCTGGTTTTGGCCTTTTCTTCTTCTCCGCGATGCCTCCGCGTTCTTCGCGTCTCCGCGTCGAAATGCAAGGTTCCCTGTTTGGTTCCCGCTTCGCCGGTTAGGGTACGGTTGTCGGGCGCCCGCCCCGGCTACAATGTGGTTCGGAGCAGACATGTCGAAATCGCGCAGGAAGTTTCTGACCCATGCACCTCTTGTTCTGGCGGGCGCGGCGGCCGCGTGCCGCAACGCCGCGCAGAAGCCCGCCGAATTGCCGCCGGGTGCGCCATCGGCGTTCGGCACCGCGCCGTCCGTGGGACCCAAAGTGTCGCCGGCCACCTTCGCCGAAGCGGAGAAGCTGGTGCAGTTCGATTTGAGCGCCGCCGATCGGGCCGCAGCCGCCGGCAACTGGAGCAATTCCATGGCGCCGCTCTACGAACGGCGCACCGGGCCGCGTAAGGTGGTATTGGAGCCGCAGGTGGCGCCGTGGTCGCGCTGGGACCCGGTACTCCCCGGCCAGAAAGCGGGCCCGGAGCGCGACCGGTTCGTCCGCACCAAGACCGCCGCCGCGCCGTTGCCCTCGAGCGATGAGGATCTGGCCTTCGCCCCGCTCAACCAGCTGGCGCGCTGGATCGAGGAGCGCAAGCTCACCTCCACGCGGCTCACCAGCCTGTACCTGGAGCGGATCGAGCGCTTCAATCCCCAGCTGCGCTGCGTCATCACGCTCACGCGCGAGCAGGCGCTGGCGCAGGCCAAAAAGGCCGATGACGAAATCGCCGCGGGCCACTACCGCGGGGCGCTGCACGGCATTCCCTGGGGCGCCAAGGATCTGGTCGATACCGCCGGCATCGCGACCACCTACGGCGCGGAGCCTTTCCGCAACCGCATCCCCGGCCAGGACGCCGCCGTGGTGGAGCGCCTCGCCGGCGCGGGCGCTGTGCTGGTGGCCAAGCTGAGCCTGGGCGCCCTCGCGCTCAACGATATCTGGTTCGGGGGCCAGACCATGAACCCGTGGCTGATCGAGGAAGGATCGTCGGGCTCGAGCGCGGGCCCCGGCGCCGCCACCGCCGCCGGCCTGGTGGCTTTCGCCATCGGCAGCGAAACCGGCGGCAGCATCGTGAGCCCCTCCATGCGCTGCGGCCTTACCGGGTTGCGGCCCACGTACGGGCGCGTGCCGCGCACCGGCGCCATGACTCTGTGCTGGTCGCTCGATAAACTCGGCCCCATGACCCGCAGCGTCGAGGACGCCATGCTGGTGCTGCAGGCCATCTCCGGGCCCGATGCGGGCGATGTGTCGAGCGTGCCCAGCCGGCTGGACTTCGATGCCGGCGCGCCGGTGGCGGGTCTTCGCGTGGGCTACTTTCCCGCGTGGATGAAGGAGAACCCCGCCACCGATGTCGATCGCTCCGCGCTCGACACCGTCCGCAAGCTGGGCATGGTTCCGGTGGAGGCGTCCATCCCCGACTGGCCCTATGGCTCGCTCAACCTGATCCTGTTCGCCGAAGGGGCGGCCGCGTTCGAGGATCTTACCCTCAGCGGCGGCTTGAACCAGCTCAAGATGCAAGTGCCCGACGCCTGGCCCAACCTGTTCCGCCAGGCCCGCTTCCTTTCCGCGGCGGACTTCGTGCAGACGGACCGCTTCCGCCGCAAGGTCGCGCTGGAGATGGCGCGCGTCTTTTCCCAGGTGGACCTGCTGCTGGTGCCTTCGCTCCGCGACGAAATGTTGACCATCACCAATTTCACGGGCCATCCGTCGCTCACCCTGCGCGCCGGCTTCGTGGAAGTGTCCGAGGCGCGCAGCGACTGGGCGCCCGATCCGGCGCATCCGCTCCCCAAGTTCTCGCCGCCGCGCCGCGTGCCGCACGGCGTCACCCTCATCGGCCGCCTCTTCGACGAAGGCACGCTGGCGCGCGCCGGAATGGCACTAGAGCGCGCCTTTGACGTGGCCGCCGCGCGCCCGCCGGGCTTCTAGTGGGGTAGGCCTCCTGGCCTGCCCCGTTCCGAAGGCGCGCTCCGCGCGCAGGGCCAGGCCGGGAGGCCTACCCCACTACCTCGCGTCGATCAGCGGCAGCTTTTGCTTCTCGGCCAGGCGGTTGAGGTTCGCCAGGTCCTGGCTCAGGATGCGGTCCCACTTGCTCAACTGCTCTTCGATCCGCCGGCTCAACAACTCGAATGTCTCGCCCTGGGCCACGGTAGGAGCCGCGTCGCCGGCATCCACCGCGAAGCTCAAGTAGGTCATTTGCTCGTCCACCATGGTGGGAAAATTCAGATCGCCCTCGGTGCTCCTGACTTTGGTTTGCACCAGCTGTTCTTCGATCGCGGTGAGCTTCGCGATCAGTTCCGCGACGCCTGCCTGCAATGGTTCCCACACCGCGGCGCCGGTATACTTACGATGCAACGCCTGGACCTGCGCGCGCAGGTCGCGCAATTGCGTGACCGTCTTGTGCAGTACCGTCAGGCGGCGGCTGATCTTCTGCTTCAGGTCGAACTGCTTTTCCAGATCGTCGGCGGATGCCGCCGCGCGCGGGTCGGGCTTCACTTCCACGGAAACCGTCTGGCTGGCGCCGCCCACGGTCAGCTTCGCCCGATACACCCCCGGCAGGGCCATGGCGCCCTTGGGCGCCGTGTCGCTCTCATAAAACGCGCCCGGGATCTTGACCGGGTCTTCATAGCGCAGGTTCCAGGCGAAGCGGTTGAGTCCTCGCTCGGTAGGAAGCGTCTCGTCGAGTTTCTGCACGTCCGGCCATTCCGCGGGGCCTTCCTCCGCCTTCTTCAGGCTGGTATACGTCTTCACCGGCTGCTCCTGGGCGTCCAGAATCTCCAGTTTGATTTCGCCCGAGGGCGCGGTCTTCAGGTAGTAATAAAGAATCGCTCCGGCCGGCGGATTCTCGCCCACCGGTTGCCGCTTGTTGACCTCATCGGGGAAACGCACGCGGAACGCGGGGCGCGGCGGGAACAGCACCGTCTCCGATGCCGCGGTGGCGGCGCTCCACTGGCGCAGCGGGCCGACGTCATCCAGAATCCAGAACGAGCGGCCGTGCGTGGCCACAACCAGGTCGTCGTTCTTGATCGCCAGGTCATGGACAGGCACGGTGGGCAGATTCAGTTGCAGCGGCTCCCAGTGCGCGCCGTCGTCGAACGAAATCCACACGCCGGTCTCCGTTCCGGCGTAGAGCAGGCCCTTGCGCTTGGGGTCTTCGCGCACGGCGTGCACGTAGGCGCCGGCGGGAATGCCGTCACCGATGGCGGTCCAGCTTTTGCCATAGTCGCTGGTCTTGTAGATGTAAGGGCGGAAGTCGTCCAGCTTGTGCCGGTCCACGGCGGCATACGCGGCGCCGCCGCTGTGCGGGGAAGCCTCGATCAGGCTGAACATGCTCCACTCCGGCAAGCCGCGCGGCGTGACGTTTTCCCAACTCTTGCCGCCGTTGCGCGTCACGTGGGCCAGGCCGTCGTCGCTGCCCGCCCACAGCACGCCCTTTTCCACGGGCGATTCCGCCAGCGTGAAGATGGTGTCATAGTACTCTACGCTGGTGTTGTCCTTGGTGATGGGCCCGCCCGAGGACTGCTGTTTGGATTTATCGTTGCGCGTCAGGTCCGGGCTGATGACGCTCCAGGTCTTGCCCTGGTCGGTGGATTTGAAGACCACTTCGCCCGCAGTGTAGATGACGTTGGGGTCGTGCGGCGAAAACAGAATCGGTTCGGTCCACTGGAAGCGGTGCGCGAAATCGCCCGCGCCGTGGCCGGAGGTGTTGAGGGGCATGGGCGAAATGTCGAACGCCTGTTCGCTGCGTTTGTCGAAGCGCGTGACGCCCTGGCCGGCCGCGTAGAGGATGGCGTCGTTGCGCGGGTCCGGCGCCAGGTACGCGCTCTCCCCGCCGGCCACTTCGTACCAGTTGCGCATGGTGATCACGCCGCTGTCGCTCCAGCTGGCGATGGCCACCGAACTGTTGTCCTGCTGCGCGCCGTAGACGTAGTACGGGAAACGGTTGTCCGTGGCCACGTGATAGAACTGCGCGGTGGGCTGATTGGTTTGCGGGCTCCACGTCTTGCCGCCATCGACGCTGATGGTGGCGCCCCCATCGTTGCCGTTGATCAGGCGCAGCGGGTTGGCCGGGTCGATCCACAGGCCGTGGTGATCGCCGTGCGGCGCCGGCAGCAGAGTGAAGGTCTTGCCGGCGTCGGTGGACCGGAACATGCCGGTGTTGAGCGCGTAGACCGCATCGGGGTTTTTCGGATCGGCGAAAATGTGGCTGAAGTACCAGGCGCGCTGGCGGTATTTCTGGTCGTCGTTGACCAGTTCCCACTTCCCGCCGCCGTCGTCGGAGCGGTACAGTCCGCCCTTTTCGGCCTCGATCATGGCGTAGACGCGAGTGGAGTCGGCGGCGGAAATCGACACCGTGATGCGGCCCAGCGGCCCTTCGGGAAACCCGCTGCCCGTGACGCGCGTCCAGGTGGCGCCGCCGTCGGAGGAGCGGTACAGGCCGCTCCCCGGCCCGCCGCTCTCGAACGTCCACGGCCTGCGCACGGCCTGGTACATCGAAGCGAACACGATGTTGGCGTTGTTGGGGTCGAACTCCACGTCGATGCCGCCGGTGCGGTCGTCCACGTAGAGCACCTTGCTCCACGACTGGCCGCCATCCGCCGTGCGGAAAATGCCGCGCTCCTCATTGGGGCCGAAGGCATGTCCCATGGCCGCCACCAGCGCCACGTCGGGATTGCGTGGATTTACGATCACGCGCCCGATGTGCCGCGAATCGCGCAGCCCCACGTTGCGCCACGTCCGGCCTGCATCGGTGGATTTATAGACGCCGTCGCCATAGGAGATATTGCCGCGCAGACAAGCTTCGCCGGTTCCCACGTAAATGATATTGGCGTCGGAAGGCGCCACGGCGATGGCGCCGATGGAAGAGACCGCCTCCTTCTCAAACAGCGGCTTCCAGTTGGCGCCGCCGTCGGTGGTTTTCCAGACTCCGCCTGCGACCGCGCCGAAGTAGTACGTGCCGGAATCGCCCGCGATGCCCGTGACCGCCAGCACCCGCCCGCCGCGAAACGGGCCCACCAGGCGGTATTGCAGCCCCTTCAGCAGCGCCTGCGTCTGCTGGGAAAACAATGGCGATGCGAGCATGAGCGCGAGTAGACCGAGCCGTTGACGCATGAGTTCCTCCGGACCTGTGAGAACGTGAGAAAAAACCGCCGAGATCGTCCAGGAGCTTGCGTTTCTGTGGGGCAGGCGCTTTCGCCTGCCAACCGATTCATGCTCACGTTCCGATGGCTTACAGTGTACACGAGAGATCCAACCGGGCCTACCCGGAGGCCTACCCTGCACGCATTGCGGTATATTCACTGGAATGAGAATCCTTTGGTGTCTTGCTTCGGTAGTCTTCTCCCTTCCGCTTTTCGGGCAGCCCACCGGCACAGTCCCGCTCAAACCAGGCCGGGATGGGAGCCAGCCTATCGACGAGGAGTACACCAGGAAGATCCGGGAGTACACCACGGAGAAATTCTTCAACTCGCCGCTCACCGATTATCTGCCGGCCTCGAAGAACGTGCCCACTCCCAAGGCCGTGCTCGGCGACGTGGCGGGCGCGCCCGGCATCCTGCCGTACGCCGAAGAAGTCTATCGCTACATGCGCCTGCTGGAGAAGGCCAGTCCGCGCGTGAAGGTCTTCAGCATAGGGAAAACCGAAGAGGGCCGCGAAATGATCGCGGTCGCCGTGGCCGCCGAGCGGCTGCTCGCCTCCCTCGATGAGAACCGCGCCCGTCTGGCCAAGCTGGCCGACCCGCGCACCATCAACCTCGACGATGCCGCGGCCGAAAAGCTGGTGGCCGCCGCCACGCCGGTCTACTACATCACCGGCACCATCCACTCGCCCGAAACCGGAGCGCCCACCGCCCTCATGGAACTGGCCTACCGCCTGGCCGTGGACGAGAGCCCGTACATCCGCCACATCCGCGAAAACGTGATCACGCTGATCACGCCCGTGGTGGAAGTGGACGGGCGCGACCGCATGGTGGACATCTATCGCTGGCACCGCGAGAATCCCGGCAAGCAGTGGCCGCCGTTGATCTATTGGGGTCACTACGTTGCCCACGACAATAACCGCGACTCCATGGGGCTCACCTTGCAGCTCACGCGCAACGTCCTCAAAACCTTCGTCGGATGGAAAGCCCAGGTGCTGCACGACCTGCATGAATCGGTGCCGTACCTGTACGACAATACCGTGGGCGATGGTCCGTACAACGCCTGGATCGATCCCATCCTGGCGGGCGAATGGCAGATGCTGGGCTGGAACAACGTCTCGGAAATGACCCGCCTGGGCATGCCCGGCGTGTTCACCCACGGTACTTTCGACACTTGGTCTCCCAGTTACCTGATGTTCATCGCCGCCATGCATAACGGCATCAGCCGTCTCTACGAGACCTTTGGCAACGGCGGCGCCGATACCGAAGAGCGCACGCTCCGCCCCAACGAGTACGCGCGCACCTGGTACAAGCAGAATCCGCCGCTTCCCAAGACGAAATGGTCGCAGCGCAACAACAACAACTACGAACAGACTGGCATTCTGACCGCGCTCGAATACTTCGCCTCCAACGACAAGCTGTTCCTGCGCAACTTCTATTTGAAGGCGAAGCGCTCCATCGAGAAGCCGCGCACCGAAGGGCCGGCCGCCTACGTGTTTCCGGCCGACGAGCCGCGGCTCGGCGCGCAGGCCGACCTGCTGCGGATGTTGCAGGATCAAGGCTGCGAAATCTCCCGCGCCGGCGCGCCCTTCATCGTGATGATGCCGGGTAAGAAGACGCCGCGCGGAGGCCGCGGTGGACGCAGTGGCGCCGCGCCTGCCGGTGGGACCGGCGGCGGCGCCGGCGCAACCGACGAGGCTGCCGCCGACGGCGGCGACCGCAAGCCCCTCGAGAAACCCAAGCCCGAGCCGCGCACCTTCCCGGCCGGCAGTTATGTCCTGCGCATGGATCAGCCCTACAGCCGCATCGCCGATGCCCTGCTGGATTATCAGTACTGGGCGGCCAACGATCCGCAGAAGAGCATCTACGACGACACCGGATGGACCTTCGGCGAGCTGGGCAACGTGCAGGTGGCGCGCGTGACCGATCTGAAGGTGTTGGACGCCGGCATGGCTCGCGTCGAAGGCCGCGTCGAGGCGCCGGGCGGCGTCGAGAACTCCGGGGACATCTTCCTCATCAATCACAACGCCGACAGCGCGCTCATCACCCTGCGCTACCGTTTTCCAAAAGCCTCCTTTGAAGCCGCCGAGGAGCCGTTTGAAGCGGCCGGACACAAGTTCAACCGCGGATCGTTCCTCCTCCGCAATATCGCCGCCGGCGAGCTGAACCAGGCCGGCGCGGAACTGGGTGTGCGCGCGTATGCCGTGGCCTCCGCGCCCGAAGTGAAAACCCATCCCCTGCGGGCGGCGCGCATCGCGCTCATGCACACCTGGCTCTCCACCCAGGCCGAAGGCTGGTGGCGCATGGAGTTCGACCGCCTCAAAATACCGTACGACTACATCAGCACGCAGACCGTGTCGCGGGAGGGCGATCTGCGCTCCAAGTACGACGTGATTGTGTTTGCCCCGGGCGTGCGCGGCAATCCGCAGGCGATCGTCAGCGGGATGCCCATGTTCGGGAACCCGCTGCCGTGGAAAGTCACCGCGCTCACCCCGAACCTGGGGAAGATCGATGAGACCGACGATATGCGCCCCGGGCTCGGCTGGGGCGGCCTCGATCGCCTGCAGGAGTTCGTCGGCAAAGGGGGCCTGCTCATCACCGCCAATGACACCGCCAATTTCGCCGTGGCGTTCGGATTCACGCCGGGCGTGTCCATCGCGCCGGCGGCCCGTCTGAAGGTGACCGGTTCGGCCCTCCGGTCGAAGACCGTGGATGCCGCCAGCCCGATCGTCTACGGGTATACCGACAACCTGGCGATCTTCGCTTCCAATCCCCCCGTCTTCAACGTGACCAGTATGGCCGGCGGCGCCGGCGGCGGCCGGCGCGCCGGTCCCGAGGAGCGCGAGCGGCCCACCGGACGCGGCACCGCCGACGATCCCGATCTTCCCCAGGCGCGGTCGCCCATCGAACTCCCCGAGGAACCGCACGCGGAGACCTGGGAGGCCTTGCCTTTGACCGATGAGCAGATGCGCAACCCGGTGAACGTGATCCCGCCGGCGGCCCGGCCGCGCGTCGTCCTGCGCTACGCCAACGCCAATGAGCTGCTGGTCTCGGGCCTGCTCGATAACGGCTCGGAGCTGGCGCAGCACGCCGCCGTGATCGACTCCCCGTACGGCGAAGGGCACGTGGTGCTGTTCTCCAATAATCCTTTTTGGAGGGCGGAGACCAAGGGCAGTTACTTCCTGGTGTTCAACGCCATTCTGAATTTCGACAACCTGGACGCAGGGAGGAAACTGGCGGCCCGGTGAGCAACCGGTCCGGCGGAGCGCCATAAGCCGCGGCTAAAGCTGACTGACTTTCAGGCCGGGGATTAGTCGAAAGTGGCGGACATTGGCCGTTCCGACCCCGTAGCCGAGTTCCAGGGCGCTGGCCCCGATCAGCAGATCCGATAGCGGAATGCGGACACCCTGCGCCTGACTCTGGCCGTCAATCCGTCCGGCTCGGAGGGCGATCGCCACCGTCACTGGTTGAACGGGGACGCCGGTCAGCAGTTCGTCGAGGAAGCGCTGCCGCCGGTCGCGGCGATCGGCTGTGTCGGCCCGCACTATGCCGTGGGCGAGTTCGAGTACGGTCACGACCGAAACAGCGATTCCTTCGTCGCCGGTTTTGAACGCCACCGCTTCGAGAAGCTGGCGTGCGTTCTTGCCCCGGCGCTCGGCGGCGACGGCGGCCGTCGAGTCGAGCATCAGTCCCAATCGGGCGGCTCCAGAGGCTCCCGATGGGCAGCGATGGCCGCTTCGACATCCTTCGCGAAGTCGGGATCGATCGTCGCCGTGGAGTCTGCCGGCATCAGAGCGATGCACTCGGAGATCTTGCGGCGCACCGGGTCCGCCGGCCGGATTACCGCCACCGGCTGCGCGTCACGCTCGATGATGACCTCGGCGCCGGTCTCGACCCGTTGCAGGATCGACCGTACATCCTTGGCCAAGTC
>JADGNR010000101.1 GCA_017883415.1 Bryobacteraceae bacterium | reverse complement strand
ACACCGTTCGGCCACGTCGCCCATCCCTGGAAGACCTTCCACATCCTCTGCGCCCTCGAGCGCGCCGTCGGCAATCAACCGGCCGCACTCGCCGCCCGCGACCAGGCCATCGCGGCCTACGGGGCCTACCGGTCCGAGGGCGGCGCTCCCGAAGGCGACATCGCCGACCTGGTTGCCAGGGTAGCGCAAGACCCCGACGCCGCCCGCGCGGCCCTGGATAACCCCGACCTCCCTTATAACTCGGTCGTCGAAATCACCCTCGCGCTCCAGAACCTCGAGAACGCTGAACGCTGAGAGCTGAGAGTGGGGCGGGCAATCCTGCCCGCAGACGCCTTTCCAGGCGGCTCTTTCGGCCCCTCAGCGCCTCCTCAAAGCCGGCGGGCAGCCAATCGTGGCTGCCCCACGAATCCCCGCCGGCGGTTATACGGGCGGCTTCTTCCGGGGGCGCGTGATGCGCTTTTTCTGTCCGGGCTCGCTCGAAGTCTTGCGGGGCGCGCGCGGGCGCCGCTGGGGCTTGGGCGGCAGCGCGGGCAAGGGGATCTCGCCGGTGGCCGTCGGCTGTCCGGGCACCAGGGGCTGCGGCTCGTCCTCTTCCTCCTCCTCGATGTGGGCTTGCGGTTCCGGTTCGGGCGGGGCGGCGGGCGGATGGAACTCGGTGCCCAGGTAGACGATGAGGCCCTTCTCTTCATCCGCCTGAATGCGCACCAGTCCCTTGTCCTGGGCATAGTTCAGCAGCTCGCTGAACTCCTGGAAACCGTACTCGCGCGAGTCGAAGTTGGGGTGTTCCTGGCGGACCCATTCGGCCAGCTCGTCCACCGGCGAGCCGTTGTCGATTTCGATGCGGTGCATTTCCAGCACGTCGCGCAGCAGGGGGATGGCCTGCTCCGGCTTGGCGCCGGGCTTCTCCGGAGCGGCGCCGCCCTTCATGCGGATCATGTACCGGCCCTCGCCGCCGGTCACCTCGACGAAATCGGCCTTCTGCAGCTTCTCCACGAAATCGGTGAACGAGCTGGCGCCATACGCCTTCTCGTTGAACGTGGAATCGAGCTGCAGCATGGTGGATTTCAGCAGGCCGAGCTGCGGCCGCACCTCCCGGCGCTCGAGCACCCCGAGAGCGCGCTCCACCAGCGGCATGGACTGCGTCAGATCGAGCGCCACGCGCTTGTGCGGCTGGCGCTGCTGTTGCTGTTGCTGTTGCGGGCGGTCCCCATGCGGCTGCGGCTGAGACTGAGACTGGGCCTGCGGCTGCGACTGCGACTGCGCCGGCTGCTGCTGCTGCGGTTGCACCGGATGCCCCGCGGAGCGCGGCCGGGGGTCGTCGATGATCGACTCGTAGGCCACGAATTCGTGGCAGTTCTTCTGCAGGATGGTGCTGGTGAAGGCGCGCCCCCCCACCACGAAGATGCGCTTGTCGTACTGCTTCAGCTTGTTCACCAGCGCGATGAAGTCGCTATCGCCGCTGACGATGGCGAACGCGTTGATGTGGTCGTGGGTGAAGGCCATCTCGAGGGCATCGAGGGCCAGGTTGATGTCGGCGCCATTCTTGTCGCCGCGCGGCGAGGGGTCGCGCTGGACCATCTGCACGGCGTGCTCGGAAAGGGCGCGCGTGGCGGATTCCTGCCTGCCCCAGTTCGCGTACGCGAACTTGGTGACGATTTCGCCGCGTTCCTTCAACGCGTCCAGCACGGCAGCCACGTCGAATTCGCGGTGCAGGGTGCTCTTGACGCCGATTTCGATATTGTCGAAATCGATGAACACGGCGATCTTTAGTTTTTGTTCCATTTTGAGTTCCTTATGTCCGGCAATCTGCCCGGCGGAGGGGTACCCCCTGGGTCCTGTCCGCCGCGACGAAAAGGCCGCGGGCCTGCCGGAGGGCGAAACGTCCGCCGGCGAATCAGCTAGGTTCGATGGCCTCATGGGTAGTTTATCCTAAATCGGCGGAGGGAATCAGACCATCCTCCGCAAGCGGCCCGCCAGACCGGCGCCGCGCTCGAATTCCTTTTGAAGCTGCCGCGTTCGAAGGTTCTCGCGCATGTGCTCCAGCTTCTGAATGTACGCCGCCAGCGCCCGGTCGATGTGCCCGGTGTTGGTGGCCAGGATGTCGCGCCACAGATCGTAGGAGGCCAGCGCCAGCCGGGTCATATCCGCCAGGCCCGGACCGGCCACCCGCAGGCGCGGCGCGGGGCCCAGCGCATCTTCCACGGTGGCGGCCAGCGCGGTCGAGGCGAGCTGCGGCAGATGGGAGGTGAGCGCCACCACGCGGTCGTGCTCGTCGGCATCGAGGACGATGAGGCGCGCGCCGATCCGTTCCAGCCACGTGCGGAAATCGCGCGCCGCCGGGGTCTCCAGTTCCGCCGGGTCGTCCGGGGTGAGCGCCCACGTGCGGTCGCGGTAGAGACCGGCATCGGCCTGGGCGGCGCCGCGCATTTCCTTGCCGGCCATGGGGTGGCCTCCCAGAAACTGGCCGCGGGTGATTGCCTGGCGCGCCACGTCGACGATCTCGCACTTGGTGCTGCCCGCGTCGGTGACCAGGGCGCCGGGGGAGAGCAGCGGGTCGAGATGGCGCAGGGTATGGAGGATGCGCCCGATGGTCTGCGAGAGGAAGACCAGGCTGGCCGGCGGCACGGCTTCCTCGAGCGGCGCGCCGCGGTCGATGGCCCCGCGGGCGACCGCCTCGGCGATGGCGCCGGGCGAGCTGACGCCGGTGATGGGCCCCGCGAATCCGGCCTGGCGCAGCGCCAATCCGAACGAGGCGCCGATCAGCCCGGTGCCGATTATGGTTACGCTATTCATCGGGGCTCACAAAAGTGGGGCAGCCAATACTGGCTGCCGCCGGCTTTCAGCCGGCGAGCCAATCTCCAGCCGCCGGCTACTCAGCCGGCGAGCCAATCTCCAGCCGCCGGCTTTCAGCCGGCGAGTGGGGCGGACCCCCCGGTCCGCGGCCGGCCCCCCGGCCGGCCTTCGGCCGGAGGCCGACGAGGGCGTCGGCCTGCGGGCGAGGGCGCCCGCCCCACCTGTCAGGCGAGAGCGGTTTCGCGATCTTACCGAATCCCACGCCCACCGCACTAGATGCTCCGCTCCACCGCGGGAGCGATCATGCGCAACTGGCGCATCAGCTCCTCGAACTGCTCGGGCCGGAGCGATTGCGCGCCGTCGCTCAGCGCGCGGTCGGGATCGGGGTGGACTTCGATCAGCAGCCCATCGGCGCCGGCGGCCACCGCGGCGCGGGCCATGGGCGACACGGTATCGCGCCGGCCCGTGCCGTGCGAGGGGTCGCCGATAATGGGCAGGTGCGACAGCTTCTTCACCACCGGTATGGCCGAGATGTCCATGGTATTGCGCGTGTACGTCTCGAAAGTCCGGATGCCGCGCTCGCACAGGATCACGTCGTAGTTGCCTCCCGCGAGGATGTATTCGGCGGAGAGCAGCAGCTCTTCGATGGTAGCGGAAATCCCGCGCTTGAGCAGGACCGGCTTGCGCTGCCGCCCCAGCTCGCGCAGCAGGTTGAAGTTCTGCATGTTGCGCGCGCCCACCTGGAGGATATCGGAATACTGCGCCACCAGCGGAATCTGCGTCTGGTCCATCACCTCGCTCACCACCAGCAGGCCGTTGCGGTCGGCGGCCTGGCGCATCAGTTGCAGCCCCTCTTCGCCCATGCCCTGGAAGGCGTAGGGCGAGCTGCGCGGTTTGAAGGCGCCGCCGCGGATCACGCGGGCGCCGGCGCGCGCCACCAGGTCCGCGGTGCGGTCGATCTGGTCGCGGCTCTCCACGCTGCACGGCCCGGCCATCACCACCACGCGCGGACCCCCTATATCCACCTCGCCGACTCTCACCACCGTGCCCGCGGGCCGGAAACTGCGGCCGGCCAGCTTGTAAGGCGCGGCAATGCGGTGCGCCTCCTTCACCCCGTCCATGACCTCGAAGATGGCCAGATCGAATTCGGTCTTGCCCCCCACTCCGCCCAGCACGGTGTGAATGACGCCCGTCGACCGGTGCACATCGAAGCCCATTTCCACCAGCCGGTCGATCACCTTCTGGATCTGCTGCTCGGTGGCGCCCTGCTGCATGACGACTAACATTTATTTCTCCCCGTCCGGCCCGCGCTCCATGCGCACGCGCTGGATCGTGCGCATCTCATCGATGATGCGCTCGAAGATGCGGCGGACCGCTTCTTCGCTGAGCGGCCCGCGATTCGATTCCATGACATTGGCAAACACCTGGTCCTCGCGCTTGGGTTCGTAGATGGGCAATTGCGCTTCGCGCTTCACGCGGCCGATATCCTCGACCACGCCGGTGCGCTCGTTGAGCAGATCCACGATGCGGCGGTCCACATCGTCGATGAGCACGCGGAACTCTTCCAGCCTGTCGCGCGCCTCGGCGGCGGTCATGGGCGCACTCCGAAGCCGTGTTTGAGCTCGCGGACGAAGCTTTCGAGCTGGATTTCGAGCGAGGCATTGTCCAGATTCCGTTCGATCAGGCGCACCAAAGCGCTGCCCACCACCACGGCTTCCACCTGCCGGCCCAGTTCCGCTACGTGCTCCGGCTTGGAAATTCCGAAACCCACGGCCAGCGGCAGATCGGTGATGGCGCGCATGGCGCGAATCAGCGGCCCCGCGGCGGCGGAGAGCGACTCGCGCTCGCCGGTCACGCCCGTGCGCGAGACCAGGTACACGAACCCGGTGGAGTATTGCGCCACCAGCCGCATGCGGCGCTCCGTCGAGGTGGGCGCGGCCAGAAAGACGGTATCGAGGCCGTGGCGGTGCATGGCGGCGACATAATCGCCGGCCTCCTCCACCGAGGCGTCGGTGAGCAGGCAGCCGTCGATGCCCGCCGCCGCGGCGTCGCGGGCCAGGCGGTCCAGGCCGTAGCGGAGCACGGGGTTGAGGTAGGTGAACAGGAGCAGCGGCACTTCCGAGCGGCCGCGGATTTCCTCCGCGATGGCGAGCACGGCTTTCATGTTGGTGCCGGCTTTGAGCGCGCGCTCGCCGGCGCGCTGAATGACCGGTCCATCGGCGATGGGGTCGGAAAACGGCACGCCCAGCTCGACCAGGTCGGCGCCGCCGCGGACCAGCGCTTCCACCAGCGCGGGCGTGCGTTCGGGCGCGGGATCGCCCGCCGTGAGGTAGGCGATGAGTCCTTTGCGGCCGTCCCGCCGCAAGCAGTCGAAGAGGCGTCCGATGCGCGTCATGACTGGTCGAGTTCCTTGAAGTTCTCGCGGTAAATATCGATATCCTTGTCGCCGCGGCCCGAGACGTTCACCAGGAAAAGTTTGCCACCGGCGGCGGGGGCGCGCTTCGCCGCTTCGGCGACGGCGTGCGCGGATTCGAGCGCGGGAATGATGCCTTCGGTGCGCGAGAGCAGACGCGCGGCGTCGAGGGCCTCGGCGTCGGAAGCGGCCGTATACTCGGCGCGATGCTGGTCGTGCAGCCAGGCATGCTCGGGGCCGATCATGGCGTAATCGAGCCCCGCGGAAACGGAATGGGTCAGCGCGATCTGGCCGTCTTCGTCCTGCAGGACGTAGCTGTAGGCGCCCTGCAGCACGCCGGGTGCGCCGCCCCGGTAGCGGGCCGCATGGTCACCGATGCCTGCGCCGCGGCCGCCGGCCTCGACGCCGATCAACGCAACGGAGGGGTCGGGCAGGAAGGCGTGGAAGATGCCGATGGCGTTGCTGCCGCCGCCCACGCAGGCAAAGATGGCGTCGGGCAGCCGGCCCTCGGCGGCCAGCACTTGGGCGCGCGCCTCCTCGCCGATCACCTTTTGAAAATCGCGCACCATCATAGGATAAGGATGCGCGCCCAGCACCGAGCCCAGCAGGTAGTAGGTGCCGGCCACGTTCGAGACCCAGTCGCGCATGGCCTCGCTGATGGCGTCCTTCAGGGTGCGGCTGCCCGCCGAGACGCCCACCACCCGCGCGCCGAGCATGCGCATGCGGAAGACGTTGAGGCGCTGGCGCCGCATATCTTCCTCGCCCATATAGACCACGCATTCGAAGCCCAGCAGCGCGCACACGGTTGCGGTGGCCACGCCGTGCTGGCCGGCGCCGGTCTCGGCGATGATGCGGCGCTTGCCCATGCGGCGGGCCAGCAGCGCCTGGCCCAGGCAGTTGTTGATCTTGTGCGCGCCGGTGTGCAGCAGGTCCTCGCGCTTGAGCCAGATGCGCGCGCCGCCCAGAGTCTCGCTCAGCCGCCGCGCGAAATAGAGCGGCGTGGGGCGGCCGGCGTACGTGCGCAGCAGTTCGTTGAGCTCGGACTGGAACGCGGGATCTGCGCGCGCGGCCAGGTAGGCCTCGGCCAGTTCCTCGATGGGCGCCATCAGGACTTCCGGGACGTACCGGCCGCCGTAGGGTCCGAAATGGCCGCCCTGATCCGGCTGCGGAGTCATGAGCGGAACGCCTCCTTTGCGGCTTCGAGGAAGGCGCGCATTTTCCCGTGATCCTTTTTGCCCGGCGCCCTTTCGATGCGCGAACAGGCGTCCACGCCCCAGGGCCGGACCAGGGCAATCGCTTCGGCCACGTTGGAGGCATCGAGCCCGCCGGCCAGGATGATGCGCCGTGTGGCCACGCCGGCCAGGCGCCAGTCGAACACGTACCCCGCGCCGCCGTAGAGCCCGTCGGCGGGACCATCGAGCAGCAGCGCTTCGGCGGGGCATTGGTCGTAGAGAGAAAGATCGAAACCAGTGCCCACGCGCGCGGCTTTCCAGACGGCGAGCGTGGCGGGGTATTCTGCGGGAGTCTCGTCGCCGTGCAATTGCGCCACATCGAGCGCGGCGATGCGCGCGATCTCCGTGATGCGGGCGCGCTCCAGGTTCACGAACACGCCCACGCGAAGCACGCCCGCCGGCGACGCGATGGCGCGGGCTTGTTCGGGCGCGATATAGCGCGGGCTCGCAGCGTAGAAATTGAACCCGATGGCGGTGGCGCCGGCGTCGATCGCAGCCTCCGCGTCTTCCTGGCTGGTGATGCCGCAGATCTTGAGAATCATGCCGCCACCAGCGCGCGCAGGTCGGCCGCG
This sequence comes from Bryobacteraceae bacterium, assembly GCA_017883415.1. Classification (GTDB taxonomy): domain Bacteria; phylum Acidobacteriota; class Terriglobia; order Bryobacterales; family Bryobacteraceae; genus JADGNR01. The sequence goes on along the minus strand of JADGNR010000101.1, from coordinate 8,256 downwards.
GGGTCGGGCGACCGCATGAGCCGCTCGCCCACCAGGAATGCGGTGTAGCCGGCGGCGCGCAAGCGCGCGATATCGCGCGCGTCGTGAATGCCGCTTTCGCTTACGCGGACCACGCCGGCGGGCATGTACTCCGCCAGGTGGAGCGACGTGTCCAGCGTGACTGCAAACGTGGCCAGATCGCGGTTGTTGACCCCGATGATTTCGCTGCCGGCGGCGATGGCCGTCTCCAGCTCGCGGCGGTTGTGCACCTCCACCAGCGCGGCCATGCGGTAGCGCGCGGCCGTTTCGCGGAAGTCGCGGATCTCGCGCTCGCCGAGGATGGCGGCGATCAGCAGAATGGCATCGGCGCCATGGGCCGCCGCCTGTACGATGTGGGCGGGATCGATGGTAAAGTCCTTGCGCAGCACGGGGAGCGTGATGGCCGCGCGGGCGCGGGCCAGATCGCCGAGGCTGCCCTGAAAAAAGGTCTCGTCGGTAAGCACGGAGACCGCCGCCGCGCCGCCGGTTTCATACGCGGCGGCGATGCGGGCGGCGTCGAAATCGCCGGAAAGAAGCCCCTTGCTGGGGGACGCTTTCTTCACCTCGGCAATGATGGCGGGCGCGTGCGCGCACAGGGCCGCGCGGAAATCGCGCCGCGCCGGAAGGTGCCGGGCGGCCTGCCGCTCCCATTCATCCAGTTGAGGGGCGAGGCCGGCAAGTTCTTCGCGTTTCTTGGCGACAATACGGGCCAGGATGTCAGGAATCGTGTCGATCAAGGGTGATTTTCCTATGGTATCAGGAGCGGGGGCCGTGGGTGGACCTCAAAGCCGCTGATCAAAGCGGCGGTCGCAAGTTGACGATCGTGCGTCAGGAACAAGAGACGCTTCCCCCGATGCTCCACCCAGAGCAAGGCGGAAGAGAGGTGAATGGCATCCAACGTGGCGATCGGGGCGGAGAAAGGGCCGGAAGCGCGCGCCAACACCGCGGGCGAGACAGGAACCCGCTCGATGTTGGCAACATACTGGTTGGCCTCTTCCTGTGCCACAGCAAACTGGTCTGCGCTAATCCTGCCCTGGGACTGAGCGCGGTGGAGCGTCCGCCAGATCTCTACCGTGATCAACTCACTGGAGACACCGTGGCTCCAATTGAATGGCCTGAGCGCTTCGGGTTGGTTCAAGATGCGCCGGATCACGACCGACGAGTCTAGGTAGACTGTTTCGAAGCCATCCACTTGTCGTAGTAGTCCATTCTGAGTTCGCTCAATACCTCGTCAAGGTATTCCGGTGTTATGCTTCCGCTTACTTGGATACCGGGCAGCCTGTCGAGTTTCTTGAGGGAGCCCTTAGCGGGAATTGTTCGGAACCGGGAAGCGCTTGGCGACGGCACGAGACGAGCAACCTCTTCGTCCCGGTCCTTGATTTCAAACTCCGCCCCCTTGCGGGCGGCCCGGACGTACTCGCTCAAGTGCGCCTTCAACTCGGCGATACCGACTTTCCGCTTCACATCATCATTATGACCACTTCTGGTCACATTGGCAACCGCGCCTTCCCCGCTTAGGCAGGCCGGGAGGCCTACCCCACTTACCGCACCCGCCCGTCCCAGCGCAGGCCGAGGCGCCACAGGCGCGGCGCGCCGATGTTGGGCGTCGGCGTGAAGGCGGTGTAGAACTGGCGGTCGAGCGCATTCTCCAGGGCCGCTTCGGCGGAGAGCGATCGGGCCAGGCGCTGGCTGGCGACCAACTGCACGGTGGCGAAGCCGGGGAGGCGGAACTGGTTGAGGTCGTCGTCGAACTGATAGGCGTAACTGCGGAAGCTGAGCGAGGCCAGGGTGCCGCCGCGTTGATAAGCGATCTGCCCCGACCCCTGGTGTTTGGGAACCTGGGCGATGCGGAAGCCGGTGATGTAGCGCGAGTCCGCGTACAGGTAGCTCAACTCGCCGGTGAAATGCTGAAAGCGGCGGCGGAACTCGGCCTCCACGCCGCGGCTGAGGGCGGCGGCGGCGTTCTCGCGCCGGCGCACGATGCCGGCCGCGCCCACCGCCAGAGTGACATTCGTGATCAGGTTATCGAGCGAATTGCGGAAGCCGGTGACGCGGAAGCTGGAACTCTCGCCCGTCCAATCGGCGCCCGCTTCGGCGCCGAACACGGTCTCGGGACGCAGATTGGGATTGGGTAACGTGTCGGTGTTGCCCACGCGAAACTCGCGGAACAGTTCGTTGAGCGTGGCGGCCCGAAACGCGCGGTAGACCGAGCCGCGCAGGCGCACGCTCTTGTGGCCGGCCGAGACGCCCGCGCTAGGGCTCAGAAAACGGCTGCCGCCGCCGGCGAAGCTATGCCGCAGGCCGGCGAAGAAGCGCACCGGGCCGAGCGTGGCATCGGCCTGTCCAAAGATGCCGTGCTGCAACTGGGTGCCGCCACCCGAGCGCAACCCGCTGGGGAAGACGTGGTCCGTGCTCGTGCCTTCCACGCGGTAGACGTCGGCGCCCCCGAGCAGGTGCCATCTGGTCTCGTGATGCTGCCACAACGCGGCGCCGCCCACGGCTTCCGACGGCACCGTTTGCAGGAACGTAATGCGCTCGGTGTTGCGATCGGCGGAGACCGCGGAGAAGCTGCTGTGAAACCCTTCCCGGGTGTGAAAGCCCAGCACGGAAACGGTGTCGCGCGTGAACTCGCGCTGGTAGCGCAGCGAGATGGTTCCCAGGCCGGTGGAGTTGTGGGTCAGCGCCGTGCCATTCTTCCGGTCCTCCGCCAGCACGTCCGCCTTCAGAAAGAAATTGCCCAGCGAGGTGTAATGGTCCACGCGGAAATCGCCGGTGACGAACCGCACGCCGGCCTGGCGGTCGACCGCGCCGCGAATCGCGCCGGGGACGATGAAGTAGCCGTCGGTGGTGAAGGCGCGGCCGCTTCCGGAGACCGCCGCGCGGCCCCAGGCGTGGGAGAAGCCGAGCGAAACATCCTCGGAGTCGTCATTACCGAACTCGTAATCGGCCACCAGGTGCAAGGCTTCGGGCGGACGCGAAAACACCGCAATGGCGCCGCTCATGGCGCGGTCCCCGAACAGGCTGGTAGCTGCGCCGCGCGAGACTTCGACGCGCTCCATCTGGTCGGGAATGAACTGCGTCCAGTAGACCCAGCCGCCGAAGGGGTCGTTGGCGGGAATGCCGTCCCAGAGCACCAGCGTGCGGCTGGCGCCGGAAGAGCCGATGCCGCGCAGGGAGACACCCTGCGTGGTTGGGTGGGCCACCAGGCTCGAGGAGCGGCGGAAGAGGCTGAAGCCGGGGATCGCGCGCAGGCGGTCGTCCAGATCGGCGCCGGGAGTCTGCCGCAGCTCGTCGCCATCGACCACGGTCACGTTGGCGGGCGTTTCCGCGGAGACGCTGGAAACCACCGTGATGGTGGTATGCACCGGCTCAGGGGGCTTCGGGGGAGGCGTGGGCTCCTGCTGTGCCGCCAGCAGGAACGGGAAGCACATCAGGATGGAGCATGCGCGCGCCCATCCAGCCGGCTTCGGTGAACTTGCGGGGCGACGCGGTGAACACAATCTTGTAGCTGGTGTCGTCAACGGGCGCCTCCGGTGCGTTGGCGGTCTGCGGAAAGACCAGAGCCAGGTACTTCAAGATAGTATATATGTCGCCGTCCTCCGGCTGGCGGAAGTCGAATCCGTGGGAGCGGAAGAGGATGGCGGCGCCCTGGCTGGAGAGGCGCCAGGCCAGGAAGGCGCAGCAGCCCACGGCGTGCTCGAACCAGTCGTCCAGCTCCGGCGGAACATCGCGGTCCAGAAACATCTCTACGGTCTGCTCCTGCTCGCGCGCGAACTCGCGAACCTGCAGGCTGGAGGTGTGGGCCGAGGCTTTCCAATCGACATGGCGGGCGCTCTCGAAGGCTTCGTACGGCCGAATGCGGTAGAAATCCTTTCCCAGCCCCTGGTAGTGGGTTTCGATCTCGCCGGCGATGCCGGCCAGCAGATCGTCGAAGCCGGGCTGCGGATCGATGGGAGGATAGACCGTCATCTCGCGCTGCAAGGTGACGGATGCGGATTTTTCCAGGAAACCGAAGGGGAACGACGTGGAAAAGGCGAAGCTGTTCTGGCGGTATGCGCCGCGGCGCGGAAAGCGCACCTCCACGGTCTCCGCCAGCGTGGCGCCGGCGGCGATGAGCGGGAAGTAGACGCCCGAGTCGAGCGTGGGGCTGCCGGGCGCGCGTATGGCTTCCACGCGGATGGAAAACGACGGCATCAGCCACTTCTGGTTGCGCACAAAAAGCTTGCCCGGAAAGCTGCGCCCGGCGGAGATGTGTTCCGGCACCAGAAAATCCAGTTCGAGCGCAGCCAGGCACAAGCGGCTGACCAGCCCGGAAACCAGCAGCGTGGCCAACATCGCCGCTACGATCAGGAACAGCAGGTTGTTGGCCGAGACAATCGCGCCCAGCCCCACCACCAGGATGGCCAGCGTGAACAGCATCCCGCCGCGGGTGATCTTGTACCGGATGCGCCGGAGCACGGCATTGCGAAGATGGTCCCAGGATGCGCGCACGGCCGCTTTGATTTTACCTCCTGCGAACCCAGGGCCGAGCTATGCTAGGGGCTATGCTGAAGAGACTCCTTGCTACCGCGGACAGCTTTCCGCTCACCATCGTGCGACTGGGCCTCGGCATCGCCATGTTCCCGCACGGCGCGCAAAAGATGATGGGCTGGTTTGGCGGCGCCGGCTTTAGCGGCACCATGGGCTTTTTCGAGCACCAGGGCATTCCGGCGGCGTTCGCTTTTCTGGCCATCGCGGCGGAATTCTTCGGCGCTCTGGGATTGATCCTGGGCTTCCTGAGCCGCATCGCTGCCTTCGGTGTTTTGTGCGTCATGGTGGTGGCCGTCTACATGATTCACGGCGCCAACGGCTTCTTCATGAACTGGGCCGGGACGCAGAAAGGCGAGGGGTTCGAATACCACCTGCTGGCCATCGCCATGGCCCTGGCCGTGATGATCGGCGGCGCCGGCGCCTTCTCGGCGGACCGCGCCGCGGCGCGCTAGTGTGGGGCGGCCAATCCTGGCCGCAGCCCGGCTTTTAGCCGGCTGAGCCCGCTGAAAGCGGTCTCGCGGGCTGGATAGCCCGCCCCACGGTCTACCAGCGCTTTCCATCGCAGAATACCGGCGGGCTGGTATTTCCCTGCCGGGTATTCCCCATTAAGCTCAAGCAGAGAAGAGTAGAAACGGTTCGGTGCGAAGCCATGTGGGGAGCGCTTCACTCATTCCTCTCGAAGGTCCGCGGCCGGTTGCCCGGCGGTGAGCCGGTCGCTCGATCGGCCGGCGCGCAGATTACCCTGGTTGCGCTGGTGGCCGGCGAACAGGACCGGAAGCTGCTGTCGGAAATCGCCGACCGCAGTCGATGGAGCGTGCATTTCGCCGACACCTGCGAGGAGGCTTGGACGGCGCTGAACCGGCTCAAGGCCCCGGTCATCCTGTGCGACCGGGATCTGCCGGACGCCGAGTGGCGGGAGGTCGTACAAAGGATGGCCTCCTCGGCCCACCGCGCCTGCGCGATCCTGGTCTCACGCGTGGTGGACGACTACTTGTGGAACGAAGTGATCGGGAAGGGTGGATACGATGTGCTGGTCAAGCCGCTCCGGGCGGACGATCTGATTCGTTCGGTGAAGCTGGCCTGGTCGTTCTGGAACAGCTCTGCCAAGATGCCCCCGCCGCCGCTGAGGAACTATGGTTAGAGCCTTGTCCGCTGGTCAACTCGAGCGCATCCGGCAATTCGACACCTGCACCATCGCCAACGCCATCGAACCGTTCGGCGTGCGGCTGCGGAACGAGGGATTCACGCGTCCGGGCTTGCGCTGCATCACGGGCGAAGGCCGCCGTTTGCTGGGCTATGCGGCCACCTCCAGGGTTCGCTCCTCCGATCCACCGGCCACCGGCGGCAGTTACCTGGACCGCACCGACTGGTGGGAGGCCATCGGCCGCCTGCCGCTTCCCAGGGTCGCGGTGATCCAGGATCTGGACCCGGAGCCCGGCAGGGGAGCTTCGGTGGGCGAGGTGCACGCCGCCATATTGCGAGCGCTCGGCTGCGTGGGCGCGATCTCGAACGGAGCGGTTCGCGATGTGCCGGAGGTGAGCAGGCTGGAGTTCCCCCTGTTCGCTCCCTTCGTCGCGGTATCGCACTCCTACATGCATCTCGTCGATTACGGCGAACCCGTCGAGATTCTCGGGTTGGCGGTTCGCTCGGGCGATCTGATTTACGCCGACTGCCACGGCGCGATTTCGATTCCCCTCGAGATCGCCGCCGAAATTCCCGATGTGGCGGCGCGGATCCGCGCCCAGGAGCAGCGCATTGTGAACGTCTGTCTTTCGTCCGACTTTTCCACCGAAAGACTCTTAAACGCCATCCGGAGCGACCCGCAGTGAGGAGACCCATGCGAACATCCGCCGTGCTGCCGATTTCCGTCGCGATGGCGGGACTAGCCGCCCTGGCTGTCAGTTCCTGTTCGAGAACCCAAAACGCAAAGGCACAGGAAGCGGTCGTCTCCGACGCCCCCGCGGTGGCGGTAGCCCAAGCCCGCATGGAGGACATGTCGCACGGCATGGTGCTCACGGCCGAGTTCAAGCCGTACCAGGAGATCGACGTCATGGCCAAGGTGGCTGGCTACGTGAAGCGGATCGACGTCGATGCCGGCGACCGGGTAAAGCAGGGACAGCTTCTGGCGGTCCTCGAAATTCCGGAGATGGCCGACGACGAGGCCCGCGCGCAATCCATGTTGCGGCGCAGCCAGGCGGAGGTGGCGCGGGCGCGCGACGAATTGCAGCGGTCCGAATCCTCGCACGCCATCGCGCACCTGTCCTATACGCGCCTGGCGGATGTCGCCAAACAGAGGGCGGGCCTGGTCGCGCAGCAGGAAATCGACGATTCCCAGAGCAAAGACCTGGTGGCGGAAGCGCAGGTGAGCGCGGCCAAATCCAACCTGGCGGCGTCGGAACAGCAGGTACAAGTCAGCACGGCGGAGTTGCAGAGGGTCAAGACGCTGCTGGATTACACGCGGGTCACGGCGCCGTTCGCGGGCGTGATCACCAGGCGCTTCGCCGATACCGGCTCCATGATCCAGGCCGGCACCGCGTCGAACACCCAGGCCATGCCGCTCGTGAAGCTTTCCCAGAACAGTCGGCTGCGGTTGATCCTGCCGGTGCCCGAGTCCGCGGTGCCCACGGTCCACGTGGGGCAGCGGGTCGAAGTGCGCGTGCCCACCCTGGGCCGCTCTTTCCCCGGAACGGTGGCCCGCTTTGCCGACAAGGTGTTGTCGGCCACGCGCACCATGGACACCGAAGTGGACGTTCCGAATCCCAGCCTGGTGCTGATCCCCGGAATGTTCGCCGAGGTGAATCTCACGCTGGATCACCGCAAAAACATATTGACCGTGCCCATTCCCGCGGTGGACCTGGGTTCGAGTGACGACGCCTCGGGGGAGGTCGTGGTGGTGACCCCGGAGAATCGCATCGAGAGGCGAAAAGTGCAGCTCGGCCTCCAGACCGCCACCGGCGTGGAGATCCGGTCGGGCCTGCGTGGAGGCGAGATGGTGGTGATGGGCAACCGCTCCAGCCTGCGTGCGGGCGAGCAGGTTCGTCCCAAGCCCGTGGATAGCGCGCCGGAGGCCGGCCGCCCATGAGTCAACTTCCCATACACCGCCGAGGCGCCGAGGCGCGGAGAAGACCGACTCATCATTCGTTGTTTTCTCGGCGTCTCTGCGCCTCGGCGGTGAATCTGTCTGCGGCGGAGCTCCCGTAATATGTCCCGATTTGCCATTCAAACCCCATACTTCATCGTAGTGGTCGCCCTGGTCATCGCCGTCGTCGGGTGTACCGCCCTGGCGCGTATGCCGGTGGACATGTTTCCCAACATCAACATCCCCATGGTGGTGGTCGCCACCTTTTACAACGGGATGCCGCCGGAGCAGATTGAGACGGACATCACCAGCCGCTTTGAGCGGCAGTTCACGCTGGCCAGCGGGATCGAACATATCGAATCGCGCTCGCTGCCGGGCGCGAGCGTGATCCGCGTGTTCTTCCAGCCGGGCACCAATTCGGATTCGGCCGTGGCCACCATCTCGAATCTCGCCATGGCGCAACTGCGGCGCCTGCCCCCCGGCACATTGCCGCCGGTGGTGCTGAAGTTCGATGCGTCCAGCCTGCCGGTGTGCCTGGTCACGGTGGGGGGAGAAGGGTTCACCGAAACGCAGTTGCGCGACGTGGCGCAGTTCTCGGTTCGCAACCAGATGGCCAGCGTCGCCGGGGC
>JADGNR010000378.1 GCA_017883415.1 Bryobacteraceae bacterium | reverse complement strand
GCCTCGCCGCTCTTGGCCGCCGGGGCGCCCATCTTCATCATGGGGCAGTCCATGGCCTTGCCGGCCTCGCCGCTCTTGGCCGCCGGAGCGCTCTTATCCATCTTCATCATCGGGCACTCCATGGCTTTGCCACCGCCCTGCATACCCATGGCGCCGTGAGACATGCCCATGCCCATGCCGCCGTGGCCCGCCATCCCCTTGGCGGTCTCCGCGGCTTGGGCCGCCACGATCTGGACGGATGCGACGTGAATCGTATCGCCCTTCAGGGTACCGGTCACTTGCGCCGTCAGTTTCTCTTCCTTGGTGGCGTTGATGGCCGCCAGCGCCTTGGCATTCCCGCTCTTATCGAACTTCAGGAATTTGCCATCGGCGGTCGCCAGGCCCAAGCCCTGCCTGGCGCCGTGGAGGGCGCACTCGCGGGTATGCATGGCCGGGTCCATGCCTTTGCAATGCACATCGAGAATGGTGCCCGTCCAATCCGCGGCGGACGCGAGGAACGGGAACGCGATCAGGGGGAGCAGCAAGGAAGACAGTCTTGGCATGTAACACCTCTACTGCCAAGGTACCATAATTAAGGAATAACAGGACTTAAACACTTTTACCAGAGATGTAAATTCTGCAACCTGTTTACATCTTCAATATTGAAAATCGGCCCAAACCGTGCGTAAAGTGTAACTAATCAGGGGGGCACAACCGCAGCAAAACCACACGCTGGATGGTGCGCCAGAACGCTGGCGCGGGCGGCGGAGGTGTGCCGGTGCGCCCCGTCTGAATCGCGGAGGGATGCTAACAATGACCAGACGAGAAATCCTGAAGTACTGCACGGTTGCCGGCGGCGCCATTCTGGTATCCACCAAGGGTCCAGTCCCGCGGGCATTTGCCGGAACGCCGCAAAGCCCGGCCACCACGCCGTTTCGCGATCCACTGCCCGCGCCCCCGGAGCCGCTGGCGGTTACGCCATTCACCCTGGACCCGGCGGCCCAGGCCGACCTGACCGCCGCCCACGTGACCGTAGCCAACTACTACAAGCTCGTGGCCGAGGAGCGCAAGGTATTCTTTCACAAAGACTTCGAAGACCGCGGGCTTCCCACCACGATCTGGGGATACCGCGACGAAAACGTGCCGGTATGGGACTTCGCGCCGGGCCCCACGTTCCGGGGGCGCATCAACTCGGCCATCGCGGCCCGCTTCACCAACAACCTGGACCCGAATGCGACGGGCTTCGGGTTTCCGCATCTGACCGTGCACTTGCATGGCGGCCATCACCCGTTCCGCTCCGACGGTTTCCCCGCCGCCATTCCTCTGAATGGCGGGACATTCGATCCGGTCATCGCCCCCGGCGGCGGCCACTACGACTACACGTTTCCCCTGCGTGATGTGGGCTTCCTGTCGGACGCGCCGGGGGACCCTACCGAGCGGCCTTCCACGCTGTGGTACCACGACCACATCCTGGACTTCACGGCGGCCAACGTCTATAAAGGGCTGGCGGGTTTCTTCCGGGTATTCGACGATCTCGACGCCGCGGATGAGAGCAAGGGCTTGGGTCTGCCTTACGGCGACCAGGGCCAGTTCGACGTGCCCATGGTGATCCAGGACAGGCTGTTGGCTCCCGACGCCTCGCTGGTCTTCGACCCCTTCAACCACGACGGAATCCTGGGCGATAAGTATGTAGTCAACGGAAAGATCCAGCCCTTCCTCGAAGTGCAGGGGCACCGCTATCGCTTCCGCTTCCTGAACGGATCGAACGCGCGGTTTTACCAGCTCTTCCTGACCAACGCCGCGGGCAAGCATTTCCCCTGGACCCTGATCGCCACCGAGGGTGGCCTGCTGGACCACGCCATTCAGGTCGACAGCCTGCTGATCTCGCCCGCCGAGCGCTTTGAAGTGGTGGTCGATTTCAGCCTGTTCTCGCCGGGCGAAAAGCTCTACCTCGAGAACCGGCTGGCGCAGGACGACGGCCGCGGGCCCAAGGGCACCTTCGAACAGCCCGAGACGCTGCCCAACGGTACGCGACTGGTGGAGTTCCGCGTGGGGGCCTCGGTTCCCGATGCCAGCCTGAACGTCCAGCCCGGCACGATACTGCGCCACTTTGACGCCATCAGCGCCGCGGAGTTGGCGTCGGTGCGGACCTTCCGGCAGTTCGAGTTCAATCGCAGCCATGGCGCGTGGACCATCAATAACCAACTCGTGGACCTCAACCAGGTGATGGCCGCCCCGCCCATTAATGGGCCGGAGATCTGGACCCTGAAGAACAGCTCCGGCGGATGGTGGCACCCCATACACATCCACAGCGAATTTCACCGCGTGCTGAAACGCAACGGGCACGCACCGGCGGTGGTAGAACGGGACGGCATCGCCAAGAAGGACATAACCATCCTGGGACCGGGCAGCGAGATCGATATTTTCTTCAAGTTCCGGGACTACACCGGCCCGTTCGTGTTCCACTGCCACAACGTGGAGCACGAAGACATGGCCATGATGGCGCGCTTCGATGTGAAGCCGGCGCCCGGGCAGGTATCCATATGAGGCTCAGCGTGCGCCCGCTTTGCCTGCTTTCCGCCGTTTTCGCGCTGTTCGCATGGGACGCCGCCGCGGCGGGTCCCACGCTGCCCAACGTCGTGTTGCGCACCCAGGAGAACCGGCCGGTGCGTTTCTACGACGACCTGATCAAGGGGCGGACCGTAGTCATCAGCTTCATGTTCACAAGCTGCCAGGCGATCTGTCCCCGGACCAGCGCCAACATGCTGAAGCTCCAAAAGGCGCTGGGGGACCACGTCGGCCGCGACGTGTTCTTCTACTCGCTGACGCTCGACCCCAAGACCGACACCCCCGCGGTGCTCGAGAAATACGCCCGGTCGATCGGCGCCGGGGCGGGCTGGACTTTCCTGACCGGGAAGGCCGAAGACCTGGAGTCGCTTCGCCGCACGCTGGGGCTGTTCGACCCGGACCCCAAGGTGGACGCCGATAAGACCCAGCACGGTGCGCTGCTGGTCTATGGCAACGACGCGATCGGCCGGTGGTCGGTAATTCCGGCGCTGGGGGATGCCGAGCGTATCGCCAACGCCGTGCGGCGCGTGATGGGGGCCGGCGCGGCTGCCCAGGCGCAGTCCGCCGGGCGATAGGGTTCAACCGGGGGCCTTGCCACGCGCCCAAGGTGGCTTGGTTCCCGGGCTCTTTTTCACCCTGCCAAGGTGCTCTGTGGAATTTCTCTGGCTGTAAATTTCAGGCCGGGGGCACCTCAAAACGCGGTTCCTGAGCCAGCCAATGCGGACCCGTGAACCATCGCTGGACCGCCGTCGCCCACACCCGCACGCCAACCGTGAGAGCGCTCAAATCGAGGGCGACCCAGTCGCCCGCCGAGAGCAGCGACCACAACGCGAGCGACGCCCGCACCGGATGCGTCAACGCATAACGTGGGACAACCGAGTCCATTCGGAATGGAAACCCCGCAATATCTTCCAGCACTCCATCGAGGGTAAAGGAAGCCTTGCGGAACATGAGTAGCGGCGCCGGGAAACGGATACCATCAAAGCCGATCTCCTCTAGCAGGCGCATGGCGTCCATCGCTCCCGGAACGTGAAAGAACGGCATCCGGTGCAGGAAGGCGGTGACGTGGTTGCGAATGATGCGGCCCTTCGGCAAAGCCGCGGCGCTATCGCGTTCCCGCAGTCGTTCCACCGCCCGGCATACTCCATCCTCATCGCGCAGCATCATCATGAAGGTCAGAACGATCAACTGTCTGCGTTGCTCCTGGTTCAGGCTATCTGTCAGAGCCCAATCGAGAATCACCAGTTCGCGAGTGTGCCTGTCGTACAGCAGGTTCCCGGCGTGGGGATCCGCATGAAATATTGCCTTGTTCCCGGTCGCGAACGCCGGGACCGCAATAAGCGCCTCCGCCAATCTCTCCGCAACGCGGGCCCGAGGCTCGGTAGCATGGGCCATGGCCTCGGTTACCTTGGCGCCGTCTTCCTTGGTGAGCGCCGTGATTGTGTCGGTGCAGAGTGGTTCGATAACCCGCGGCACGCGAATACCCGAGGTGAACGCGTAGGTCCGCCGGGCTTTCGACAACGTCGCTTGCTCGCCGCGAAAATCCACCTCGCGCTCCAGCAACAGCCCGATTTCTGTTAGAGTGTCGGCCACACCGGTCAGGTTGAAGCCACGCCCGCGATGTCTGCGCGTCAGGAAGCCTGCGAGTTGCTGGATGATCTTCATGTCTTCGGCATAGCAGCTCGGGACGTAGGGCTTCATCACTTTGAACACGCCCGGTTCACGCCGCCGCGTCTGCGGATTGCGCCATGTGAACGACACGACGGCACTGACGCTGGCCTCTGCCAACAGGCTGCGATCGATCTTGACCGCGTACGTTTTGATTTGAGCCGGTATTTCCGTCGCGATGATGTGGCGGATCTCGCTCACCGTCACGTCGAAGATTCCGTTTTCGAGTTCGGAAAGAGCCCGCCGGAGCGATGGGTGCAATTCCCGGTTCCGCGCCAGCACTTGCCCAATCTTCTGCAAACCCGGCACTTGTGCAATCAGACGGAGCAATCGCCGCTCCGGCGGCGTGTCTGTTGGAAGTTCCAGTTGTTCCACAACCTTCGGCGCGAGCCGCTCGGAAGACAATCGCATCACAACGAATTGCATCGCATCGCGTACGAGGGGACGCCACCGCCGGTACACATCCGGAACGAGGAATTCGAGCGGTATCAGGTCTGTTATCGACTTGCCGAACCCGGTGCGCATTGTCTTGCCGGCGCCGCTGTCCAGCGCCTCCCTAACGGCGCTGATCCGCTCCGCGCTGCTGCCATGAAACTGCAGAAAAGCGGTAAGCGCCTCCTGCATCCCTTCTTTACTCAGTTCTGTTGAGACTGTCACTGCGCCTCCGCGGTCCTAGTCACACACCCAACCGCACACAGCAAGGAGTTGCGGGACTGTCCCGGTGCCGCCCCTGACGCTGCTCTTCTTCGGCGCGGCCAAGGATGTTCCGGAAGCAGCAAAACTGATCACCGCCCGGACAGCCCGTCAACATTCTACCTGGCAAGCCAACGCCCAAACGGGGCGCTTGCTTTCATCCCACCCGGACGTTGGTTTTACTCTAGTCTCGCTTTTCTTTCTCATGGTCCGCGATTCTTCGAAATAGAGTCCGTGGCGATGGGAGCAACATCAGCGCGCAAGCTGGACCAAATCCGCTTGGTACCTCGTTCGGTGCCGAATTTGTTCGGTTGTTTCATGCCACGTCGGCCCTGCTCTTCTCGGTGGCAACCGGTTGGTTAAGAACCCTGCTTCAAACCGCCGTGCGGCCCCTGAAGAAATGCATGATCAGAGAGATCACCGCGATGATCAGCAAGGTTCGGCGGTATCCAACCAAAAAGGGCCGCCATCCACAAAACTGCAGTGGGCGGCGGCCCCGTAGTGATGACTAGAACTTCGACGAAACGACTTCGGCTGGAACGGCATCTGCGCCAACCGCTTTCTCTCCGGTGGAGGAAATGTCTTCGGCGCCGGTCGCCTTCAACAGGTCCTTTGCCCTCGAGATTTCGTCCGCGGTATCACAATGTACCGACAACAGAACACCGCCCTCTTTGACTCGGCCTTCGTACCGCTTGGCCTCATACTCCGGGATGCCCATACCAACGAGTGCGCCGATCAATCCGCCGACCGCGCCGCCAACTCCCAAGCCGGCCAGGGAAGCCATAATCGGGCCGGCCGCAATGAACGGACCGAGGCCCGGA
>JADGNR010000377.1 GCA_017883415.1 Bryobacteraceae bacterium | reverse complement strand
GCTAGGGGAACGTGCGGCCCTTCGGGCCGGGCGCGTGACCGGCGGCTTTCCAGAATTCGCGCGGGGCGGGTAAAGCGGGAGCCGGCGCGGGCCGGCTCCAGGAAGTCGCAGCTCAGCCGCGTTGCTTGCCCAGGATGGCGCGCACCTCGGAAAGGACGTCGCGCTCCTTCAGGCCGAGCAGGTCGCGGAAATGCGGAGGCTCCATGACCTCGGGGCGGATGCGCCGGATCGCGAGCCGGTCAGCGGAGATTCGTTCGGCGAGCCGGAGTTCGGGATACACCTCATCAATGGCGGAAATCACTACGGCGTCTTCCATAGCGATGATCACGCCGGGATCGAACCAATGGGTCGGCTCCCGGACTTCGGGTCGAATCGCAGAAGCCGAGACGGCGGTGGTGGCGGGCGATACGAGCGAGCCGAGCAGGCCCTGAAGAACGTGGGCGGGCTCGAGCCAGTCGCGCCGCAGCTTGAGCTTCAGCGCGTTGTACCAGATCAGATAGAAGCGATAAGTTCCGGCGGGCACGCCGGTGAATGGCTTTTCGGCAATTTGCTTGAGAAAGCCGGAGAGTTCCTTTTCGAAGATGGTCCCTTGCAACGCTTCGCCGTCGAGCTGCACCTGCTTGACGGCGCCTTTTTCGGCGATTTGGACCCGGACCGGCAAGGTGGTAGTGACCACGAAGCCAATTTGGGAAGCCACGCGATCGAACGCCGCGTCGATTTCTTCCTGGCGCTCGCGCATGCTCCGGTACACTTGGATGAGATCCTCATAGAGACGAATGACTGCCGGGTGGGCTGGTTCAGTCCAGTCCCGGAGACGGGCAAACGACATCTCACTCATGCATCACCTCTCGCAATGCGGATCCAGCCTGGCCGCGTTGGGGGCCGCCGGAAAGGCGAATGTCTAGCGGCTGGCGCAGACGACTTCTTCGCCGGTCCGATCCTCTTCCGCCAGACGGGCGCGGAAGACATTATAGGGAACGGGAGCGCGCGAGACTCCGAACAGATCGACCGTTTCCCAGCCACGGCCTGGCACGGTGAACTCGAGGCCTGGTATATGGGCGACTAGTGGCGTCTCGCGGGCGGACGGACTGGCGCCCACGTCCGGCGGGACGGGAGCAGGACCGGCGAGGCCGGCAGCCTTCCGCGCATAGGTATCTTCGAGCCAGTTTAAGATGCGCTCGCCGCGGACCAGCAACTCGCGGCTGTGAAGGTCGACGCGGTCACGGAGCTGGCGGGCAAAGTCGCGCAGGGCGACCTGGTCGGCGGGGTCGCACCCGGCGACGTAATCGTAGATTTCCGAGCAGCGCTCGAAAGTGTCGAGGTTGGTTTGCTTGATGAAATTCCGGACTGCCGCGCGCAACGTCTGGGTGAGGAGCTCGGGATGGAAGCGCCGCAGGAGCTGGAAGTAGAAATCGACCTGCATATTGAAATAATGGAGGCCGAAGTCGCTGAAATTGCGATCGAAGAAAGCGTAGTTGGCGATCTGATGGAAGGCTTCCGAGCGAGGGTCCGCAAGGCGGTAATCGTAACCGAAGGCGTCCCCGAGGAGGCGCCCTTCGCGCAGCAACTTGCACTCCAGTCCGGTGCCGGGATAGGCTTCGGCGCGGCAAAAATTGAAGGGATTCTCGATGTGCCGTTCCATGAAGCGCAGGTTGACCCGAAGGTCGTCGAGCACGGTGTCGGGCTCGAACATGAGCAGGTTGTAGGCGATGTGGATGTCGAAGTCGTTCAGGATGCGGAGGGCGTTCAGTATCTGGGCAACGGTGTTCTTGCGGTTGAGATTCCTTAGACCGTTCTCGGAGCCGTTTTCCACTCCGAGAAAGACACGGAAGAGGCCGAGCTCGTCCAGGATACGGATGGACTCTTCGGTAATGCTGTCGGGCCGGGCCTTGACGGCGATGGCGATTTCGGCGACCCCATTGGCGCGGAGACCGTCGCGGATGGCGGCGAAGCGCTCCGCTGCCTTCACCGGATTGGGGAGAAAGAAATTGTCGTCCTGAAGGTTGAAGATGCGGACGCCGTGGTGGTGATACAGGCTGGTCAATTCGGCGATAATGCTCTCGACGCTGCGAACCCGGAACTTCTTCCCGCCGCCCCGCTCATACCAGGCGTTGATGCTGCAGAAGGCGCACTCGCGCCAGCAGCCGCGGCTGGTCAGGACACTGGCGATGGGCTTATCGAAATAGGAATGAAAAATCGTGCGCTTCGGCCAGGGAAGCTGGTCGAGCTGGTCGGGGTTGCCGACGGCGGGATTGGTACGCGCGCGCCCCTCGGTGTCGCGATAGCAGAGGCCGGGTACGCGGCTGAGGTCCTCGAGATTTTCGGCGAGGCGGCACATGAGTTCCTCGCCTTCTCCCAGGGCGACCGAGTCGAAGGCGGAGAATTCGGCGACCAGCACCTCGGCGTTAAAGGACGCAAAGGGGCCGCCGGCGATCACATGTCCGCGAAATCCGGCTTCGCGCAGGCGCGCGGCGAAACGGCAGAACTCGCGTCCGCGGGAGGTGAATACCATGGAGAGGCCGGCGATTTGCGATCCCGAGGCGATGGTCTGGGCCACCGCGGTTTCTGTGTCTTGCGCGGAATTGAAGGGAATGATGGCGACGCTGTGCCCCTGGGCTTCCAGGGACGATGCGATGTACCGCAGCCCGAGGTTCTCTTCCAATTCTGCACCGATGAGGGCGACGTTCATACCTCACCTCCGCTGCCAGGTTTGGGTTCCAGTATAAGGCGGAAAGACGGTCAGATCAAGCATAAACAGGTCCTCAAGATATTAATGTGTTCAGGCCCTAAAATAAGTGTGGTGGGGTAGGGTGAAAGAGTATTAAAGGATACAGGCCGGTGCCCGGCGGGATGGGCGTTCCGGCGCTGACCGGGAGAACTTGCCCCTTGGGGTACGGCGCCGGCGCCTGGGCCGCGTGCGGAGACACGAGCGGCCCGCCAGGGGGGACGTGATAGGATGGATACTTGTCAGGTCTCGGGCTCCGTGCAACGAGCGGCTGCAAACCCCGCCAGGTCCGGAAGGAAGCAACGGTAGCGGTGCGGCGCGTGTGCCGCGGATTCCCCGGGGCCTGGCATACACCCACCGCATGTACCAGGTGATCGCCCGCAAATACCGGCCGCAAACGTTCCAGGACGTCGTCAACCAGGAACATGTAAAGACCACGCTGGCCAACGCCATCGCGCAGAAACGGATCGCCCACGGCTATATTTTCTCGGGGCAGCGCGGCACGGGGAAGACGACCGTGGCGCGCATCCTGGCGCGCGCGGTGAATTGCGTCCAAGGGCCGACGCCCGAGCCGTGCGGCGTGTGCGCGAATTGCCTGGAGGCCTCCGGCGGCGGGGGGCTCAACGTGATCGAGATAGACGCGGCCTCCAATCGCGGCATCAACGAGATGCGGGAGCTGAACCAGAGCGTGCGGCAGCGGCCGGCGAGCGCGCGGTACAAGGTCTTCATCGTCGACGAAGCGCACCAGATCACGACCGACGCCTTCAACGCGCTGCTGAAGACGATCGAAGAACCGCCGGAGTGGGTGATTTTCATCCTGTGCACCACCGAAGCGCACAAGATTCCGGCCACCATCGCCTCGCGGTGCCAGCACTTCAGCTTCCGCTCGGTGGATTTCGCGGACCTGGTGGCGCGCATGGCGTGGATCTGCGGGCAGGAGGGGATCGAGGCCGATGCCGAGGTCCTGGCGGTACTGGCGCAGGCGGGCGAGGGCAGCGTGCGCGATGCGCTCTCGGCGCTGGACCAGGCGATCGCCTGCTGCGGCACGCACCTGAACGCCTCCGAGGTGCGGGCGCTGCTGGGCGCGTTTTCCCTGGAGTCGCTGGAGAAGGTGACGGCGGCGCTGGCGGCAAGCGATTCGCGGCGCATGCTGGAGGTGGTGGACGAGTTGGAGCGCAACGGCCAGAACCTGCAACACTTCAGCCGCGAGCTGGCGCGTTATTTCCGCAATCTGCTGGTGACGCGCCTGGCCGGGACGGACGACCTGGGGGCGCGCCTGGTGGCGGCCTCCCCGCAGCAGCGCGCCCGGCTGGCGGAGACGGCGCAAGCGTTTTCCGAAGAAGACCTGACGCGCTACCTGCAGCTCTCATTGGATCTGTTTCGCGATCTGCAGTTTTCGTTGCAGCCGCGCTTCCACCTGGAAATCGGGCTGGTGCGCCTGGTCCAGGCGGGGCGGCTGGTGGCCATCGAACAAGCGCTGGCGGAGGCTGGCGGGCCGGCGCCGAAACCCGGCAAGGCGGCTCCCGCGACGGCTCCCGCGGCGAACCCCGCTCCGCGTGCGCCGGCCCCACCGCCTCGGACGGGACCATCGCCGTTCGAAGCCGATCGCGCGAAGAAAGCCGCGCGTCCGCCGGAGCCTAAAGCCGAGAGTGCGCCTACGGGCGACGCGCGCGATCGCTTGCACCGCTACCTGCTCGAAAAGGGCCTCGATCACCTGGCCGATGCCGTGGAAAACGCCTCCCTCGCCCTGGCTGGCGCCGACCTGGAGGTGGTGGCGGCAAAGTCGTACACGCGTTATTTCAGGGACCGTGCCTTCGACGACGCGGTGCGCGAGGTTTTTGGCCGGCCGCTGCGGTTGAAGATCACGGAGGGCGAAGTGGGGCCGCCGCGGCCCCAGACGCCGGCGGAGGGCGTGCCCGACGACGCCACCACGCGGGCGCTGGCCAACCCGGAGGTCCGGCGCTTCCGGGAAGTGTTCGGCGGCGAAATCCGTAAGGTTCGAAATTTGAAGGAGTCGTAACGTGAAACTACCCGGAAACATGCAGCAAATGATGCGGCAGGCGCAACAGATGCAGGAGAAGCTGGCGCAAGAGATCGCCCAGATCAAAGTCGAGGCCTCCGCCGGCGGCGGCATGGTGACGGTGCAGATGGATGGCCAGAAAAACCTGCTCTCCGTCAAGATCGATCCCGAAGTGGCGGGCGACGTGGAGATGTTGCAGGATATGATCGTGGCCGCGTGCAACGAAGCCGTGAAGAAGGTCGACGACGAGAGCAAACAGAAGATGGGCGGCATGCTGGGCGGCATGGGGCTGCCCCCGGGTCTGTTTTAAGCGATGCCCGATTTCGCCGAACCGCTGGCCCGCCTCATCACGGAATGCAAACGCCTCCCGGGCATCGGGCAGAAGTCCGCGCAGCGCATTGCGTTCCACGTGCTGCGCGCCGGCCGCGACGAGGCCGAGCACCTGGCGCAGGCCATCCTGGATGTCAAGGACAAGCTGGGTCTCTGCCGCGTGTGCAACAACATCAGCGAGGGCGATTTGTGCGTCTACTGCCGCGATGGCAACCGCGATCCCAAGGTGGTCTGCGTGGTGGAGGAGCCGCCCAATATCGTGGGCATCGAAACCACGCGCGGGTTCGCGGGCCGGTACCACGTGCTGCACGGCGCGCTATCGCCCCTGCGCGGCATCGGGCCCGACGCGCTGAAGATCAAAGGACTGGTGGAGCGCATCGGGCAGGGCGGGATCGAGGAAGTGATCGTGGCCACCAACCCCACGGTGGAAGGCGAAGCGACGGCGGTGTACCTGGCGCGCCTGTTGAAGCCGCTGGGGGTGAAGGTGACGCGCATCGCGATGGGCGTCCCGGTGGGCAGCGATCTGGAATTCGCCGACGAAGTGACGATGTCGAAGGCCATGGAAGGGCGGCGGGAGATGTAGGGAGAGCGGGGGCCGGCTTCAAACCCGACGCGGAGCCGCGGAGACGCGGAGGCCGCGCGGAGCAAACGGAATTCTT
>JADGNR010000100.1 GCA_017883415.1 Bryobacteraceae bacterium | reverse complement strand
GGGCTGATCGCCGACTTCAACCAGTTGGCTTCGGCTGCGGGCGGGAGCGCTGGTATTATGAAAACTCTCCAGCAGGAGTGTTATCTGGCGCCGTTTCACATTATCCAGACCCAGATGGTGGGTCCCAAGGTGGGCGCGGAGCTGCGGCGAAAGGCCGTGCTGGCCACCCTGTACGCGCTGGCCGGGATGCTGGCCTACATCGCGTTCCGGTTCGAATGGATCTACGGGCTGGGCGCGGTGATTGCGTGTTTCCACGATACGATCATCACCATCGGGCTGTTCTCGCTGTTCAACAAAGAGATTTCGATGACCGTCATCGCCGCCCTGCTCACCCTGGTGGGCTATTCGATGAACGATACCATCGTGATCTTCGACCGGATTCGCGAGAATCTGAAGTTCTCCCGGCGCGAATCCCTGGAAGCGGTGATGAACCGGGCCGTGAACCAGACGCTGAGCCGGACGGTGATGACCTCGGGGCTGACGTTTCTGACGGTCATCGCCCTGTTCGTCTTTGGCGGTCCGGTGTTGAACAGCTTTTCCTTCGCGCTGCTTTGCGGCATTATCGTAGGCACCTATTCTTCGGTATTCGTGGCCAGTCCCATCGTGTTGTTCTGGCATGGTTATTCGGACAAGCATCGCAAGAGCCCCACGGCCGCATTAGCGACGGCATCGCGGGCGGAGACGGTTCGTAAGAGCCCCACGACGAGGGCGGTGAAGTAACCAGACAAGGCCCGCGGCGGGCGCCCGCCGCGGAGATAAGAAGAAGGGAACCTGTATGTTTGAACAGACATTCGTAGGGGGCGGAAAGACCAAGAAGACCTGGACCGTGCTGGTGGCGTTCCTGGGACAGATCGCGCTGATCGCGGTCTTCGTCGTCCTCCCGATGATTTACTTCGATGTGCTTCCCAGTGCCCAGTTGACCAGTTTCCTGGTGGCGCCTCCACCGCCGCCGCCTCCTCCTCCTCCCCCGGCCGCCGCCCCTCCCCCGAAAGTGGTGAAGGTGATCCCGCGCCAGTTCGATGCCGGCAAGCTGATGGCGCCCAAGGTGGTGCCCAAAGACATCGCGACCATTCGGGAAGAGGAGCTTCCGCCTCCCTCGAGCGGGGCCGTCGGCGTACAGGGCGGCATACCGGGCGGCGTGGCCGGCGGGGCCGCGGGCGGCGTGTTGGGGGGCATCCTGAATTCGGTGCCCACGGCCAGCGTAGCGCCTCCTCCGCCTCCTAAGAAGGTGGAAGCCGCGCCCATTACGCGTATGCGCGTGGGCGGCAACGTGCAGGCGGCCTCGCTGCTCAATCACCCCAGCCCGGTGTATCCGCCGCTGGCCAAACAGGCCCGCATCCAGGGCACGGTGGAATTGAGCGCGGTCATCTCCAAGGAAGGCCGGATTATGGAACTCAAGGTCGTCAAAGGGCACCCGCTGCTTCTTCAGGCCGCCATGGACGCCGTGAAGCTGTGGACCTACCGGCCGACCCTGCTGAACGGAGAGCCGGTGGAGGTATCGACCACCATCGACGTGAACTTTACTTTGAGCCAGTAGTACCCGGCGGCGCGTAGCGGACGCCGGTAAATAGAACCGACAATTCAACTCGCAGGAGAGAGAGACAACAATGCTTTTGCAAATCCAAGTTTGGTCGCTTTACATGCTTCAGGAGAGCGGCGGGGTAGGCTGGGACCCGCGCTCCCTGTGGATACAGATGGGTCCGCTGGCCAAGTGCGTGGTCGTCGGCCTGTTCATCATGTCGGCCTATTCGATCGGCGTCATGATCGACCGGTTGATGGCCTACAGCGCGGCGCGCAAGCAGTCGCGGGCATTCGCTCCCGCGGTGGCCGGCGCGTTGCGCGAAGGCAAGCTGGACGAGGCCGTGAAGATTGCGGATCGTTACAAGAAGAGCCACCTGGCGAAGGTCGTGGTGGCCGGTCTCCAGGAGTTCCAGGCGCATCAGATCTCGACCGAGATTCCCGGCGAAGAGATCGAGGCTTCCAAGCGGGCCCTGGAACGCGCCGAGGCCATCGTGCACGCCGAGCTGAAACGCGGCGTCAGCGGTCTGGCGACCATCGGTTCCACCGCCCCCTTCGTGGGACTGTTCGGAACGGTGGTCGGCATCATCAACGCGTTCAAGGGAATTTCCACCGAGAAGTCCACCGGGCTGGGAGCCGTGGCGGGCGGTATTTCCGAAGCCCTGGTGACCACCGCGATCGGACTGTTCGTAGCCATCCCCGCGGTCTGGATGTACAACTTCTTCACGGGCAAAATTGAAGCCTTCGACGTGGAGATGGGCAACTCCAGCTCCGAGCTGATCGACTACTTCCTGAAGCGGTCGCAGCGCGGCGCCAGCGTCCGCAAGTTGTAGGGCCTACCCGGTCCGCCGGGCCTACCCGGTCCGCCGGGCCTGCCCGGTCCATGGCAATGTTGGATCCGGCGAGTTGATTTCCCGGGGAGCTCCAGAAATTGGAGCTCCCTAGATTCCGCCGAATCCGGGGAGACAGACGATGGCTAAAGACGAAATCGGATTGAAACACCACGCGCCGCCGCCGGTGGCGGACATCAACGTAACCCCTATGGTGGATGTGATGCTCGTGCTGCTGATCATCTTCATGGTCATCACGCCCATGTTGTCCAAGGGCGTGAGCGTGGACCTGGTGAAGACCAGGAATCCCATACCCATGCAGGCGGCCGATAAGAGCGACGCCATCGTGGTGGCGATCCAGCACGACGGGAAAACGTACCTCAACACCACCAGAATGGAAGCCGAAGATCTGGCGCCCAAGGTGAAGGACATGCTCATCAACCGGCTGGACAAGACGGTATTCGTCCGGGCGGATTCGCGGGCGCGGTATGAGAAGGTGGTGGACGTGGTGGACAACCTGCGCGCCGCGGGGGTCGACCAGCTGGGCCTGCTGACCGAGCAGATCCAGGAAAAGGGTAAGGGGAATCTCGAACCGGTCCCGGCGCCGGCCGGGAAGTAATCAAGCAGTCAAAGGAGCAATCTTATGTCCATGACAGTCGGAACCAGCGGCGGTCCGAAATCCGATATCAATATGACGCCCATGATCGACGTTCTCCTGGTTCTGATCATCATTTTCATGGTGATCACGCCGTTGACGCCGAAGGGGCTGGAGGCGCTGGTGCCGCAACCGCCGCCGCCCAATCAGAAGCAGACGCTCTCGGATCAGCGCACGGTGGTGATCGTCATCGATAAGGACCACAACATGATGATCAACAGCGAGCCGACCGACGAGAACCGGTTGGGGGCCCGCCTCGACGAGATTTTCAAGACGCGCGCCGAGCGGGTGGTCTTCGTGAAGGGAGATCCGTCGCTCGATTTCATGTGGGTGGCCAAGGCGATCGATATCGCGCACGGGGCGCAGATTGACAAAGTCGGTCTGATGACCGCGAAGGTGGAGGCGGGGCAATAATATGCGGAAATGGGCATGGATCCTGGCGGTGGCCGCGCTGGCACTGGCGGGATCGAGTTGCAAGATGCTGCAATCGCGCGATCAGATCAATAAGGGCGTGGTGGCGTTCAAGAACACGCAGTACCCGGAAGCCGTCGAGCATTTCAAGACCGCCGTGGAGCTGGATCCCAACTTCATTACCGCGCGGCTGTATCTGGCCACGGCGTATATGCTGCAGTACATTCCGGGCGCGGAGTCGCCCGAGAATAACAAGATGGCTACCGCCGCGCTTACCGAGTTCAATAAGGTGCTGGAGCAGGAACCCAAGAATACGGTGGCCATCGGCTATATCGCTTCCCTGTACCTGAACCAGAAGAAGTGGGACCAGGCGCGGGAGTGGTACCAGAAACTGACTTCGGTGGATCCCAACAATGCGGATGCCTATTACAGCCTCGGCTTCATTGCCTGGTCCGAGTGGTATCCGGCCTACGGCGGGGCCAAGGCCAGTCTGGGAATGAAGCAGGAAGACCCCGGTCCCATCAAGGACAAGAAGGTCAAGGAAGAGCTCAAGGCCAAGTACGGGCAAGTGATCGAAAGCGGCCTGCAGTCGCTCGACAAGTGCCTGCAGATCAACGACCAGTATGAGGACGCCATGGCTTACGAGAACCTGCTCATCCGCGAGCGCGCCGACCTGGAGGACAGCAAGGACCGCTACGAAGCCCAGGTCAAAATCGCCGACGAGTGGATGGCCAAGGCGCTGGCCACCAAGAAGCAGAAGACCGAAAAGAAGTCCAAGTCGACCGGCGGCATCGTCGCCGAACCGGCCAAGTAGCCAAGTGGGGTAGGCCTCCCGGCCTGCCCCCCTACCCCAGCCCCTGCCTCTCGCGCCGAAGGCGCGCTCCGTAGCGCGCCTTTCCCACCCCCGTAAGCTACAATCGAATTAGAGTGCCCGCCGAATCCGCCAGCCTCCCGGGGTCCGTACCTGAATTGCCTCCGCCTCCGCTCGATCCGGTGGAACAGTTGTACCGCGAGTTGGAAGCCAAGATCCGCGAGTACCGCCCCAAAGACGACCTGACCGGACTCGAAAGAGCCTTTCGCTTCGCCTGCCAGTATCACCAGGGGCAGATTCGCGATTCCGGCGAGCCCTACATGGCGCACCCCGTCATGGTGGCCCATATTCTGGGCGATATGCGCATGGACCTGGTCGCCATGCAAACCGGGTTGCTGCACGACGTGGTGGAGGATACCAGCGCCACCGTCGAGCAGGTGCGCAAAGAATTCGGCGAAGAGGTGGCGCGCTGCGTGGACGGCGTCACCAAGCTGACCAAGCTCGATTTCTTCTCGGCCGAGGACCGGCAGGCGGAGAGCTTTCGCAAAATGCTCCTGGCCATGGTCGAGGATATTCGCGTCATCATGGTCAAACTGGCCGACCGGATGCACAACATGCGGACGCTCGGCTATCTCGATCCCGAGCGGCGCGAGCGCATCGCGCGCGAGACCATCGAGATCTACGCGCCCATCGCCCATCGCCTGGGAATGGGCAAGGTGCGCGGCGAGCTGGAGGACCTCTCCTTCCAGCACCTGGAGCCGGACGCCTACCGGGAAATCGTGGAAGCCATCGAATCGCGCCGCCATTCCAATGAAGAATTCCTGGTCGAGATCCGTCAGACGGTCGAGGCCGAGCTGCGCCGCGAAGGCGTTCCCGCGCGCATCGACGGACGCATCAAGCGGCCCTACTCGGTCTTTCAGAAGCTGCGGCGGCAAAAGATCACGGTGGAGCAGGTGTACGACCTGATGGCCCTGCGCATCGTCACCGATTCGGTGAAGAACTGCTATGCCGCCCTGGGCGTGATCCACAACCAGTGGCGGCCCATCCCCGGCCGGATCAAGGACTTCATCGCCATTCCCCGCCCCAACCTCTACCAGTCGCTCCATACCTCCGTGGTGGGACCGCATGGCCAGACCTTCGAGGTGCAGATCCGCACCGAAGAGATGCACCGCATCGCCGAGGAAGGCATCGCCGCGCACTGGAAATACAAGGAAGGCAGGAAGGGACCGGCGGCGGACGATCAGCGCATGTCCTGGCTCCGGCACCTGGTGGAGTGGCAGCGCGACATGCAGGACCCCGGCGAGTTCATGTCCATGCTCAAGGTGGACCTGTACCCCGAAGAGGTCTATTCCTTCACCCCGCGTGGCAAGGTGATCGTGCTGCCGCGCGATGCCACCCCCATCGATTTCGCCTACGCCATTCACTCCGACGTGGGCAACACCTGCGTCGGCGCCAAGGTGAACGGGCGCATCGTGCCCCTGCGCTCGGCGCTGCGCAACGGCGACATTGTCGAGATCATGACGCAGAGCGGCCACGAGCCCAGCAAGGACTGGCTGGCCTTCGTCAAGACCTCCAAGGCGCGCAACAAGATCAAGCATGTCATCAACGCCAGCGAACGGCTGAAGGCCATCGAAATCGGCCAGAAGTACCTCGATAAGGAAGCCCGCCGCCTGGGCGTGCAAATGGGCAAGGTCGCCCGGGCCGATCTGGAAAACGTCGCCTCCGAGTACGGATACAGCAAGATGGAGGACCTGTATGCCGCGCTGGGCTACGGGAAATTCTCCGCCCGCCAGGTGCTTACCAAAATCGCGCCCGAGGTGGTGAAAGAGGAGCCGCCCGACGGCAAGCCCTCCGGCGCCGCACCCGAAACCGCCCCGCCGGGCAGCGCTCCGGGCCTTCAGCAGCCCGCCGTTCCGGGGCGCCCCCTGGACGCCGACGCGGTCATCAAGGTGCGCGGCATCGACGACCTGCTGGTGTACCGCGCCAAATGCTGCAATCCCATCCGCGGCGAAGCCATCGTCGGCTACGTCACCCGCGGCAAGGGTGTGGCCGTCCATTCCAAAATGTGCCCCAACGTGCAGAGCCTGATGTACGATGTCGAGCGCAAGATCGAGGTGGAGTGGGCCCGCGCCGCCGCCGATGCTTTCCCCGTGCGCATTGTCATCCACACCGATGACCGCCCCGGCATGCTGATGCAGCTCACTTCCGTCCTCTCCAACGAAAACACCAATATCCGCAGCCTGGAGGCCAAGACGGAAGTGGAGCAGGATGGCGGTATCGTGGAAATGACCGTCGACGTGCGCGACAAAAAGCAACTCGAAAAACTGGTGGCCGCCATGCGCCGAATCTCCGGTGTGCGCGACGTCGAGCGCCTCTACAATTGACAATGCCTCTTGCCACCGATCCCGAGCACATCGCCATTTCCAAATCGAAGGGAATCAAGATCGATTGGAAGGACGGGCACCGCAGCGAATACCAGCTCCAGTACCTGCGCGACCACTGCCCCTGCGCGAGTTGCACCGGCGCCCACGGCACGCCGCCCGCCCCCAAGAGCGCCCCGCAGGAGGCCGGCAACCCGTTCATGATGTTTAAGCCGGCGCTGAAGATGCTGGCCGTGGAGCCGGTGGGCAACTACGCGGTGCGCATCAACTGGAGCGATGGCCACAACTCGGGGATCTACTCCTACGAGCACTTCCGCCGCATCTGTCCCTGCCCCGCTTGCCGGGCGCTGTTCCCGGTGGGGTAGGCCTCCCGGCCTGCCTCCATGGCCCGCAGGGCCAAGGAAGTTGACAGAGCCCTTCTGCATCCGACGGATGCTCAACAGGGTGGGGTGGACAACAAAAAAGGGCAGGCCAGGAGGCCTACCCCACTAAGATCGGATTGGATTTCTTGGCTACAGCAGGCGGAAGTTGACTTCCACGCTGGCTTCCACGGTGACTGCTTTGCCGTTCAGGGTGCCGGGCTTGAATTTCCATTTCTTCACGGCTTCCATGGCCTTTTCGTCCAGGCCCAGACCCAGGCTCTTGAGCACCTTCACATTGATCGCTTTGCCGCTGGGATCGACCTGGATATAAAGCAGAACCGTTCCCTGGTACTTGGCCTTGCGGGCATCTTCGGAATACTCCGGTTCGGGCTTGAAAAGCACCACCGGGGCCGTAACGCCGCCGCCCACGCGGAACACGCCGCCGCCAAAACCGCCGCCCGAACCCGGGCCGAATCCACCGCCATCGCCCGAGCCTACACCGCCACCCTTACCGGAACCGATGCCGCCACCGGAACCCGTTCCGTTGGAGAGCGTGGTGAACTTCGATAACGGATCGCCGTAATTCGGCGAGTTGATGTTCGGCAGCACCGCATCCGGCGGAGCGATGATGGTGGGCTCCATGGCCAGCTTGGGATTCAAGTTGTTGTAGACCGCCACCGGTGGAGTAAACTGGCGAAGCGATGCCTTCGGCAATTTGCCGCGGCTGGCGGGCAACGGAGACCGGTCGCCACCGCCGCCGCCCCCCTGCATAGAGTCTTTCTTGGGGGTCATCTTCACTTCCGGAGGAGCGGTGTCGAGCGGCATGAAAATCATCGCCGCCTGCTTGACCTTGTCCTGTACCGCTTTGGCCGAAAAGATCGTGAAGAGCAGCGCGACCACGGTAACCTGGAAACCAGTGGACATCATGAAGGACTTCTTCTGGCGACCATAAAGGCCCCAGATGTCCTTGACGGCAATTGGTTTAGACGTAAGCTCAAGGGGTGGAAGTTTGGGTGGGTTGAGGGTTTCCCGGACGTTCTGGAAAAAGGACCGGTACCACGGCTCCTCCACTTGTTCAACCAGGAGGCGCGAGAGATGGTCGTCGGCGGTAGTGAAAAAAGGATTGTTAGGTTGCGACAGGTCAGCCATTTTAATCCACC
Organism: Bryobacteraceae bacterium; assembly: GCA_017883415.1. Lineage (GTDB taxonomy): Bacteria > Acidobacteriota > Terriglobia > Bryobacterales > Bryobacteraceae > JADGNR01. Next base: position 7,154 of record JADGNR010000100.1, on the reverse strand, counting down.
AGCCCTCCTCGGGAAGGACCGCTGTCTTCGAACTATTGGACGGTTCCCACGATCACGCCGTTACAGGTTTTGGGAAAACTCTGAAACGCTGGCATCCTCAACCACGAGTCTACCATAACTCTTGGCTAAGCCGCATGTAAAACAAACGAGATAGCCCTGTCAATCAGATGCCCCCGGGGCGCGAGGGATTCCAAAATTGGAATCCCGGCAAAAATGCCGTGGCGATTTTGTTTGCCGCGCACGCCCCATTACGGGCACAATCGAGAGTGATGCAAACCATTTTTGAATCGAGACCGCTGGAACAGGTGGAAGCCGGCGCATTGGTTGTGCCCGTGTTCGAGGGTAGGAAGGAAACGCGATTTGGCGCCGGCGATCTGTGCGAAGCCGGAGAGATTGCGGGCAAGCCGCTCGAGTTGACCCTGGTGCATGGCGCGCCGGGAGTAGCCGCCAAGCGCGTGTTGTTTGCCGGAGCGGGGAAACTGGATAAATTCGATCCCGCCGAACTCCGCAAACTCGCCGGAGCGGCGGTGCGCCACTTGAAATCGAAATCCGTGAAGACCATCGCGCTGGCGCTCGACCCGGATCAGGCGAAGCCGGAAAACGTATCCGCCGCTGTCGAGGGAGCGATTCTGGGCGATTACGAACCGGACCGCTACAAAACGGGGAACGACAAGAAGACGGTGGACGTTTTCGCGCTGGTGGCGGCCGGCGGCCGTGGACTGGAGGAGGCCGTCACCCGCGGGCGCATCCTCGCCGAAGCGCAGAATCTCACGCGCGACCTGGTGAACGAACCGGCCAACCTCCTCACGCCCTCCAAGATCGCCGAAGCGGCGCAACAAATGGCATCCGAATATCGCTTGCAGTGCGAAGTGCTGGACGCCGCGCAAATGGAGAAGCTCGGCATGGGGGCCCTGCTCGGAGTGTCCCAGGGAAGCGCCGAGCCGCCGGCGTTTATCGTGATCCGATACCAGCCCGCGCAGGCCGGCGCACCGGGGGTCCATCTGGGGCTGGTGGGCAAAGGCGTGACTTTCGACACCGGCGGGATTTCCATCAAGCCGGCCGACGGCATGGAGAAGATGAAATACGATATGGCCGGCGGCGCCTCCATGATCGGCGCCTTGCGGGCCATCGCCCAACTGAAGCCCGCGATCCCGGTGACAGCCTTCATTCCCTGTGTCGAGAACATGCCCGGCAGCCGCGCGCAGCGGCCGGGCGATATCGTCACCGCCATGTCCGGCAAGACCATCGAAGTGATCAACACCGACGCCGAGGGCCGCCTGATCCTGGCCGATGCCCTGTCGTATGCGCGGCGGCAGGGATGCACCCACCTGGTGGATGCGGCCACGTTGACCGGCGCCATCGTGGTGGCGCTGGGGCACCTCAACGTGGGGCTGTTCGCCAATGAGGACGCCATGCGCGACCGCGTGCTCGGCGCCGCCCGGGCGGAAGGCGAACGCATGTGGGCCATGCCGCTCGAAGACGATTATAAGGAGTATCTCAAGAGCGCCTTCGCGGACCTGGCCAATGTGGGCGGCCGCTGGGGCGGCGCGGTGACCGCCGCCATGTTCCTGAAGGAATTCGCCGAGGACACGCCCTGGGTGCACCTGGATATCGCCGGAACGGCGTGGCTGGACGAGGCCAAGCCCTATCTCGCCAAAGGCCCATCGGGCGTGGCCGTGCGCACCCTGGTGCGGCTCGCCATGGATTGGAAATAGCACCCGCCCTGTCGCCGGGCTGCGCGGGCCTCTCCGCGCCTTCTATAATCAGACTAATGTCCAATAACAGTTTCGGCGCGGCATCCAAGCTGCGCGCCGGCGACGCCGAGTATGCGTACTTCCGGCTGGCCGCGCTCGAAGAAAAAGGCGTGGGCAGCGTTTCCCGGCTGCCTTTCTCCATCAAGATCCTGCTCGAAAACCTGCTGCGCCACGAGGATGGCAAGCGGGTCTCGGCCGATGACGTGAATTACGTGGCGCAGGGCGCCCGTCCGGGCGAGAGCGGCAAGGAGATCAGCTTCATGCCGGCGCGCGTGTTGCTGCAGGACTTCACCGGCGTTCCCTGCGTGGTGGACCTGGCCGCCATGCGCGACGCGCTGGCCGCCATGGGCGCCGACCCCAATCGCGCCAATCCTCTGCTGCCCGCCGACCTGGTGATCGATCACTCCGTGCAGGTGGACCGGTTCGGTTCCAAGGACGCGTTCGACGTCAACGCGCTGCTTGAATTCCAGCGCAACCGCGAGCGCTACATCCTGCTGCGCTGGGGACAAACCGCGTTCCGGAATTTCCGCGTGGTGCCGCCCGATACCGGCATCGTCCACCAGGTGAACCTGGAGTACCTGGCGCAAGTGGTCTTCCGCGGCGACGGCCAGGCCTACCCCGATTCGCTGGTGGGCACCGACTCGCATACCACCATGGTCAACGGCCTGGGCGTGCTCGGCTGGGGCGTCGGCGGCATCGAGGCCGAGGCCTGCATGCTGGGCCAGCCCGTTTCCATGCTGCTGCCGCCGGTGATCGGGTGCAAGCTCCACGGCCGATTGCAGGAAGGATGCACCGCCACCGACCTGGTTCTTTGCATCACGCAAATTCTGCGCAAAAAGGGCGTAGTGGGCAAATTCGTCGAGTTCTATGGACCGGGGTTGAGCGCGCTGAGCCTCCCCGACCGGGCCACGGTGGCCAACATGGCGCCCGAGTACGGCGCGACCATGGGCTTTTTCCCCGTGGACCGGGAGACGCTGGCCTACTTGCAGTTCACCAACCGCGATCCGGATCTGATCGCCCTGGTGGAAGCGTACACCAAGGAGCAGGGCCTGTTCCGCACCGACGCCACGCCCGATCCGGTTTACGCCGGCACGCTGGAATTGGATCTCGCCACCGTAACGCCATCCATGGCCGGACCGAAGCGCCCGCAGGATCGTGTGGAGCTGCCCGATGTGAAGGCCAATTTCCATGACGCGTTCCCGGGCGGCCAGCGGTGCGCCGAAATCGAGCTCGACGGCGAAACGGCCACCATCCAAAACGGTTCGGTGGTGATCGCCGCCATCACCAGTTGCACCAATACCTCCAACCCGTCGGTGATGCTGGCCGCCGGGCTGCTCGCCAAAAAAGCGGTGGAGCGGGGGCTGCAGGTCAAGCCGTGGGTCAAGACCAGCCTCGCGCCGGGTTCGAAAGTGGTGGCCGATTATTACCGCGAATCCGGCCTGATGCCGTTTCTCGAACAGCTCAATTTCCACCTGGTCGGGTTCGGCTGCACCACCTGCATCGGCAACAGCGGTCCGCTGCCCGAGCCGGTGGCCGAGGGCGTGCAGAAGGCCAACTTGTCGGTGGCCGCCGTGCTCAGCGGCAACCGTAATTTCGAAGGGCGCATCAACCCGCTGGTGAAGGCCAACTACCTGGCTTCGCCGCCGCTGGTGGTGGCCTATGCCCTGGCGGGCACCATGGATATCGACCTGACCAAAGACCCGCTGGGCCACGACCCCGCCGGCCAGCCGGTCTACCTGCGCGACATTTGGCCCTCCAACGAAGAGGTGGCCGCCACCGTGCGCGCGTCCATCAACCAGGAGATGTTCCGCCACGAGTACGCGCAGGCCTTCGACGGCGATCGGAACTGGCGCACCATGCCCATTCCCACCGGCAACATCTACCAGTGGGACGAGCTCTCGACTTACATTAAAAAGCCGCCCTACTTCGACCACATGGTGGACCCGGCAACTTCGGTGACCGACCTCCACGGCCTGCGCGTCCTGGCCCTGCTGGGCGATTCGGTGACCACCGACCACATCTCTCCGGCGGGCTCGATTCCCAAAGACGGCCCCGCCGGCCGCTACCTGATTTCGCAGGGCGTGGAGCCCAAGGATTTCAATTCCTACGGCGCGCGCCGCGGCAACCATGAGGTGATGGTGCGCGGCACGCTGGCCAACATACGGCTGCGCAACCAGCTTGCGCCAGGCACCGAAGGAGGCTGGACCGTGCACCTGCCGGATGGCGCGCAGATGTCCATTTACGACGCCTCCATGCTGTACCAGAAGGACAACGTGCCGCTGGTGATTCTGGCCGGCAAGGAGTACGGCTCGGGTTCCTCGCGCGACTGGGCGGCCAAAGGCGTGGCCCTGCTAGGAGTGCGCGCCGTGATCGCCGAAAGCTTCGAGCGCATCCATCGCACCAACCTGGTGGGCATGGGCGTGCTGCCCTTACAGTTCGCGGCGGGCGAGACTGCCGCCGGCCTGAAGCTGACGGGCAAAGAGACGTTCCACATTGAAGGCGTGCGCGCGGCACTCGATCATGGCGGCCGGCGGGCTACCGTGCGCGCCGTAGCCGACGACGGAACGGAGACGAGATTCGCCGTGGACGTCCGGGTAGACACGCCGCAGGAGGCGGAGTACTATCGCAATGGCGGCATTCTGCCGTACGTGCTGCGGCAGTTGGCGGCCGCGCCGGTTTAGGCCCAAGCCGCACGCGGGGCCGCGTACCGCCGTCAAAGGTGTGGACGCCCTATGTTTCGTTGCCGGTTCGCTGGCCTGTTATTTCTCGTAGCGCTCCCCGTCTGGGCGCAGCCTTGCGAAGCTCCTCCTAATGTGAAAGCCGCCATCGATGCGGCCGCTGCCCGCGGCAAGCCTCTCGAAGAACGGACGGCCGCGGCGGGGAAGATCCGCGACCAGTTTCCGTCCGATTACTACGCGCACCGCTTCTACCAGGAGCTGTTCGTAGCGAACGGCGTGTTCTCCCAGGCCGTCCGTGACGAATACAAAGCGCTGCTGGACGCCCATCCCGGCGACCTGATGTACCAAATGCTCTATGCCCGCACGTTGAAGGGCAGCACCACGCGGGAGGCGATTTCGCTGCTGGACAAGATGCTGGAGCGCCAGCCGGATTATGCGCTGGCGCATCTCAAGCTGGTGGAGATTTACTCCGCCCCGGTCTTCCGCGACGCCGGCAAATTGCAGGCGCACGCCGAGGCCTACTGGAAAGGCTGCCCCTCGTCGCTGAGCGGCTACACCTACGTAACGCATATCGACGACGCCGATTTCATGGGGCGCACCGCCGCCCGCCTGCGCAATCTGCTGGCCGGGCGCAGCGACAACGAGGCGCTGGGACTCTACGGCACGCTGTGGGCCCTGGAGTTCAGGGCGGTTCCGCTGTCCGGGCAGGACCCGACCCGCGAGCGCATCCGGCGGGACGCGGCCATGCTGCGCGAGGTGGACACCTCGAAGCATCCCTATATGCTGAGCGAACTCGGCCAGGCTTACCAGATGCTGGGCGACAAGGATGGCGCGAAGTGGGTGTCCGAGCACATGCCGCGGAGGACTGCGCCCCTCGGCAACCCCGCCATGGAGGCGATCAACCAGTGGCGCCGGGATCATCCCTTCAAGGCTGCGGACAGGGAGGCCTGGAATGACGCGTTGCTGAAGCAGACCGAGGAGTGGATTCGCCTGTGGCCCGACGAACCGCAGCCCCGCTATGAGCGCTTTACCACGCTCGAGAGGGATCAGTCCGCGCCGCTCGACGATGCCGTGAAGGCCGCCGAGGAGTGGCTCCGCGTTTACGAGGCACATCCCGCGTTCATGTCGCCGTACATGCAGGTGGCACAATTCTACTCACGGCAGCGGATACGCTACGGCGAACTGCCCGGGTTGGTGGAGAAGGCGCTGAAAGAGGCGGCGCCGACCGCGCCCCCGACCGCGCCGCCTGCTCCCGTATCGGACCTCTATCCTCCGCGAAGCCAGCCTTTTGTATCGCGCCCCAACAACAGCCGGGTTCACCACATGAGTTCGGCGGCGGACATTTATATCCGCATCAAGAAATACGACCGGGCGCGCGAACTGCTGGCGCAATTGGAGCCGGCGCTTACCGAAGCCCTGAACACGGCTCCCGAGGCCGAAAAGCAAAGCCTTCGCTTCGTCGAGTACATGTACTGGAACAACGTGTCCCAACTCGCCCGCATCGAGGGCCACAAATTGGAAGCGCTGGTGGCGCAGCGGAATGCGTTTCGGGCCAATCCATCATCGAACCCGCAGGCCGACGAGTACCAGAAAACATCGCTGCGCGAGGCCTGGAAAGAACTCAACGGCGGCGATGCGGGCTTCGAGGCCTGGATGGCCGAAGCGCGGCCCAACGTGACGCCCGCGGCGCCGCCGGCGCCCAAAACTCCGCCTCCCGCGGTCGCCAACACCGAGATGCCCTGGACCGCGCTCGCCAAACCGCTGCCCGATTTTCAAATGTCCGATGCCGGCGGCAAGACCTGGCGGCTGGCGGATTTGAAGGGAAAGGTGACGCTGGTGAACCTCTGGGCCACCTGGTGCGGGCCGTGCCGCACCGAGCTTCCTTACCTCGAAAAGCTGTTCAATAAGGTGCGCGACCGGAAGGATTTGACGGTCCTGACGCTGAACACCGACGACAACCTCGGCCTGATCCTGCCGTTTCTCCAGGAGAATAAGTACACCTTCCCGGTGCTGCCGGCCGCCGCGTACGTGGACAAACTGGTCCCCGAGCTGAGCATCCCGCGCAACTGGATCGTGGATGCCGATGGCGTGCTGCGGCAGGAGCGCATCGGGTTCGGGCCCGGCGGCGACAAGTGGGTGGATGAGATGATCGCGTCCATGGAGAAGGCCCGGCCGGAGAAGAAGTAACCACCAGACCGGGAGGCCTACCCGAGTTTTGCTATACAATTATTTTGCGGGCGTTATTGCGCCGCCAGAGGAGCTCAACTTCAGCGTTATGCCGGATCGCGCATACTTGTTTCTTTTTAGTGTCCTCATGATTCTGGCCGGACTGGGCGCCGCGGTGTGGCTGTTTGTCACCGGGCAGGCCGGGACCGTGGACGGCCTTTTCCTGGTTCTGACGGCGCTGCTGATCGCGCTGGTGTTCGCGCTCTACGTGGTCTTCATGATCCGCCGCGCCATGGAAGCGGCGGTGAAACCGGCCGCTCAATCGGCCAAAGCGGGCGCCCCCGCCGCCTCCGCTTCCAAGCCGGCGGCGGCCACGGTTCCCCAGCCGTAAGCCGCCCGACCCGCCCTCGCCCCGCTACGCCCCGCTACGCACTGCTACGCCCCCGCTACGCCCCGCACCGCCCGGCCACGCCCCCGCTACGCTCCGCCGCGCTACGCCCCGCCACGCCCCCACCGCCCCGCCACGCTCCCGCCACGCCCTCGCCACGTTACGTCC
>JADGNR010000099.1 GCA_017883415.1 Bryobacteraceae bacterium | reverse complement strand
GCGCGGCCGCGTGCGAGAGGGATAATAAGGACAGGAGCCGTACCATGACCATCACGTTGCCGCTTCAGCCGCAGGAAGAAGCCAAGCTGATCGCTCTGGCGCAGGCCAAAGGGCTGTCCACGGATGCTCTTGTGCGCGAGGCCCTCGATAGAATTCTTGCCGAAGCTCCCGACGCCGGTTCGACCAAAGAGCCAACGCGCTCCATGCGGGGCATATTGGCAAAATACGGACAGGCGCCTTCGGCCGAAGAAATCGACCAGAGCCGTGCCGAGATGCTCGCCAACTTTGCCCGCGACTGATTGACCGATGATAGCCGCCATCGCGGACACCCACACGGCGATTTGGTATCTCTTCTCCGATGAGCGATTAGGGCGGGGGCTTCGGCTTTCATCGACGCGACCATCGCCAATGGCGACCACATAGGCGTATCGGCGATTAGCTTCGCCGAGATGGTCTACCTCATCGAGAAGGCGCGCATCCCTGCAAGCGCGCTGGACGATCTTCTCGCGGCTATTGCCGATCCCAAAAACGTCTTGCAACAGGTTCCGTTTGATGACCGGATTGCCATGAACATGCGGCAGATTCCGCGTGAGGACATTCCCGATCTCCCCGACCGAATCGTTGCCGCTACCGCCCGGTTCCATGGCGTGCCCGTTTTGAGCCGCGACGGACGCATCCGGTCCGCGGACATCAAAACGATTTGGTGACGGGAAAGGGTAAGGGCGAATCTACTGTTGCGATTCGAGTGTTGAGGTGCGGGAGTCCGCCGTTGATGGCCGAGACGGATAGTTGACCTTTAGCTTCTTGGCGATCCGCTCGAAACCGAGATCGCCCTTATATCGATCAATATTAAGACCAGCCAGATGGACCTTTTCCCATGTGCTGGATTTATCGTGGTGCTGTTTAATGAAGCTGACCGGAAAAGTATAGAACTCCGGCTCCTTCCTTCCCTCAAGGCATCCCAAAGCCCTCTTGCCCAGGAAATGCCCAATGTTGAGGAAGGCGACAATCAGGAAATCAAACGCGCCAAAGGTCCGCTCCTTCACCGGAAACCCGCGATCCGAATCCGTGGCGTAGCGGCTCTTGACCTGGATGCGAATCTGGCGGGTGAGCCTACGTGGCTCCGGGTGGATGCATATCAGGTCGTACCCTTCGTTGTTCGGCGGAGCCTTATAGGTGAGGATGTTCCGGCGCATCAAGTACCCCTGCACAAGGAATTCCGCGCCGTGTGAGATGACGGGAAAGCGGAGGGCAATCCCGGTGTCCGCCGGCTGCTGTTTGAGGAACTCGCGGCCAACAGGACTGGCCCACCATTTCGCCTCTTGGTCGTCGTTCGCGAACCTCGGCACCTGATGGACACGCTTCTTCATCGAATCGCTCATCAGGTCATTGTAGATGCAACGCACATTGAGGCTGCCGCTCGAGCGGACTCATCGGCTGCCAGCCGACGATGGCTTGGCGACGCTGGCTTACGCTGCTCTAAGGAATGGACAGCCGCCGAGAGGGCCTTCCGTTCGTCGTCGGAAAGTTGCACGATCGGCTCCTTCCGGCCAAAAGCTGAATCGACCAGTGCCGTTAGTGTGGTTCGGATAGTGCGAAGTTCGTTATACGTGGATCCTCAACTCGTCGGTCAAACTGCCGTCGGGTCGTGTTCGAGCAGACCGCCCGCAGTCGTGTTTCTCTTTTTCGCCATCATTCCACCGCGCGACTGGGCCGCGAAGCGGTCCCCAGATAATCTGGTGTTGAGCCCAGATACAATGGATCGGTGGCCGCGCTTGTGGACGAAGAGTTCGATGTGTTCTTGATTTATCACAGTGCTGATGCCCTAGCGGCACGACACTTGGCAAATGAATTAAGGCGGTGTGACGTTCGAGTCTTCATGGAGGGAAGCGAGACAGCGTTCGTGCAATTGGAGAAAGCCATTCTCTCGACACGCACAGCCGTCGTACTGGTCGGGTCCCACGGGGTCGGATCGTGGCAGAAACTTCAGATCAAGGCTTGTCTAGTGGAATCGATTCGGCGGCCCATGCCCGTCATTCCGGTTTTGCTGCCGGGTTCTGATGCATCCGAGCTTTCTGTTTTATTAGGGCCTCACCGTGCATTGGATTTAACTGAGGGCATCGACGATGAGGAGCGGACAAGTTACGTGGTTCGGTCGATCATAGACGCTGGCGCCTGACGGTGAGGACGAGAGCGTTTTAGCAAGCTGTATCTTTTTGTACAATCCCTTGTACTTAGCCCTCTATAGCCAGATACTTGGCAAACCTTTTGCTCGTCTCCTACGGTACGGCCCGACCGAAGGGACACGTGTAGACGCGCACATGATCGAACACAAAGACCTCGAGGCACCGCCCGAACCGCCATCATCGGAACCGATGGAAACGCCGCAATTCTCCCGCCCGCTGCCGGCGCCCGCGGACGCGAAGACAGCACGTCCGGCGCCGCGGCGCCGCCGATGGCGCGGATTCCTGTGGCTGGCGCTGGTCCTGGTTCTGGGCTATATCGGCTTCCGCTACTACCAATCGGCGCAGCAAAAGCGGCAGGCCGCGGACGCGGCGCAGGCATCGCGCCTGGCGCACCGGGCCGTGCCGGTGGCGGCCACGGCGGCGCGGCGCGGCGATATCCCCATCTACCTGCGCGGCCTGGGAACGGTCACTGCCTTCAACACGGTGAACGTGAAGCCGCGCGTCGACGGGCCGCTGATCGCCGTCAACTATAAAGAGGGTCAGGCGGTGGCCAAGGGCGACGTGCTCGCGGAAATCGATCCGCGCACGTTCCAGGTGGCGGTCAAACAGGCCGAGGGGCAACTGGCGCGCGATCAGGCGCAACAGAACGACGCCGAGGTCAACCTGGCGCGCTACCAGAAGCTGTGGGATGAGCAGGTGATCGCCAAGCAGCAGCTCGATACCCAGGCTTCCCAGGTGGGCCAGTTCAAGGGCGCCATCGCGACGGACCAGGCCAATATCGACAGTGCCAAACTGAACCTGAGCTTCACCAAGATCCAGGCGCCCATGAGCGGGCGCATCGGCCTGCGCCTGGTGGACGTGGGCAACATGGTTCACGCGGGCGATGCGAATCCGCTGGCCGTGATCACGCAAATGCAGCCGATTGCGGTGCTGTTTACCCTCCCGGCGGGCGATCTGCCGCCGGTGCTGATCAAACTGGCCAAGGGCGCGAAACTGCCGGTGGACGCGTACGACAGCGCGGACCGCAACAAGATCGCCGCCGGCTCGCTGCTCACCGCCGACAATCAGATCGACACCAGCACCGGCACCACGCGCCTGAAGGCGGTTTTTGCCAACGAGAACAACGTGCTGTTTCCCAACCAGTTCGTGAATTGCCGGCTGCTGCTGGATACCAAACGCGCCGTGGTGATCATTCCGGCGCCGGCGGTGGAACGCGGGCCGCAGGGCACCTACGTCTACGTAGTGCAGGCCGATGGCTCGGCGGCCATGCGCGCCATCACCCAGGGGATCACCGAAGGCAGCAACGTGGAGGTGACCGGCGGCCTGGCGCCCGGCGAGATCGTGGTCACCGACGGACAGGACAAGCTACAGCAGGGCAGCAAGGTGGAGGTTCGCGCCGCCAATGGCGCGGCGGGCGCCGCCGGCCAGGGCGCTCCCGCGGCCGCGCCCCCGCCCGCAGCCAAGGGGAACGGCGGCCGGCCCGGAGGCGGGAGATAGCCGCAATGAATCCTTCGCGGCCGTTCATTCTGCGCCCGGTCGCGACCTCCCTGCTGATGACCGGCATCCTGCTGGCGGGCTTCGTAGCCTACCGCCAGTTGCCCGTCTCGGCGCTGCCGGAGGTCGATTACCCCACCATTCAGGTGGTGACGTTTTACCCCGGCGCCGGCCCGGAAGTGATGGCCTCTTCGGTCACCGCGCCGCTGGAACGCCAGTTCGGACAGGTGCCCGGGCTGAAGCAGATGACTTCCACCAGCTCCTTCGGAAGCTCCATTCTGGTCCTGCAATTCGCGCTCAACCTGAATATCGATATCGCCGAGCAGCAGGTGCAGGCGGCCATCAACGCGGCGGGCACCTTTCTGCCGCGCGATCTGCCCAACCCGCCCATCTACAGCAAGAGCAACCCCGCCGACGCGCCCATCCTCACGCTGGCGCTCACCTCGGGCAGCATGCCGTTATCGCGCGTGGAGGACTACGCCGACACCACGCTGGCGCAGAAAATTTCGCAATTGCCGGGCGTAGGCCTGGTGACCATCAGCGGTGGGCAGCGGCCCGCCATCCGCATTCAAGCGAACCCCACGGCGCTGGCGGCCTACAACCTGAGCCTGGACGATCTGCGCACCGCGCTCGGCCAGGCCAACGTCAACCAGGCCAAGGGCAACCTGGAAAACCAGCGCGAGAGCTTCACCATCGGCGCCAACGACCAGTTGATGGCCAGCCCGCAATACGAGGCCATCATTGTGGCCTACCGCAACGGGCGGCCCATCCGGCTCTCCGACGTGGCCGCCGTGGTGGACAGCGCGGAGAACGTGCGGCAAGCCGCGTGGATGGGCCTCACCCCGGCGGTGATTCTGAACATCCAGCGTCAGCCCGGCGCCAACATCATCAGCGTAGTGGACAGCATCACGCACCTGCTGCCGCAGTTGAAGGCGTCGCTGCCGCAATCGATCGACGTGCGCGTGCTCACCGACCGCACCACCACGATTCGCGCCTCGGTCAAGGACGTTCAGTTCGAGCTGATGCTCACCGTCGGGCTGGTGGTGATGGTGATCTTTCTTTTCCTGCGCTCGCTTGCCGCCACCGTGATCCCCTCGATCGCCGTGCCGCTCTCGATCGTGGGCACCTTCGGCGCGATGTACCTGCTGGGGTACAGCCTGAACAACCTGTCGCTGATGGCGCTCACCATCTCCACCGGCTTCGTGGTGGACGACGCCATCGTCATGATCGAGAACATCACGCGCTACATCGAGCAGGGCGATTCGCCGCTCGAAGCGGCGCTCAAAGGCTCCGAGCAGATCGGGTTCACCATCGTATCGCTGACCGTCTCGCTGATCGCCGTGCTCATTCCGCTCCTGTTCATGGGCGATATCGTGGGCCGCCTGTTCCGCGAGTTCGCGGTCACGCTGGCCATCACCATTCTGTTTTCGGCCGTGGTGTCCCTCACGCTGACGCCCATGATGTGCGCGCTCCTGCTGCGCCACCGGCCGAATGCGCAGCAGGGATGGCTCTACCGGACCTCGGAACGGTTCTTCGAGACGGTGATCGCCTGGTACGGCAGGACGCTGCAGTTTGTGCTGCGCTACCAGCGCACCACGCTGGTGGTGACCGCGGCCACGCTGGTGGGCACCATTATGCTCTACATTTTCGTGCCCAAGGGTTTCTTCCCGGTGCAGGACACGGGCGTCATTCTGGGCGTCTCGGAGGCTGGCCAGACGGTTTCCTTCGCCGCCATGGCCGGGCGGCAGCAGGCGCTGGCCGGGATCATCCTCAAGGATCCGGCGGTGGCGAGTCTCTCCTCCTTCATCGGGGTCGACGGCACGAATCCCACCATGAACAGCGGGCGCATACAGATCAACTTGAAGCCGCTCGAGGAGCGCGGCGACGATGCCTCGGCCATCATCCGGCGTCTGCAAACCGGGCTCGCCCCGGTCGAGGGCATTACCCTGTACATGCAGCCGGTGCAGGACCTGACCATTGAGGACCGCATCTCGCGCACGCAGTTTACCTACAGCCTGGAGGATGCCGACGTCGTGGAACTGGGGCAGTGGGCGCCCCGTCTGGCCGCCCGGCTGCAGGCGCGCCCCGAACTGCGCGACGTGGCCAGCGACCAGCAATCCGGCGGGCTGAAGGAAACGCTCATCATCGATCGCGACACGGCCGCGCGCTTCGGCATCACGCCGCAGCAGATCGACGACGCGCTCTACGACGCCTTCGGCCAGCGGCAAGTCTCCACCATCTTCACCCAGCTCAACCAGTACAAGGTGGTACTCGAGGTCGCCCCCTCGTTCCAGCGGAATCCCGATTCGCTGAAGAATATCTATGTGCACTCGGTCGTCAATACGCAGGTGCCGCTGAGCGACCTGGCGCGCTTCGAAACCGAGGACACCGCGCTGGTGATCAACCACCAGGGGCAATTCCCGGTGGTGACGCTGTCGTTCAACCTGGCGCCCGGCATTTCGTTGGGCGAAGCGGTGCAGGTGATCCGCGATGCCGAGCGGCAGATCGGTTTTCCCGCCAGCATCCAGGCCAGCTTCCAGGGCACGGCTGCCGCGTTCCAGAATTCGCTGTCCAACGAGCCCTTGCTGATCCTGGCCGCCCTGGTCACCGTGTACATTGTGCTGGGCGTGCTGTATGAAAGCTATATTCACCCGATCACGATTCTCTCCACGCTGCCCTCGGCGGGTGTGGGCGCGATTCTGGCCCTGCTGGCGACGCGCAACGATTTCAACGTCATCTCGCTGATCGGCCTGATTCTGCTGATCGGCATCGTGAAGAAGAACGCCATCATGATGATCGATTTCGCGCTCGAGGCGGAGCGCGAGCACGGCAAGCCGCCGGACGAATCCATTTACCAGGCGTGCCTGCTGCGCTTCCGGCCGATCATGATGACCACCATGGCGGCGCTGCTGGGCGGCGTGCCGCTGGCCCTGGGCTCGGGCACGGGCTCGGAGCTGCGCCGGCCGCTGGGCATCACCATCGTGGGCGGCCTGTTGCTGAGCCAGGTGCTCACGCTCTACACCACGCCGGTCATCTATCTGTTCTTCGACCGGCTGGCGCGCAAACTCGGCCGCGTGCGCATCGGCAATTCCATTCCTTCGGGGGTGCCGGTGGAGGAGACGTGAGCCTCTCATCGCCTTTTATACAGCGGCCGGTGGCTACCTCTCTGCTCACCGCCGGGCTGGCCCTTGCGGGCGCCATCGCCTATAAAATGCTGCCCGTGGCGCCGCTTCCGGAAGTGGAATTCCCCACCATCAGCGTGCAGGCCGGCCTGCCGGGCGCCAGTCCGGAGACCATGGCCTCGGCGGTGGCCACGCCGCTGGAACGGCAGTTCGGCCGCATCGCGGGCGTCACCGAAATGACCTCCACCAGCGGGCTCGGCAGCACGAACGTCGTCCTGCAATTCGACCTCAGCCGCAACATCGACGCCGCGGCGCGCGATGTGCAGGCGGCCATCAACGGCGCGCGCGGGCAACTGCCCGCCAACCTCCCCAACAATCCCACGTATCGCAAAGTGAACCCCGCCGACGCCCCCATCCTGATCCTCGCGCTCACCTCCAACAGCGTCGATGTCGCCCGCATCTACGACGCCGCCGATTCCATCCTGGCCCAGAAACTGGCGCAGGTGGAGGGCGTGGGCCAGGTCACCGTGGGCGGCGGCGCCAAGCCGGCGGTGCGCGTGGAGCTGAATCCGCGCGCGCTCGAAAGCTACAAAATCGGCCTCGACCAGGTCCGCACCACGCTGGCCAACGCCAATGCCAACCATCCCAAAGGCAGCCTCGGCGGCGGCGAGAAAACCTGGGAACTGGATGCCACCGACCAGCTGTACAAGGCCAAGGACTACCAGAAACTGATCGTCACTTACCGCAACGGGTACAACGTCCGGCTGGGCGACGTGGCCGACGTAGTGGATTCCGTGCAGGACCGCCGCAACGCGGGCCTGGCCAACGGCAAGCCGGCCGTGCTGGTCATCCTCTTCCGCCAGCCCGGCGCCAACATGATCGAGACCGTGGACCGCGTGCGCGCGCTGTTGCCGCAATTGCAGGCCTCCGTCTCCGCGGCCATCGAAATTCGCGTGGTGGTGGACCGCACCACCACCATTCGCGCCTCGGTGGAGGACGTCGAGTTCACCCTCATGATCGCCATCGGCCTGGTGATCCTGGTGGTGTTCCTGTTCCTGCGCAACGGGTGGGCCACCGTCATCCCCGGCATCGCCGTGCCGCTATCGCTGCTGGGCACCTTCGGGGTCATGTACCTGGTGGGCTACACGGTGGACAACCTGTCGCTGATGGCGCTGACCATCTCCACCGGGTTCGTGGTGGACGACGCCATCGTGGTGATCGAGAACATCTCGCGCCACCTGGAGCGCGGCCTGCCGCCCCTCCAGGCGGCGATGCGCGGATCGCAGGAGATCGGCTTCACGGTGCTCTCCATGAGCACGTCGCTGGTGGCGGTCTTCATCCCCATCCTGCTGATGGGCGGCATCGTGGGCCGTCTCTTCCGTGAATTCGCGGTCACGCTCACCGTGGCGGTGGCGGTCTCGCTGATGGTCTCGCTGACCACGACTCCCATGATGTGCGCCCGATTCCTGGTATCGGAGCGCGACCGCTCGCATGGCTGGTTCTACCGGGGCGGCGAACGCGCCTTCAATTACCTTCTGAGTTTCTACGAGCGCACTCTCTCCTGGGTGCTGCGCCACCCGCAGCCCACGTTTCTGGTGCTGCTGGCCACCATCGGCCTCAATGCATATCTTTACTCCGTGGTGCCGAAGGGCTTCTTCCCGCAGCAGGATACCGGCCGTCTCACCGGCTCCATCGTGGGCGCGCAGGATATCTCGTTTCCCGCCATGCGCCAGAAGTTCGACGCCTTCATCGACACCGTCATGCGCGATCCGGCGGTGGACAACGTGGTGGGCTTCACCGGCGGCGGCTCGGTGAACTCCGGCCGCGTGTTCGTGCAGTTGAAGGACCAGAAGGACCGCAAGGGCGTCACCGCGGACGTGGTCATCAACCGCCTGCGCGGGCGGTTATCGCGCATCCCCGGCGCCACCTTGTATTTGCAGGCGGTGCAGGATATTCGCGTGGGCGGGCGCCAGAGCAATTCGCAGTATCAATACACCCTGCGCGCCGACAATCTGAGTGACTTGAGCGACTGGTCGCAGCGGCTCCTGCTGCGCATGCGCACCATCCCCGGCGTTCGCGACGCCAACTCGGACCAGCAGAACAAGGGACTGCAATCGAACCTGGTGATCGATCGCGACACCGCCTCGCGCCTGGGGCTCTCGCCTTCGGACATCGACGAGGCGCTCTACGATTCCTTCGGCCAGCGCGACGTATCCACCATGTACACGGCGCTGAACCAGTATTTCGTGGTGATGGAAGTCGACCCGCGGTATCAGCAGGACCCCGATTCGCTGCGCGGCATCTACGTGCGCGCTTCCAACGGCAACGAGATCCCCCTCGCTTCGTTCGCGCGCCTGGAGCTGACCAACACCACGCTGGCGGTGAACCATCAGGGCCAGTTCCCCTCGGTCACGCTCTCGTTCAACCTCGCCCCCGGCGTGTCGCTGGGCGACGCGGTGAACGAAATCGACGCCGCGGAGAGAGAAATCGGCATGCCCGCCAGCGTGCAGGGAAGTTTCCAGGGCACGGCGCAGGCGTTTCAATCGTCCCTGGCCAACGAGCCGTACCTCATTCTGGCGGCCCTGGTGACGGTCTACCTGGTGCTGGGGATGCTGTACGAAAGCTACATCCACCCCGTGACCATCCTGTCCACCCTGCCCTCCGCGGGCGTGGGCGCGCTGCTCGCCTTGCTGCTGACCCACGAGGACCTGAGCGTGATCGCGGTGATCGGCATCATCCTGCTGATCGGGATCGTGAAGAAGAACGCCATCATGATGATCGATTTCGCGCTCGAAGCGGAGCGCCAGGAAGGCAAGAGCTCGCGCGATGCGATTTACGAAGCGTGCCTGCTGCGCTTCCGCCCGATCATGATGACCACCATGGCGGCGATGCTGGGCGGCGTCCCCCTGGCGGTGGGCGGCGGGGCGGGCTCCGAACTGCGCCGGCCGCTGGGCATCACCATTGTGGGCGGTCTCATCGTGAGCCAGATGCTGACGCTCTATACCACCCCGGTGATCTACCTGTATCTGGACCGCCTGCGCCTGTGGGCCAGCCGCATGTTGCCGCACCGCGCGCCGCGGCCGGCAGTGGGGTAGACCTCCTGGTCTGCCCCGTTCCGGACGCCCACCCCCGCTCACTCCTGGCGGAGCGCCACCAGCGGATCGACCCGCGCCGCGCGCCACGCCGGAAGGGCGCAGGCCAGCAGGGCGACGGCGGCCACCACGGCGGCCATCACCGCATACGTGGCCGGGTCGGTGGCCTCGACGCCGTAGAGCATGGTCTCGAACAGCCGCGTGGCGGCCAGGGCGCCGGCGAACCCGAGGACCAACCCCGCGCCCGCCAGGGCCAGGCCCTGCGAAAGAACCAGCCTCACGATGCTGCCGCCGTGGGCGCCCAGCGCCATCCGCAAGCCGATCTCCGCGGCCCGCTGGGTCACCATGTAGGCCATCACGCCGTACACACCCGCCATGGCCAGGCACACCGCCAACGCGGCGAAAATGCCCAGCAGAATTCCGCGAAATCGCGGCGGCGCCACGGTCTCGGCGAGCCGCGCTTCCATGGTGGTGAACTTCACCGGGATCTCGGGGTTCACTTCGCGCACCTTGCGGCGCAGTGGCTCGGCCAGGGCCTGCGGGTCGGATTGCGTCTTCACCACGAAGCTCATGGCCCGCCCGTAGAAGGGGTGCTGCAAGTAGGGCATGTAGAGGGCGGGCCGCGGCGGAATGCCGGGATCGGAGGCGCGTAGGTCGCCGGCGATGCCGACGATGGTCATGAAATCGGGGCTGTCCAGCCCGCACTGGATCCTTCTCCCCAGCGGGTTTTCGTGGGGGAACGATTGGCGCGCCAGCGATTCGCTGACGATGGCGACGAATCCGGCGTCGAACCGGTCCCGCTCCGAGAAATCGCGCCCCGCGCGCAAGGGGATGCCCAATACCTTAAAGTATCCGGGCGTATTCACGAAAAAGTCCGCTTGCGGCATGCTCATGCCCAGTTGCTCGAAGCCGGGTCCGCCCTCCACGGCATAACCGCCGTTGGACCGTCCGGGGCCGCCCGGCAGGCCAAAAATGCCGGCCGCGCCCAGGGCGCCGGGCATGCTTTGGGCCTGGCGCACTATCTCTCCATACGTCGCGGTGGCGCGCTGCGACTGTTCCAAAGTGGAAGCGGACATGTCGGCCTGCATCACCAGCACCTTTTCCGGATGAAAGCCCAGGTCCACGCTGGTCAGCGCCGCAAAGCTGCGAATCAACAGTCCGGCGCCCACCAGCAGCACCACCGAAATCGCCACCTCGGCCACCACCAGGGCGGCGCGCAGGCGTCCCGCGGTACCTCCCACGGTGCCTCGCATTGCGCCCTGCTTCAGGGCCTCGTTCAAATCGACCCGCGCCGCCTGCACCGCCGGCGCGAGACCGAAGACCAGGCTGGCCGCGAGCGAGAGCAGCAGGGTGAATCCCAGCACCGAGGCATCCATGTGCACCTCCGCGGACCGCGGCAGATTGGCGGGCGAGAGGGCCATCAGCGCGTCCACGCCCCACGAGGCCACGCCCAGGCCGGCCATGCCCGCCAGCAGCGCGATGATCGCGCTCTCCACGGCGAGTTGCCGGACGATGCGCCATCGGCTGGCGCCGAGCGCGGCCCGCACCGCCATCTCGCGCGCACGCGAGGTGGCCCGCGCCAGCAGCAGGTTGGCCACATTGGCGCAGGCGATCAGCAGCACCAGCGCCACCGCGCCCAACAGTAGGTACAGCGTGGTCCTGACCCCGCTCACCATCTGATCGCGCACGCGGACCGCGCGGAAGCTCTTGCCTTTGTTGCTCAGCGGGTATTGCTGTTCCAGGCGCGTGGCGATGGCGGTGAGCTGGGTCTGCGCCTGCTCGAGGGAAACGCCCGGCTTGAGCCGCGCGATGACCCGGAAATTGTGCGCCGAGCGGTGCGGATTCACCTCGAAAACCGATCGCGAGACCCACACGTCGGTCTTGCCCGGAAAGCCAAATCCCGCGGGCAGCACTCCCACGATGGTGAACACCTTGTCGTAGGCACGCAGCGTGCCGCCGATGACGCCGGCGTTCCCGCCGAAGTGCCGCTTCGCGAATCCGTCGCTCACCACCGCCGCCAGCGGCCCGCCCTCGCGCTGCTCTTCGGCCGAGAACAGGCGCCCCACCGCCGCATCCACACCCATCGCGTGGAAGAAATCGGGGGAGACGCGCACGAGCGTGGAGAATTCGGCCGACTTCCCCACGATCACGGCATCGCCGCCGCTGCCGCCGATGTAACAGGCCAGGCCGTCGAAGGCCGTGCTCTGGGCGTGCAGGTCGTCGAAATCGGGCTCCGAGAATTGCCCCATCGAGACCTTGCTGTCGCGCCAGGTGTTGCCCACGGCGACGATGCGGTCCGGATCCCGGTAGTCGAGCGGGCGCAACAGCACGCCATTCACCACGCTGAAAATGGCCGTGTTGGCGCCAATGCCCAACGCCAGAACCACCACCGCCAGAATGGTGAAGCCCATGTTCTTGCGTAGCGAGCGCAGCGCGAACTTGAGTTCCATGGCGGGACCCTACGCACTGCGCGTGCCATTGCCGGCGCATTGATTTCAGAGGACAATCCGGACGCGCGCTGTCCGCTTGTGGGACCGCCGCGTTCGCCCGTGGGGTAGGCCTCCCGGTCTGCCCCCCGCGCCGAAGGCGCGCGGCACGCGCCGGGGCAGACCAGGAGGTCTACCCCACTTCGCTTCGGCCCCACTCCGATTCGAGCAGCCGCGAGTACTCTCCGGACGCGTAGAGCTCAAAGGGAAAATTCCGAGGCGCGATAACGCCATGCGGCTGGGCATCCATGTAGCACCGGTAGAGGGAATCCGCATACCGGTGATAGTTCCGCAGGAACTCCTCGGTCAGTTTCTCGAAGGCGGGGGGCTCCAGAAACAGCGCGTTCAACCCGATGGCGCGCGAGAAAATCGCCACATAGTCGGCCACGCCCCACCGCACCAGTTTTTCCTTCACGGCTTTCGGAGGATTCGCCGTCAGAAGACCGGCGAAGCTCTGCGGGCGGAGATCGGCGCCTTCCAGGCCGGGCGCCCTCGCGACACACTCGACCGCTTGCTCGATCCACCGGAACACGTCTTTTCCGAGATAAAAGAGCATCCGGATTTCGGCATAGCGCCCGGCCATCAGCCGGCGCTTGAGACATTCCGGGTCCGTTCCGTCGGCCGGTATCGTCCCGGAAAGCATGAGCGCTGCCTTCGAGTTCTCCAATAAGGCGCTCGGCGGAACCCGCTCGTTAAAAGGGTGCAGGATGAGCGGCGGCAGATCCCATACGGTCTCGCCCAGAGTCATGATCGGGGGTGACATATTCCTCCCAATTCCTTATCGGCCGTCTTTGGTTCCGACTTTAGCCCATTCCCCCAAGAAATCGGCGTATTTCGCTGTAAAAGGCCGATATCCAAAGACATCATTACCGACTAAAGGCCTCGGCCGTACACTAGGGTCATGGGGGTAACAAACCGTCTACGGGCGATCCTGGGGTTCCTGCGCGGCCACGACTGGGGGCAGGACCTGGCGGAATACTGTCTGTTGACGGCCCTGGTCGCGCTGATCGGTCTGGCCATTTTTATTCATGTTTCGGGCGGCATTTCGAGCATCTGGGGTAACGCCAACACGGTGCTGGTATCCGGCAACTCGGTAAACCCCTCCAACGGCCCGGGCGCCGCCGCCCAGCCCGCGCCGTAGCTCGCGCGCCGTCGCTCACCCCGCCTCCAGCCCCAGAAACCGCCGGGCGTTTCCGTAGCAGATGTCGCGAATCATAGGACCAGCCAGTTCCTCGCTGGGAATCTCTCCGGCTTCGATATCGGTTCCGAACAGGTCGCACAGCACGCGGCGGAAGTATTCGTGGCGCGGATAGGACATAAACGAGCGCGAATCGGTGATCATACCCAGAAAACGGGAGATCAGGCCGCAGTTGGAGAGCGCATTCATCTGCCATTGCATGGCTTCCTTCTGGTCCAGAAACCACCAGCCGCTGCCGAACTGAATCTTGCCGGCGATGGCGCCATCCTGGAAATTGCCGATCATGGTGGCGAGCACATAGTTATCGGCGGGATTCAGGTTGTAGAGGACGATTTTAGGCAGCGCGTTCTCCTGGTCGAGGCGGTCCAGGTAGGCGCGCAACGCGTCGGCCTGCGGCCAGTCGCCGATGGAATCGAAGCCGCAATCGGGTCCGAGCTCGCGATAGCGGCGCGTGTTGGCGTTGCGCCACGCGCCCAGGTGAAGCTGCTTGGTCCAGCCCTTCTCCGCATCGAGGCGTCCGAAGACCAGCATCATGTAGCTGGCAAAGCGGGTGTGTTCCTCGGGGGTGGCGGCGTGTCCGGCGCGCGCCCGGCCGAAGATGCGCGCCGCTTCCTCGTCGGCGCAGTGGTCGCCGTAGGCATGGTTGAGGCCGTGGTCGGAAAGGCGGCCGCCCATCTGGTGGAAATAATCGTGGCGCCGGCGCAAGGCATCCAGGAAGTCCGCCAGCGTCGCAATGTGCGTGTTACTGGCGGCTTCGAGACGCTGCACCCAGGGATTGAGCACCTCGGGGACATGGACATTCAGCGCCGGGTCCGGGCGGAAGGTCGGGAACACCCTGGTTTCGAGAGAGGATGCCGCGATGGCCTGGTGGTACGCCAGGTCGGAGGTGGGATCGTCGGTGGTGCAGACCGCCTTCACCCGGAATTTGCTCAGGATGCCGTGGGCGCGCAGGGCATCGTCCGCCAGCAGGGCGTTGGCGCGCTCCCAGATGCGCGGCGCGCTGGCTTCATCCAGCAGCTCGTCGACGCCGAAGTAGCGCTTCAGCTCCAGGTGCGTCCAGTGATAGAGCGGGTTGCGCAGCGTGTGCGGCACAGTGCGCGCCCACGCCAGGAATTTCTCATACGGCGGCATATCGCCCGTGCAGTATCGCTCGTCGACGCCGCTGGCCCGCATGGCCCGCCATTTATAGTGGTCCCCTTCGAGCCAGATCTCGAAAAGGTTCTCGAAGCGCCGGTTGGCGGCCACATCCTGCGGCGGGAGGTGGCAATGGTAGTCCAGAATCGGCTCGGCTTCGGCGTACTGGTGATAGAGCCGCCGCGCGGTCTTGGTGCTCAGAAGGAAATCATCGTGAATGAAGGACATACGCTTCAGACCTTATTGCACCACATCGGATGCGAAGCCCCCTAATTCGGCGACAGGGTCGAAACCCCAAATGCGCGACGCGGGATGCGGGCTGACGCGGTAGCATGGCAACCAGTGCTGCAGCGTTTCCTCGATTGGCTCGCCCGCGGCGAAAAAACCGCGCCGGAACTTCGCGCGCTATGCTTAGAGCGCATTGCCGAGGCGGAGGGCGAGGTGCGCGCGTGGGTCGCGCTGGCATCCGATGGCTGCTTCGCCGAGGGCCCGCTCGGCGGCATTCCGTTCGGCGCCAAAGATATCTTCGAAACGCGCGGCCTCGCGACGGAGTACGGGTCGCCCCTCTGCCGCGGCCGCAAAGGCGAGCGCGACGCGGCGGCG
>JADGNR010000376.1 GCA_017883415.1 Bryobacteraceae bacterium | reverse complement strand
GGTCGGGGGAAACTCCTTGCCCTCCGGCAGCGCGGCGCGGAGAACCTCCAGCGCCTTGTCACTCGCGTGCTGGGCGTTATAGACTCGCGCCAAGGTCAGGTAGGTGTCGGGCCGCGAGCGGTCCAGCGCGATGGCTCTCCGGCACGCCTCTTCCGCATCGTCGAACTGCTGTTTCCTGAGGTACAGCGAAGCCATCGAGTTGTACAACTCTGGCGTGGCGTGGGAGGAGCGAAGGGCCCTCTCGAACTCGGCCATTGCGGCCTGTTCCTGTTTCAGGTCCAGATAAGCAAGCGCCAGGAAATAATGCGCCGGGGTCATTGTGGCATCGGCATCGAGAGCCTTGCGGTTCAACTCCACAGAGGCGCCAGGATCTCCGAGTTCGCGCCGGACTTCACCCAACAGTGAAAGGAAATCAGGTACGTCAGGGCGCTGCTTCAGGCCGCGTTCCAGTTGCTCCTGGGCCTTTTCGTTCAATCCCTGGTCGAGATAGAGCCGGGCCAGGTAGAAGCGCGCCCAGAGGAGCTCCGGATCAAGATCGATGGCCTGCTGAAATTCCGCTTTGGCGGCGGCGATCATGTCGAACGACCCTTGCGCGAGATACGCCAGGCCTAGAAGCATGTGGGCTGGGGCCGAGCGTGGATTGGCCGCCAGCACGCCCTTGCACGCTTTGATCGCCTCCGCGACCCTCCCCTTTTGCAGGTGTTCCGTGGCGGCCGCCAGTTGCGTGCCCTGTGGGTCGGCCCGAGGAGTCTGCGCCCCCATCACGGCCGAAACGAGGAGGACGGCAGCAATCAGGAGCCGCGGCACCGCGGGACTATCGATGAGGCTCTCAGCGCTTCGCATCGGCCTCATCCAGTTGCAGGATCTGGCCGGCGCGAACGCCGTCGATCGCCTGCTTCTTGCCGCTGGGCCACTCGATCTCGATGCGGGCAAGGGTTGCTTCGCCCAGCCCGAAATACAAACGCGTGTCGCTGGTGCTCAGGTAACTTCCGTAGGGATTGACTTCCCGCAACTGGGTCCGGCCGCCGCTGGTCACCCGCACCTTCGCGCCGATCCCGAAACGATTGCTCTCGCGGCCGCGGGCGCGGAGCGCGATCCAATGATTGCGATTGCCCCCGTCATTGCGCAGTAGCAGCGGGCTCCCGCCGGAATCGCTCACCACGACGTCCAGGTCGCCGTCGTTGTCGAAATCCGCCACCGCCAGACCGCGGCCCACGTGCTGGATGCGAAACGCCGGACCGCTTTCCGCCGAGACCTCGCGAAAATGGCCGCCGCCAAGGTTCCGGTACAGCAAGTCGGTCTGACGGTACGAAAGCCGCGGGTCGTAGAGTGCAACATTATCGGTGACGTGTCCGTCGGTGACATAGATGTCCGGATAACCGTCGTTATCGAAGTCGAAGACCTTGGCGCCGAAGCCGAGTGTCTTCACGCTGGATGGTAGTCCGGCTTTGACCGTGGCGTCTTCAAAAAGCAGCTTTCCGAGGTTGCGGAAGAGCGGGTTGTATTGGTCCGAAAAGGCCGTAAAGAAGATGTCCGGTAGGCCATCGCCATCGAGATCCACGATCTCGGTACCCATGCCCGCCAGAGCTTTGCCGTTCATGTCGAAACCTACGCCGGCGCCGTAGGTAATGTCGTCAAAGGTGCCGTCGCCTTTGTTGCGGTAGAGAAAATTGCGGACACCATCGTTGGTCACGAAGATATCGGGCCATCCATCGCCATCGATATCGCCGATGGCCACCCCCAAAGTTTTTCCCGCCGGATTCGCCACGCCGGCTTTGCGGGAAACATCCGTGAACGTGCCATCCCCATTGTTGTGGTACAGCAGTGCCGGCGTCCCGTCGAACACCTGCGGATCGCAATACATGCGGTAGCCCGGCTTTTGATATCCGCAGTTCGGCGGCTTGCGCAAGTCGGAATCCACGTAGCGTCCCACGAACAGATCCAGGTAGCCGTCGCGATCATAGTCCACCCAGGCGGCGCTGCTGCTCCACCCACTGGCACCCACTCCAGCCCTGGCCGTCACCTCACTGAAGGTCCCGTCCCCATTGTTGCGAAAGAGCTGATTACCGCCGTAACCCGTGACGTAGATATCCAGGTAGCCGTCGTTATCATAGTCGCCCACGGTCACGCCGGTAGCGAACATCCCATTGCCCGCGACACCTGCTTTGGCCGTTACATCCTCGAATTTTCCGTTGCCCAGATTGCGATAGAGCGCATTGCCAGGCGATGGTTTGCCGTGGGCCAGGTCGGCTCCGTTGGCGAAAAACAGGTCGGGCAGGCCGTCGTTGTCGAAATCGATCACGCCCACCCCGGAGCCGAAGGTCTCGAACATGTGCTTCTCGGCCGAAGCCCCGTTTACGTTGCGAAAGGTAATGCCCGATTCCGCCGCAACGTTGTTGAACTGCACCCGGCCGGCTGGGCGGGGCTGCGGTCTGGCGGCCTGCTCGCTGTCGAGAGGCAAGAGCGCGGCAAGCAGCAAATTCGCAGCGAAGATCCGGAAAGCTTTGCGCAGGAGCAGCATGGCCCTGGGTCCTATTATATCGGTCGTTGTATCGCTACGACGCTACCTGCCGGAAATCAGGACTTCCACATAGTCTCCCAATTGCCGGGCGGTGAATTGATTATAGAGAATCGGTTGCTTTCGGACAGGGGCTGCAGCGAGACTCACATTCCTCATCACGTGTTCAAAGGTCGCGGGCCGGCGGGGAATATCACCTGACCGGCGTTTCAAGGTCAGGATGGGCCTCGATCCACGCCTGTTCGCGGGCAGCGTTAGCCGTCTCACCCAGTGCAGTAAACGACCGCGCAAGAATCCCGTGAGCTGCGCGCTCAACATCCAAATCGTTTCCCGCACTTTGCAACACCAACTGCGCTGCCTCAGCCGCCTTATCCGGCTGGCCCTCCCGATCGAAGTACTTGGCGCGCTCAA
Source organism: Bryobacteraceae bacterium (assembly GCA_017883415.1). Classification (GTDB taxonomy): domain Bacteria; phylum Acidobacteriota; class Terriglobia; order Bryobacterales; family Bryobacteraceae; genus JADGNR01. Next base: position 2,852 of record JADGNR010000376.1, on the reverse strand, counting down.
GGCGGGCCAGCCCAAACTCGGGAACGCGTTGGAGAATCTCCCCGACAATCGACTGAACCTCGGCATCCTCACCGAAGCGCCGCAGGAATTGCACGTATTGCCATGCCGTCACCGGATCGTAGGTCTTCTGGCGTAAATTGATTGCGTTGGCCCGTCGAAACGCAGCCCGTGCTCCCGCGGCATCCTCGATCCGGCCGGAACAGATCCCCAACAAGGTGTTCATCTCCAGCAGCGTAACGTCGTCGAGACCGGGCAGGAGTAAGGCGGCTTTTTCCTGCGCCACGCAGATGCGTTCGCGCAAATTCATATGGGCCCACCGTGCGTAAGAATGCCTGGCTTCCGGATCGCGCGGTGCGGTACGAACCGAATGTTCGAGTAACTGCCCCGCCTCCAGGCTGTAGGACTGTACATCCATCAGTAACTCACCCAGGAACAACTCCAGGACAGGATTGGCGGGATGGGCCGAAAGTCCCTTGCGAAGAATCTGCTCGGCATCCGTCGGTCGCTTCATCTGTACATAGCAATCGGAAAGCAACAAATAGGGAGCAGCAGTTGGCGCGGGGGAGGATGCCAAAGCCGAAGTCAGCGTCTGCACAGCGGCAGCGCAATTACCTTCCTCAGCCAGTCGCGCGCCGCGGTCCCAGGGGGACGGAGGCTGGGCGAATGCCTGCAAACCCGGCAGACTGACAAGGATCGCAAATCTGAGACCTGCCGCGCGCATTACTTTGGTTCCGTCACGCGCAGGATCTCGTTCGCGCGCAGACCTTGTGTAATAACCTGGTCGCGGCCGGAAGGCCAATGAATTTCGACGCGTGAAATCGCATTTTCGTCACCAAGCCCGAAGTAGAGCGGCAGAGAACTTTGCGAAAGATATCCGGACTTGCCATCGTTGTACTTGAAATATTTTGCGCCGGCTGCGCTGATCACACGTACCGTGGCGCCCAAACCGTCGCGGTTCGATGCGGTTCCGGTCAGCAGCACTTTCAGCCAATGGATCGGTCTGCGCGCCGCAAGATCGCTCACCAGAATCTGAGGCTCCGAATTGAAATCGTTGGTCACGAGATCCAAATCCCCGTCGTTATCCAGATCGAACAAAACGGAAGCGCGGCTCCCGAGCGGGGCCATAACCGTGACCGTGCCCTTACGGTTCGCGCAAATCTCGTGCATGATCTCCTGCGGATCCGGAGGCATGGCGGAGCAGTTCAACTGGAAGAACGGCGTGTGTGTTCGCCCCCCGCGGCGCGGCTCAATGCCCAACTGGAACTCGGCGTCCAGAAACTTTTTCCCGTGGTCGTTGAGCAGCATGGAATTGATCCCATATCGAAAAGGGAAGTTCATAGACGACGCAATGAAGATATCATCCCATCCATCCGCATTGATGTCTCCGACGCTCGGTCCCCACGGCCAGTAGTTCTCGACCCCCATGGCGTCGGAAACTTCTTCAAACGGACCCTTTCCCGTGTTGTGATACATCGAATTGCCAAACACGAAGCTGGAGGCCGGACCCATGAGGAAGCTGTCGGGGGCATGCGACGGAGCCTTTTGTTTTTCCAGCTCCGGCCCTACCTTTTCCTGCATGTCTGAATGCATATCGGTCACGAACAAATCCAGGCGGCCATCATTATCGTAATCGAAGAACTTAACCCCCATGGCGCCCCAGGAGGTTTTCGGAAAATAGGTTTTAGTCTTCTCGACAAAACCCTTCCCGCCCTGGTTCTCGTAGTAATGACTCGCGCCCATCATATTCAAAAAGTAGACGTCGGGCCAGCCATCGCCATTGACATCCGCGACGGCGGCATCTCCGCACCATCCATGCGGCGTGAGCCCCACCGCCGCGGTCACATCCTTAAATCGATTGTTGCCCAGATTGCGATAGAGGATTGGGTGCTCGAATCGCTCCGGATACATATGGCCGGAAAATGCGTCCGGCAATCCTACAAACTGGCCCTGAGCGCCCTTCTTCTCCGACGTGTACTGCCCCACGTCGCATACCAGAAGATCGAGCCTGCCATCGTGGTCGTAGTCGAAAAACACGCTGCCAGAGGAATGCGCTGAATGCAAAAGGCCGGCTTCGCGCGTGATATCGCGGAAGTTCCCGTGACCGTCGTTCTCGAATAACAGGTTGCCGCCCCGCACTGTGGTGACATAGAGGTCTTCATCGCCATCGTTATCGATATCGGCAAACGAAGCGGCCACTGCGATGCGCCCGGAGATGGCAAGTGCAGGGTTATCGATTTTGCGGAATTTGCCACCGCCGAGGTTTTTCCATAGCTCGCTCGGCCCCGCCTGGTTCACGAAGTAGATGTCATAAAGACCGTCGCCATCCACATCCGCCACGGCTATTCCGTTGCCGTGATCGTAATGAACCGGCTTGTAATTCAGCCCGGAGTCATCGACAATTCGCTGCCGGAACGTGATGCCACTTTCAGGAAGTTTGTCCTCGAAATGGAAATCGTGAACAACGGAGTACTGGGTTGCGGCCTGCTTCTGTTCCTGGGCGCGGCGTACTAGCGAATCGACTCCCACGTCCTTCGCAGGGTAGCGGATTTCAGGCGGTGATGCAGTACCCGATGGGGCCTGAAAGGCACGCACTGAGGGATACGCGAGTATCAGCGCGGCGACGATCAATCGAACATGGGGCTGATTACTACGGAGCCTTTGGAGGAGCGTAGTCGTCATAGGTGTACTTCCACGTACTCGTCCATACCGGGAACCACTGTAAACAAAGGGGTTGCGAGTTTACCCATGGACCACCCTGGCAAGAGAGGATAACAGAAGCTACATAACCTGTCAAACCTGATCGGACAACCTGATCGGACACCTGATCGGACAACGGTCGGCTGCAAAGGTCT
>JADGNR010000375.1 GCA_017883415.1 Bryobacteraceae bacterium | reverse complement strand
GTACCAGATGGGACCTCTGAGCCGCAGCCGCGCGTCGGCTATACTCAGAAAACCGTCCTATGCGGGGAAGCACCTTTTTGGCCGCCATCATCGCCACCGCCCTCGGCGCCCGGGCGCACGAGATGCCGGCCCTGCGGCCCATCCCCCGCTTTGCGATTCAGGCCGATCCGCTCACCATCTCACGGGGCGTGGAAGGCGGCAAACCGTTCACCGTCGCGGGAGCTCGCGGCGCCCTGCTCGGCGAACAGCGCGGGGAGTTCGAAGCCTGGTTGTATCCCGTCAAAATTCTCAGCCGGTTCTCCATTACCGCCGAGCTCGCGAATTATCCCGTGCCCATCGACGTGTCCGCGCATGCCGCCGCCATCGAAGTTTCTCCGGCCATGACCACCATCACCTATTCGCACGCGGCCTTCACGGTGAAGCAGCGGATGTTCGCGCCGCGCGCGGATGGGGACGCGGGGGCCGTGGTCCTGTTCGAAATCGCCTCCGCCCGCCCGGTGCGCCTCACCTTTCGCTTCAAGCCCGAAATGCTGCGCATGTGGCCCGCGCCCAACTTCGGCGCGCCCAATGCCGAGTGGGTGTCCGAGGGCGGCGGTTATTACGTGCTGCACACCGACCATCCCGGCGTTTCGGCCGCGGTCGCCATCCCGCGCGCCGAGCCCGGCATTCTGCCGCCCTACCAGGAGCGCCCGCAAACCTATCCCCTGGAGTTGAAACTCTCCTTCGACCCGAAGACCGATTCCGGCCTCTTCTTTCCGCTGCTGATCTCGCTCGGCGGCGGCGGCCAGGCGCCCGGACAACGGCTCGCCGCGCTCAATGACCGCATCCCCGAACTCTACCGCGAAACCGAGCACTACTACGCGCACTTCTTCGATACCCGCCTCGCCGCCGAAACCCCCGATCCGGAGTTCGACCGCGCGCTGCGCTGGGCCGCCATCGCCATCGATCAGGGGCAGGTCCGGCTGGCGGAGGAAACCGGGCTGGTGGCGGGCTACTACGAGTCGGGCGATTCCGCGCGGCCCGGCTATGCGTGGTTCTTCGGCCGCGATGCGCTGTGGACCTCCTATGCGGTCAACAGCTATGGCGATTTCGCGCTCACCCGCCAGGCGCTCGAGTTCCTCATCCGCCGCCAGCGCGCCGACGGCAAAATCATGCACGAGTATTCGCAAGCCGCCGGCCTGGTGGATTGGAACGCTACTCCCTACTTCTACGCCGCGGCCGATTCCTCTCCCCTGTTCGTGATGGCCATGGAAGATTACGTCGCGGCCAGCGGCGACACCGGCTTCCTCCGCGCCCATTGGGACGCCGTCCAGCGCGCCTACGCTTTCACGCGCGCCCACGATTCCGATGGCGACGGCATCTACGAGAACACCGAGGGCACCGGATGGGTGGAATCGTGGCCTCCCGGCATGCCGCACCAGGAGATGTATCTCGCCGCGCTCGACCAGCAGTCCGCCGGCGCCATGGCGCGGCTCGCCGCGCTGATGAACGATAGCGCTCTGGCCGCCAGCGCCCGCCGCACCGCCGCCAGCGTCGGCGCCGCCCTCGAGGCCGAATACTACGACCCGGCCGCCCAGTTCTACGCCTTCAGCCGAAACGCGGACGGCACCCTCGATCGCACCGCCACCATCTATCCGGCGGTGGCGTGGTGGAGCGGCCGGCTCGCGCTCGCCCATCCCGATGCCATGTTGAGCCGCTGGGGGTCGTCCGAATTCTCCACCGATTGGGGCACGCGGGATATCGGCGAGCGCACGCCCTTCTACGACCCCATCAGCTATCACCAGGGCTCGGTGTGGCCGCTATTCACCGGCTGGGTCTCGCTCGCCGAGTACCGCGCCGGCCGCGCTCTCTCCGGCTACGCGCACCTCATGCAGAATGCCGGCCTCACCTGGCAGCAGGACCTCGGCTCGGTCACCGAGCTGCTTTCGGGCGAGTTTTTCCAGCCGCTGGGACGCAGCAGCTCGCACCAGGTCTGGTCGTCCGCCATGGTCCTGACCCCCGCGCTGCGCGGGCTCTTCGGCCTGGATTGGGACGCGCCCCACCGCACTCTGCGCCTGGCGCCGGCCCTGCCCGCCGGCTGGGATCGGGCGCTGCTCCACAATGTGCCGCTCGGCGGTTCCCGCATCGAACTCGAATTCACGCGCGAGCGAGACCGGCTGATGGTGCGCGCGCGCTCCGCTTCCCCCGAGGTCTTGTGTCTGGTCCCGCGGAGCGCGCCGCCCGATCAACCGTGCGGCTCGCCCGCGGCGGGTACCCACGAGCTCGCGCTCCCGCTCCCGCCGGTCGAAATCGGCCTCCCCACGCGTCTTCCTCTGGCGGGTTCCCGCACGGCGCAGTTGAAAGTGGTGGGCGAGCGCCGCTCCGCCGGCCGTTACGAGGTGGATTTCGAGGCGCCCGGCGGCCAGGAGCAGGAACTCACTATCCGCCTCAACCGGCCGGACGTGCGTACCGAAGGAGCATCGCTCGCCGGCTCCCGCCTGCGCTTGCACTTTCCCGCGGGCGACGGCTATCGGAGGGTTTCGGTGACTTTCACATGGTAACCTCATCGCGATTCCGATTCACCCGCCGCGCCCTGTGCGCGCTGGCGCTCCCCGTACTGGCGTTCACTATCCTGGCGCGCCCGCAGGAGCCCGCCCAGCCGCGCGAGCCCATCCTGGCCTACATCAAACAGACCTGGGCCGTGCTCACGCGCTCCAACCGCATGCTGGCCAAAGCCGCAGTCGATCCCAAGTTTCAACCCGGCCCGGATGGCCGCTGGCCGGTGTACGTCTCCCCCCACGAGGACTTGCCGCGCATCGAGCGCCAGTTGCGCCAGGAGATGCCGCCCGCCGATTTTGCGAAGATCCAGCTCCGCGCCCTTCCCCCCGATCCCGCCGCGCTGCGCGTGCCCGGTCTGTTGTATCTGCCTCGCCCCTATGTCGTCCCCGGCGGCCGTTTCAACGAAATGTACGGCTGGGACAGTTACTTCATCCAGGTTGGCCTGTTGCGCGATGGCGAGGTCGACTTAGCCAAGGACTTAGCCGATAACTTCCTCTATGAGATCCGCGAGTACGGCAAGATACTCAATGCGAATCGCACTTACTATCTCACCAGGTCGCAGCCTCCCTTCCTTACTCAAATGGTGCTGGGCGTGTACCGCAAGACGCAGGACCGCAAATGGCTGGAGGCCGCCGTGCCCGCCATCGAAAAGTATTACGCCTTCTGGACCACCGAGCCCCATCTCACCCCCGAAACCGGCCTCTCGCGCTATTACGACCTCGGCGACGGGCCCGCGCCCGAAGTCCTCTCCGCCGAAAAAGACGCGCAGGGCCGCACTCACTACGACCTGATCAAGCAATACTTCCGTACCAACAAGGTCACTGACTACGACCTGGGCGAGTACTTCGACCCCGGGCGCGATTTACTCACCATGCTGTTCTATAAAGGGGACCGCTCCATGCGCGAATCCGGCTTCGACCCTTCGGACCGCTTCGGCAAATTCAATATCGACATCATCCACTACAACCCCGTTTGCCTGAATTCGCTGCTCTACCTCATGGAGACCGAAACCGCCGAAATCCTGCGCATCCTCGGCCGCGCGGGCGATGCCGGGGTGTGGGAGAAGCGCGCGCAGGAGCGCGCCGCGCGCATCAACCGCCTCATGTGGGACGGCGAGGCCGGTCTCTATTTCGATTACGAGTACGTGCACCACCGCCTGCGCCGCTATCCGTTCCTGACCACGTTCTACCCGCTGTGGGCCGGTTTCGCCAGCCGCGAGCAGGCCGCCGCCGTGGTCCGCAACCTGCCGCAGTTCGAGCGGCCCGGAGGCTTGCAGACCAGCACCAATGTGAGCGGCAACCAGTGGGATGCGCCTTTCGCCTGGGCTCCGCTCGAAATGATCGCCATCCAGGGACTGCGCCGCTACGGCTACAGTAGCGAAGCCGACCGCATCTCGCGCGCCTTCCTGTCCCTGGTCGACGACGAGTACCGGCGGCTCGGCATCATTGTCGAAAAGTACGATGTGGTCCGCCGCGGCACCGCGCTCGCCGCCGACATCCGCTTCGGCTACCATTCCAATGAGCCCGGCTTCGGCTGGACCAACGCCGCCTTCACCGTGCTCTACGACCAACTCCAAAAAGGGGACAGACGCATTTTTCCTCCACCGTTCCAGGCGGGCTCGCGCGACTCGAAAAAAATGCGTCTGTCCCCTTTTTGATGTCCCTCGAACAACTCTACCGCCGCCGCCTCTCGCGCAATTGGCGCGACCGCCTGGCTCGCCTGCTCGAACCTCCCGCGCCCTTCATCATGAATCCCGCCGAACCGAAGAACTTCCCCCTCGGCCGCTGGAATCTTTACCTCGGCGGCGCCGGCCGCACGGTCGCAGGCTATGTCAATCTCGACCTGCTGGCGATCCCCGGCGTCGATGTCGCCGCCGACGCGCAGCAGTTGCCCTTCCCTTCCGCCCTCTTCGCGCGCGTGGAATGCGACGCCGTCCTGGAGCACGTCCGCTGCCCGGACCTGGTCATGCGCGAGATCGAGCGCGTGCTCGCTCCCGGCGGTTACCTCCACCTGGTGACCCCCTTCTGCCACCCGTTTCACGAGTATCCCCGCGACTATCGCCGCTTCACCCCGGACGGCCTCAAGAGCCTTGCCCCCAACCTGACCGTGATCGCCGAGGGATGGCGCACCGGCCCCACCGCCACCCTGCTCGTCTTCACCATTGAATACGCCAAACTGCTCCTCCCCTGGCGCGCCTGGCGCGTGGCCGCCCACGGCATTCTGGGCTGGCTCCTGTTCCCCCTGCGCTACCTGGACCTGCTCTTGCTCCGCTCCCCGCGCGCCCACCGCATCGGCAACCACTGCTACCTGTGGCTGCAAAAACCGGGATAGGCCTGATGTGCGCCCTGACAGACCGAATGTGCGGCCCTCTTCTCAGCGGCGCGTCCGAGTGACGCCAGTGCCTCAGCCTTCGAGTGGTCGTCAACTGCCCGGAACCCGCGTCGAGTCAGGCAGCGGAGGAGTGAGCAACCGGGTGCTTAGGTTCTTGTGGAGGACTACTTCGCGTCTCTCGCCCCGCATGAATCCGACTCGGACCTACCCGAGGCAGTAGTAAGGAGCGGTCTCACAATACTCGCTACCCAAGCGAGGTCCTTGCGATCGGAGCCGTTCGAGCGAGAGCATTTCAAGGCATAGGCAATCAGGAGGCGCATTCCCCAGTTGATCGCGAGACCCAGCGCGACTTCGCGGTCCTCCTTTTCGAGATAAGAAGCCAAATCCGCGAGGCCGGATTGGCGTATGGCCTCGTCGAACTCTTGTTTAAACAACACTGCTGGGGTGCCGATGTCCAGTCCGACTGTATCCGATTCGCCACGAGTGCTCACTAATCGGTTCTGCAGGTCAATCACATTGTTCACCGCCGCTCGCCAATGCCCCGCCGCCAAGGACGTCCCCAGCTTCCGGCATGCCGCAGCCAGAAAAAAACATAGGGGCGAGTAGAGCTTACCCTCGTCATCAAGCTCGGCTTGAGAAAGGACCCGGGCATTCCTCCTGAGGGTGTCCAGCACGACAGCTTCGCGGTGTGGTCCCTGAGGAGCAACGCTGAACAGGCTGCCTTCCGTTAGACGTAAGATGCTCCCGAACCAGTCGTGCAACTGCACAGCTACACCCTTGGGATCGCTTGCGGTCATGCGGCCTCCGCACAAAGAATGGCCTCCACAGGCGAGTGGAATCCCTCGTAAACCCAAGGTACGGGTGCGGAGAGATAGGGCCCGTCTGCAAGCTGAGGGGGCAATGAAGACGACTCCGTTGGCCAGCAT
>JADGNR010000098.1 GCA_017883415.1 Bryobacteraceae bacterium | reverse complement strand
AACGTCAACTGCCGGTTGACCTTCCAGGTATCCTGCCCATAGGCTGCCCAGGATTGGTTGTTCCAATAGCCCTTGTCCTGGAGCGCCGCTTCCTGGTACTGATTGGCGTAGCCCAGCAGGAAATCGGCGAAGTCGTTGCCGGTGTAGCTGCCGTTGAAGGTGAAGCTGCCTTGCGTTTGGCCGAAAACGTCCTGAATCTTCTTATAGAGGGCCCAGCTTCCACCGAACTTGAGCTGGTGGCTGCCCTTGGTCCAGGAGACGTCGTCGCGGATCTGGTAGTCGTCGGCCTTATTGACCCACGGCACGCGGTTGAGATCGTAATTGGTTCCGGTCGAACCACCCAGGCTGATGCTGGGGATGCGGTTGAGCGCGTTGCTCGGGAACAGCTCCGGAACATTGAAGCCGCTGGGGCGGGTGATGACCGCCGACGACAGCGGCAGAATGTTGATGCGGTTGCCGTTGTAGTTGAAGGCGACTTCGTTGAGCACGTTGGGGTTGATGGTATAGACGGTGTGCACGACGCCGCTATAGGAAGGGTTGCCGAAAGTGTTGGCGGCGCTTGGGACGTTGTCGCCGCTCCACATGGTGGTCCCGAAGGTCTGCAGGATCGACTCATCCACAAAGTGGCCGAAGATCCACATCTTGTCGGTGAAGTGATGGTCGATGCGGAAGAGTTCCTCGCGGACGTTGGTCGGCGCATTGTTGCCGCCCACAAACTTGGTGCCGAGGGTCGGGGCCGGGAAGATACCGGCTTTCAGCAGGGCTTGGGCGTTGGGGTCCAGCAAAGCAGTGGGGATGGTGTTATTCGGGAACGCCTGGCCGGGGGCCAAGCCGACGGAGGCGAAGCGGGCGATCTGCTGCGCCGAGAGCTGATCGGCTTTGGGAACACTGATGGCCGTCGAGCCCAGGTTGCCGCCGTATTGGCTGGTCAAGGGGACGGTGGTGTTGAGGGCGCCGCCCTGAACCAGCTTGCGCCACTCCATGTTATAGAAGAAGAAGGTCTTCTCCTTCTTCGTGTTATACACCTTGGGGATGAACACCGGACCGCCGACGTTGAAGCCATAGACGTTCATCCGGTTTACTGGATTCGACTGGCCAGAGGCGTTGCGGAAGAAGGTGTTGGCATCCAGGTCCTCGTTGCGTAGAAATTCCCACGCCCCGGCATGGAAATCCCTCGTTCCGGACTTGAACACCATGGTCATGGTGCCGCCCGAGGACAAGCCGTATTCGGCGCCGTAGTTGGAAGTGAGCTGGCGGAACTCGGCGATGGCATCCATCGACGGCATGACGCTGATGGTGCCGGCGCCGCCGCGGTCCAGGTTTTCACCGCCATCGATCAAGTAGATGTTATGCTCTCTACGCAGACCGTTGAAGCTGACCTGGGCGCTGCCGCCGACCGGGGTGGCGCTCTGGTAATCCGCCATCTCGTTGGAGGCTCCGGCTGTCAGAGCGGCCAGAGAATACAGGCTCCGGCCATTGGTGGCAAGTTGGGAAACCTGCGCTCCGGAAATGACGTCGCTGACCTCGCCGGACTCGGTTTGGACCGCTACCGCCGTGGCCTCAACGGTAACACTCTCCTGCGCATTGCCGATTTCCAGTTTAAAGTCCACACGGGCGCGATCGCCGACCTCCAGGACCACTTCGGTCCGCTCCGCTTTCTTGAAGCCCGCCACTTCGGCGCGGACTACGTAGTGTCCAATCTGCAGGCTGGGCGCTACATACTGGCCCTCACCGTTGGTGGTGAGGCGGCTGACCTGGTTGGTCAGCATATTGGTGATCGTAATGGTCACATTGGGAACTGCCCCACCCGATGGGTCGGTGGCGGTTCCGACGATAGTTGCTTGCTGCGCGAACGCCTGGAAGGCAAAAGCTCCCAGGAGTGCGCATGCGAGAACGGCTGCTCGGAGACTAACTCTATGCACGTTTCCTCCTTTAAGATATTAAGGTCTAAACCCCTGAAACCTAAACCCGTCGTGCTCTCCTTACACGAATAGACAAATTTGCGGGGCTTCGCGGAGGATGCTAACCCGATGCGTGCCAGAAAGAAAGGGCGTTACCGGACGGTACATTTCCGGCTGTTTTGAATCAATGCGTTACGGGATGTTACACGGGCGTCCGGGGAAAGTACGTTACGCGAACTATCTGTGTTACGATGAGGGCGCAGGCCATTCATTATGTCGCGCAAGCCCGACGTTCATGTTACAGCGCCCCGCCTGTCGCCCGAGAAGGCGGAAGAGGTCCGGACGTTATTGGAGCAGGTGCTGGGCAGCCACTTGTTTCGGGGCAGCCGTCGTTGCCAGATTCTCCTGCGGCATATCACCGAGCAGACTCTGGCGGGCGAGACCAGTTCCCTGAAGGAGCGCACGCTCGGCATTGAGGTGTTCGGTCGTGCGCCGGATTACGACACCAGCATGGACCCCATCGTGCGGGCCGGTGCGGCTGAGATCCGCAAGAAGCTGGCGCAGTACTACCAGGAATCCGGGCACGAATCCGAAACCCGGATCGAACTGCTTTCCGGATCGTATATTGCTGAATTCCACTTTAACGGAGCGGGCGGTAACGGAGCGGCCGGCGCGGGCGTCGCCGCCGTGGCCGCCGGCCCCACGCCCAGGAACCCCACCAGGCGAAATTGGGCGGTCCCCGCGGCAGGCGCCGCCTTGGCGCTTCTGATCCTGGCTGCCGCGCTGGCATCGTACGGGTGGAGGCGATCGGACCTCGATCTCCTGTGGGGCCCCGTGCTCAAAACGCCGGGGAGTGTTCTAATCTGCGTGGGTCAGCCGGTGGTGTACAATCTGAGATCGGCCCAGGCCCAGGACGCGATTCAGGGATTCGAAACACCGCACACGGCCGGAGCACCTCCCGCGCACCGGGCGATTCGCGAAGAGGACCTGATCATTCTGTGGGACCGGTATGTCGCCCTGGGCGACGCGGTCTGCCTGGTGCACCTCACCTCGCTGTTGGAGAGGTATCGCAAACCCTACCGCATCCGCGGTGAGCGCTCCACGTCGTTCGCGGACCTGCGGGACACGCCGGCGGTGCTGATCGCCGCCTTCGATAACCCGTGGACTCTCCGCACCGCCGGCCAACTGCGCTTCACCTTCCACAAAGACAGCGAACACGAGACCGACATGGTGCTTGATCGCCTGCATCCGGAGAACACGGAATGGAAGCTGACCGGGGCCTGGCCGAAATGGGACATTCCGAACGACTACGCCATCGTCTCGCGCATTCTCGATACCACCACCGACCGCACCGTGTTGATCGCCGCCGGCATCACGCAGTACGGCACCATGGCGGCGGGCGAGTTCCTCAGCAGTCCCGAGTACTTCTCCGACGCCGCCCGGCAGTTCCCGCGCGACTGGCCGAAGAAGAATCTGCAGATCGTGCTGCGCGTTCCGGTAGTGAATGGCATTGCGGGCCGTCCGCGGATTCTGGCTACGCACGTCTGGTGAATCGAGGGCCCTGCCGGGGAACGCCTTGCGCACGCCCCTCGCGGATGCGGCCGCGGTACTGGCCCCGCCGCTCTGCAGGACCCGCACCGCGCGATTCCGTTGCGGGGGTACGGTGGGCGAGCCTCGGGCCGCGATCCGTCGCGGGCACGGACTCCGGCGCGCGCGAGCGGGACGGCCGCGGCGCTCGCCTCGACTCTGCCCGAGCCGTGCCGGGCGAACCGGAATACGGTGACGCGGGAGGTAGAGGCGTACGCCAAACGGCGGGCGGTGGATTCGCTGCGCCGTATAATGTAAGTGCGGTTCAGGAAGTAGTTGGTTCCCGATGGAAGGAGGCTCCACACGCTACGCAATGCATTGTCCGCAGGCACCCGGCCAAGGGTTGCCGTTCTTCTCGCCGTCCTACTGCTGGGCTCAGTTGTTCTTCTGGCGCAGCAGGCTCCGCCCGCTCCGCCACCGCCGGACCAGACGCTCAGCCCGGACCAGTTGAACGACCTGGTAGCGCCGATTGCGCTCTATCCCGATCCGCTGTTGAGCCAGGTTCTGGTGGCCGCGACGTATCCGCTGGAAGTGGTTCAGGCGTACCAGTGGTTGCAAGGGAATCCCGGGTTGGGCGGGCCCGCCCTGACGCAGGCTGCACAGCAACAGAACTGGGACGCGAGCGTGCAGGCGCTGGCGCTTTTCCCCGATGTTCTGAAGCGGCTGAATGACGACGTCGCCTGGACCACGAACCTGGGCAATGCGTTTCTGGCCCAACAGCAGGACGTGATGGACGCGGTGCAGCGCATGCGGCAGACTGCGCAGCAGGCGGGCAAGTTGCAGTCCACCCCACAGCAGAACGTGGCCACCACCACCGGCGCCGGCCAGCCCTACATCGAAATCGAGCCGGCCAACCCTGAGGTGATTTACGTGCCCGTGTACGATCCCGTCTGGATCTGGGGCCCGCCCGTTTGGTATCCGTATCCGCACTGGTGGTGGCCGCCGCGTACGTTCCTCACGGGCGGGCTCTTCTTCGGATTCGGCGGCCCCATCGACGTGGGCTTCTACTTCGGCGCCGGGTGGCACGGTTGGGGTGGATGGGGCTGGCATCCGGGATGGGGCAACCACACCGTGATCGTGAATAATACGTTCCTCCACAGGTACAACTTCAACGGCGGCAACGGGACCAACGTGCGCGGGACCACGGTTTGGGCGCACGACGCGGCGCACCGCGCGGGCGTGCCGTATGCCAACCAATCTCTGCGCACGCAGTATCAAGGGAATGTACGGCAGAACATGGCGCGTCCATCGGGGAGCCCGGTGCGGACGCAGATGCAACCGCAAGGTGAGCGTTTCGGCAATCGCGAGGTGCCGCGCAACGTTGCGCCGGCGCAGAACCGCGGGGTCTTCAGCGGCATGGACCACGGCGCGGCGGCACGGCAACAAGCCGACCACGGTTATTCGAGCATGGGCGCGGCGCGCAGTTCGCCGGAGCCGCGGGCCGCGCAGCGTTCCGCCCCCGCACCCCGGCCTTCCGGCGGCGGACGTCCCGCCGGTGGCGGTGGACATCCGGCTGGTGGGGGAAGGGGAGGACGATAATGGCAGCCCGAACTTGGATGGCGGCCGTGGTGCTGGCGGCTGGAATCGCATCGATCCCCGGCGCCGCGCAACCCGGCCAGAAGACTTTCGCAACGCCCCAGGAGGCGGCGCAGGCGCTGGTGGACGCCGCCGGCGGCAACGATACGGCGGCCCTGCTGCGGATCTTCGGTCCCGCCGGCAAAGACATCGTGCAGTCCGGCGATGCCGCGGCCGATAAAGAAGGCCGCGAAAAGTTCGCTGCATTGGCCCGGCAGAAGATGGAGGTGGAACTGGATCAGGATAAGGATCGCGCCACCCTGATCGTGGGGCCCGGCGCCTGGCCCTTGCCGGTGCCGATCGTTCTGGAGAAGGGCCAGTGGCGCTTCAATTCCGCGGTGGGGCGCGTGGAAGTTCTGGCGCGCCGGGTGGGCCGCAACGAACTCACCGCCATGGAGGTCTGCCGCGCGTATGTGGAGGCCCAGACAGAGTATGCCTCGCGCGACCGCACCACCAGTGGCGTCTTGCAGTACGCGCAGAGGATCTTGAGTTCGCCCGGCAAAAAGGACGGACTCTATTGGGAAGGCGAGCCCGATAACCTGGTGCCCAAGGCCTTCGCCGACGCCTCCGCCGCCATGCTCGCCGAAGGCAAGACGCCGGCTCCCTACCACGGCTACTACTTCCACATTCTGAAGGCCCAGGGTCCCGACGCCGAGGGCGGCGCGATGGATTACATGGTCCATGGCAAAATGATCGGTGGCTTCGCGCTGGTTGCCTATCCCGCCGAATACGGAGTGTCCGGCATCGAGACGTTGGTGGTCAACCATCGGGGCAAGGTCTACGAAAAGGATCTCGGCCCCACCACGGGTGTTCTGGCTCGCCAGATGCTGCGCTTCAATCCGGGCAAGAGCTGGAAGGTTGTGACTGGCGAGTAGATCGTCTTCCTCGAAAACACCCTTCGCCGGATGAGCGTCTCCCGCGTGAGAATGGACATGTGGCTCCGGGCCGCAGCCCCCCCGGCGCGGACGAAAAGCACCCCCCCAATGCTCTTCGATGTAAAGCCAGGCCACGTCCCGATGGCGCGACCCACCCATGGCACGTCCGCCAGGGTCGCATGCAGGGCCGATTGCGGCGCCGGCAGCGCCACAGACACCGCCAGGCGGGATCGCGCAGCCAGAGGACATCGCACCGGTAAACGGTGTTGGCATCCGGTGGTCTGAGATCGATGGATTCGAATCCGGGCTGCGGTGCGTGCACCGCGCCGCCTGGGCCGAATTGGTGAGTTTGCTAGAATAAGCCCTTGGCCCTGCAATTTCGCCCGCTCCGTAAAGAATCCGTCATGTGTACCGTACCGGGGTGCGGGCACGTGGCTTCGTTCGTCTTCAAGGGGGTCCAGGATGGCGGTGGACCATCCATTGTCGCGGCATATTGCGATCACCACGCCCAGGCAACCGCCATTCGACTTGGTCATCCCTGGCCGCTTCCCGCGCGCCGTCCGCAAAGCCAGGCGGTATACACGCGAACTTCGCGCGCCGGCTAGCCGGCCCCTTCGCGGAAGACCGAAGCCGCCGACGGCAGTTCATGCGCCACGGCGAATGCCCGCGTGAATGGAGCGGCGGCTGCGCGAAGTGCCGGACGACGCCAACGCGATCCTTCTTGCGTCGCGGATCTTGCATGCCTTCGGTTCCAGACGATGCCGATGCGCGGCGCGATGCCCCACTGCCTTCCCGGCAGTGTGGAATTGCCGACCCCCGGTGTCCCCGGAGTCTTGTGATTTCCGGCCACCTCGATTCCGGTGTTGACCATGGTGTCGGTAGCGGCGTTGTACTGGAAGGCATCCGGGTGGAAGTTCGTCAGCCAGGTGGTCACCTACGCGCCGGGAACCGCCGAGCCGGTGGCGTCCACAACCGTACCGGTGATACCCCCGAGCAACTGTTGAGCAGACAGGGGTGTGCTGCTTCCGCGCGTGGCGCTGTCCGGGGCGCCAGGAGGCCCGCACCAGCCGCGGCGCGGGCCTCCTGGTGTCGCTGGATTCTCTAGTGGCCGTGGATCGGAACTCCGGTCGCGGGATCGAGAATCGGAAGGTTGTTGTGATCTTCGCCCTCGCGGCTGAAATCGAACATCGTCAGCAGCGAGCCGGCGATGGCGTCGGTCGAACTGTTGCCGATCCGGCCGAGATCCCAGTTGTCTTCAATGAAGCGCAGAATCGAGGACTGGTCACTTACGTTATGGTCCACGAAGTTGGTCCTGGCGAACGGCGAGATTACAAGCAGTGGGAGGCGCGGGCCGTAGCCGCAGCGGCCCTGGAAGGGAAAGGCGGCGCCATTGCCGCACGTGCCGGCGCCAGTCAGAAAATCGGCCGGCGTAGTGGACTGGTTCACAATCGGGCCCATCTGATGGTCGTACCAGCCGTCGGAATCGTCGTAGGCGATGAAGATGGCCGTGCTCTTCCAGAAGGGCGACTTCATCAGCGCGTTGATGGTGTTGACCAGGAACGTCTGCTCGTCAATCGGGTCGGAGTAGCCGGCATGTCCGTCTTCAAACGCCGGGGCCTTCAGATAGCTCACGGCGGGCAGGTTGCCGGCGCTCAACGCCGCGAAAAAGGCGGCGATGTCGTACTGGTGGTTGGCCTGATCGGTGTGGCCGATGGCAGCAAGAGAAACCGGCGGCAGGTGGTGCGGGTTAGCGGTCTGCGGGAAGTACTGAAACGGTTCGTGGTGGGGAATGTAATCGGCCGTGGACGCCCCCGCGATGTTGGCGTGGGCCGCGGCGCACACAGCGGTGCCGTCGGGGTTGTGCGAAGTCGGTTGAAAGCCGCCCTGGAACCAACCCCACGTGAGACCCTTGGCGTTCAGCAGGTCGCCCACGTTCTGGCCGGTCATCGTGATTTGCGAAGCCGTGCGGATGGTGCAATCGTCGAGCGCGAGGGAGGGACGCGGGTCGCCGATCACCGAGCCGGCGGCTACGTTGCCGGTGGCGCTTCCCTGGGTCAGCGTGGCGCCGTGCGTCTGGCCCGCGACCAGGTTCAACGCGCCCGGCGTGGAGGGCCCGAAGGTGGTGCCGTAGGAATTGTCGCTCATGGCGAAATGCTGGGCGTAATTCCAAAGCGCGGTGGTGGTGTTGCCGTCGTAGTAGCCCATCACCAGGCCTTTTCCGTGGCCGAAATCCGGGCACCCGGGTGCTCCCACGCCGACGGTTTCGACAAACTGATCCATCAGACCGTGGTTGAAGGCCCGCTGTTCGTCGGTGTAGCTGTGGTCCTGGTCACAAGTGACGGCCTGCGCGCGAGTCAGGCGAAACGGCGGCTGGGAATTCGGATTATCGGTCAACAACGGGCCGCTCAAACCGTTGACCGACGGCGAGCCGGGGGCCGGAGTGAATTCAGGTTCGCCCGGGGCGCCATTGACGGCGTTGGGATAGGTGGCGAAGTAGTGATCGAAGGAAACGTTTTCCTGGAAAACGACCACGACGTGTTGGATGGGAGTGGCGGTAGCCGCGGGCGTCGCTTTGTGGTCGTCGGCACGCACGGGAACCGGTGCGGCGGCGATGGCAGCGATCGACAGCCAGGCGCACAGGCGCATCACGGCGGGGCGAATTTCGGCTTGGCTTTTCAAAGTAACTCTCCTTTTTGGGGTGTGATTTTCAGCGGCGTGTCGCGCGCCGATGCACCAGCCTGACATCGGCCTGTTGCAGCCTGTTTACGCGCGAATGACGATTCGATCTCTGCGAGAGGTATTTACAATGTGCGGCAACGGACGGTGCGGCGCCGCAGCCGGCTAACCGGCCAGCCGCGTGAGCCACACGCTGCCGTACGCCAGTCCGGCGCCGATGGCGGCGCCCGCCACCACGTCGCTCAGAAAATGCATGCCTAGCAGGACACGGGAGGCCGCCACGCTCAGCGCGCAAAAGAGCATTCCCATGGCCAGTTCCGGATAAAAAAGACTCAGCGAGACCGCCACCGCGAATGCCGTGATGGTGTGTCCCGAGGGGAAGGAGAACTGGTCTGGCGGCAGGAGCGTGGCCCAGCAGTGCGGCGCGAAGGCGCAGGGACGCCTGCGGCCGGCCGCCTTCTTCAAGCGCAGGAAGATGGCGATTCCCATTCCGGCCGCGAGCGCGGCGGCGCCTGTCGCGGCCAGCCGCCGCTCGCCGCCGAACAGCAGAATCACCAGGCCCATGGCGTACCACAGCCAGCCATCGCCGCCGCGCGTGGCGCAGATCATCCATCCGCGAATCCAGCGCGGGGCGGCCCAGCGGTTGACCGAGTGCATGACGCTGTGGTCGCGGTGGACGATGAACGCCACCAGCGAGGCGGCCAGGGTCATGGCGACACTTCCATCATAAGTTCCGCCAGGCGAACGCCGCGCCGGTGCAGGGAGCGGACCGGCCACCACGCACGAAAGCGCCTTCCAGGGCGTGGGCATCTAGCGTGATCACACGCGGCAACCGCCCGGATCAGGGCCCCGTTGCGCATGTACGAGTGCCTCGTTTGGACGTGCGAATCGCACCGCATATCTTAGTTGTACCGGCCGGGCCGCTACAATTGCGTGACGGCAGCGCAAAACAATCGTTAAAGAGACTGTTGTGGCGCCGCGTGCCACAAGCGGACTGGCCGGTCCGCCCTATCGGACGACACAGCGGCTGCGAACACGTGAAGTGCGCTGCGCGCCAGACGGAGGAATCGACCGAGTGAAAACGCTGAAATTTCCGCCCAAAACCGCCCACGGAAGCAGTTTGGGCGGAGATTGCTACATGCGGAAGCTAGTGAATATAAATGGTGGGCGCGACAGGACTCGAACCTGTGACCTCCTGCGTGTGAAGCAGGCGCTCTAACCAACTGAGCTACGCGCCCTGGCCGGGCAGGCGCACAACCGCCGAAGCTGGCGCTAGCGGGCGCCAACTTCTGAGTCTAACCGAAAACACGGCGATCCGCTGACCCTCGCGCATCTTTAGTATCATGAACGTAATGTCCCAGCGGGAATCAATGGTCGCCCCGCCGGCTGGATTCTCGCCCGAAATCCTCGCTCGGCTGGCCGAACTCGAGCGCTCTCTCGGATCGGCCATTCGCGGCAAACCCGAAGTGGTCAGGCTCTCCGTGGTCTGCCTGCTGGCGCGCGGCCACCTGCTCATTGAGGATGTCCCCGGCGTCGGCAAGACCACCCTCGCACAGGCGCTCGCGCGGGCCGTCTCCTGCCGCTTCCACCGGCTGCAGTTCACCAGCGACATGCTGCCCAGCGATGTCCTCGGCGTCACCATCTACAACGCCCATTCCGAAGCCTTCGAGTTCAAGCGGGGGCCCATCTTCAGCAATTTTCTGCTGGCCGACGAGATCAACCGCACTACGCCGAAGACGCAATCGGCGCTGCTCGAAGCCATGAACGAAGGGCAGGTGAGCATCGACGGCCATTCGCACTCCCTGCCGCGCCCGTTCATGGTCATCGCCACCCAGAACCCGGTGGAGCATCACGGCACCTACCCGCTGCCGGAATCGCAGCTCGACCGGTTCCTGATGCGGCTGCGCATCGGCTACCCCGACGCCGCCAGCGAGCGGCACATCGTGCGCAACTCCGAGCGCGACCTGCCGCAAGCCGCGCCCTCCGGACTGGTAGCCGACGACGTGCTCCAGCTTCAGGATGTCGTCGGCCGCGTCACCGTCGAGGAGTCGCTGGTGGATTATATGATCGCCATCGTCGAAAAGACGCGCAACAACGAATCCCTCGCGCTCGGCGTCAGCCCGCGCGGCTCGCAGGCGCTCTATCGCGCGGTGCAGGCCCTGGCCCTGCTCGAAGGCCGCGACTATGCCCTTCCCGACGATGTGAAACGCCTGGCCGTGCCCCTGTTTGCGCATCGCGTGGTCATCAATACCCGCACCACGCTGGCCCCCCGCCGCGCCGACGCGGGCGAGCGTATCATCGAAGAGATTCTGAGCAACGTCGATGTTCCGCTGTAGATCGCTCCCCATATGAAGACTGCTATTATCGGCCTGCCCATGGTGGGCAAGACTTCGCTGTTCACCATCCTCACCGGAGTCCACCACGAGGCGCGGATCGGTTCCACCGCGGCGCGCATGGGCGTGGCCAAGGTGCCGGACGCGCGCCTGGAGGAGTTGGGGCGCCTGTTCGCGCCGCCCAAAGTCACCCACGCCACCGTCGAGTACGTGGACATGCCCGCCATTTCCAAGGAGAGCTTGCGCGATCCCGGCTACGTGGCCAGCCTCCGCGTGGTGGACGCCTTCGCGCAAGTGCTGCGCCTCTTCGCCGACGATACCGTCCCCCACGAGAAGGGCTCGCTCGACCCGGTGCGCGATCTGGAGGACGTGGAAACAGAGCTGATCCTCAGCGACCTGGTGGTGGTGGAGAAGCGCCTCGAGCGCCTGGACAAGGATCGCAAGAAGATCAAGAACCCCGAGCTGGACCGCGAGTTCGAGCTGCTCGAAAAGTGCAAAACCGCGCTGGAACGGGACCAGCCGCTGCGCCAGTTGGAAATCGACGCCGACGAGGAGAAGCGCCTCCGCGGCTTTCAGTTCCTCTCGCAAAAGCCCATGCTCTACGTGTTGAACCTCGGGGAGGCCGAAGCCGGCCAACTGCACGAGCGCGAGCGCGAGTATCGCGAAGGGCCGCTGGCCGGGCGCGCGCACACGGCCGTAACGGCGGTCTGCGGGAAGATCGAAGCCGAGCTGGCCGAATTGCCGCGCGCGGAGCAGACCGATTACCTGGCCAGCTATGGTCTAGCCGAGAGCGGCCTCGAACGGCTGATTACCGCCACCTATTCGCTGCTGGGCCTCATGAGCTTCCTGACCGCCGGCGAGGACGAATGCCGCGCCTGGACCATTCCCATGCACAGTTCCGCCGTGAAGGCCGCCGGCGCGATCCACTCCGACTTCGAGAAGAAGTTCATTCGCGCCGAAGTCGTGAACTGGAAATCGCTGGTGGACCTGGGCGGCTATGCCGGGGTGCGGGAAAAAGGCCTGCTGCGCCTTGAGGGCAAGGAATACATCGTCAAGGATGGCGACGTGCTCGTGATCCGCCACGGATGAAGCCTGCGGTAACACGCTCAGTGGGGTAGGCCTCCTGGCCTGCCTCCGCGCCGAAGGCGCGCTTCGCGCGCCGGGCTTTCATCACCTTCGGGCCATGGGCAGGCCGGGAGGCCTACCCCACTACATCGCTCTCTCCGCCACCAGGCACACGATGGCGATCGCTCCGCATAGGATCGCGAACCAATCGCCGAATCGCGTGTACACGGTCTTCTCGGGGATGTAGCTGAACCCGGTGTAGGAGGTCGCTTCCACATACAGCGGAAGCGAGCCGCGCAGGCGGCCGGCGGAATCGATGGTGGCGGTGATGCCGTCGTTGGTGGAGCGCAGGATCCAGCGGCGGTTCTCCACCGCGCGCATGCGCACGATCTCCAGGTGCTGGAGGCGCGCGGCGCTTTTGCCAAACCAGCCGTCGTTGGAAATGTTGAACAGCACCTCCGCGCCCGCGGCGGCGAACCGGCGCACGAAATTGGGGAAGACCGATTCGTAGCAGATGAAGGCCCCGATTCTGTGGCCCGCCACCGGCGACACCACCACGCGCTTTCCCGCCGCGAAATCGCCCACTTCGGTGGACACCTTGTTGGCCAGCGAACCGAAGGGCCAGGGGACGTATTCGCCGAAGGGCACCAGGTTCACCTTGTCATAGCGGCTGACGGCCACGCCGGCGGGCGAAACCAGCGTAGCGGAATTCAGCGGCGCGCCCGAGGGAGTGTGCGCCACCACGCCCACCAGCAGCCAGGCATGGGACACCCGCGCCAGGGTATTCGCATAGCCCCGGAAGCGCTCGTCCTCGTCATAATATAGCGGCGCCGGGACCTCCGGCCAGACCACGATCGAAGGCGGATGCGCGGTTTCCTCGAGCACACCGCGCAGCGTGAGCGCCACCTGTTCCCGCTCCATGCGGTCGAGCGATTCGGCCGTCCACTGCTCGGTCTCGGAGATGTTCGGCTGCGCCAGCAGCGCCGTCTCCTGGCCGGGCGCGGAGCGCGGCAGGTGCGGCAGCAAGGCCAGCGGCAGCAGCGCCGCCAGCCACAGCAGTTCGCGCCGCGGACGCCTCAGAATCGCCAGCGCGAGCGCGGTGGCCATCATCGCGAAGACGAACGAGAGCCCGTAGACGCCCGTAAAGGGCGCCAGGCGCAGCGGAATCGCCATATCGATTCCGGCGTTGCCCAGCGCCAGCCAGGCAAATCCGAGGAACCCGTGCGTCGCCTCCACCGCCACCCACAGCGCCGCCACCGCCGGCGCCGCCCACCAGCGGCGGACCAGGATGCCCGCCAACAAGCCGAAACAGCCCATGTGCAGGGCCTTGATCGCGCAGAACAGCAGGAAGACGGCCCATCCGGCGAGTTCGCCCAGCCCGCCGTGAAACGCCAGCACGAACTGGATCCAGTAGCAGACGCCGAACCAGTAGACCGCGCCCGCGCCCCAGCCGAGCAGAAAACGGCGGAACGGCCGCGGCTCGCGCGCGAGCGCGATTACCAGCGGCGCCAGGGCCACGGGAGCGAACCAGACCATGTGGAACCGCGGAAACGTGAGGATCAGCAGCGCCGCCGAAACCAGCGCCAGCAGGCCGTTCAGCACAACGCGCGGCCGGCTTCTTCGCTCACCGCGTCGGCCATGTAGGAACTGCGCACCAGCGGGCCGCTGAACACCATCTTGAACCCTAGCGAGAGGCCGAAATCGCGATACGCCGCGAACTGGCGCGGCTCGATGAACGCCGCCACCGGCAGGTTGCGCCGCGTGGGCTGCAGATATTGCCCGATGGTGGCGATATCGGTTCCCGCGGCGCGCAGGTCCGCCAGCAGCGCCCGCACTTCTTCTTCGGTCTCGCCCAGCCCCACCATGAAGCCGGATTTCGTGAGCCCGCTCGCCCGGTACCGCCGCGCGAACGCCAGCACCTCGAGCGACTGCCGGTAGCGGGCCTGCGGACGCACGCGGCGGTACAGGCGCGGCACGGTCTCTATGTTGTGATTGAACACGTCGGGCGCGGCTTCGAGCACCCGCGCCACCGCCTCGAGATCGCCGCAGAAATCGGGGGTCAGCACTTCCACGCGCGCTTGCGGAAGCGCGCCGCGCACCGCGCGCACGGTCTCGGCGAAATGCCGCGAGCCGCCGTCTTCCAGGTCGTCCCGGTTCACGCTGGTGATCACCACGTACCGCAGATTCATGCGGGCGGCCATGCGCGCCACATGGGCCGGCTCGGCGGCATCCAGCGGCATGGCCTCC
The DNA here is from genome assembly GCA_017883415.1 of Bryobacteraceae bacterium. Classification (GTDB taxonomy): domain Bacteria; phylum Acidobacteriota; class Terriglobia; order Bryobacterales; family Bryobacteraceae; genus JADGNR01. Next base: position 1,161 of record JADGNR010000098.1, on the reverse strand, counting down.
CGGGCCGGATTGAATTTCGGCACCGAGCAGAAGCCGCAGCCGCGCGTGCACCGCTCGCCCAGAATCATGAAGGTGGCGGCGCCGCGGTGGAAGCACTCGTGAATATTCGGGCAGCGCGCCGATTCGCACACGGTGTGCAGGTTCAGCAGCCGCAACTCGCTCTTCAGCCGGTTCAGCGATTCGAAATGCGTGCGGCCCTGGCGTGCCCATTCCGGAAGGCGTGGCCCGGGCCGGTTGCCGATCTGTACCAGGGTGTCGCTCACGCTACTTCTTTATGGGAGTCGGGAATCCGGCCTTCTCCAGATCCGCTTTGGCGCGGCCCATGGTGGCCGTGTCGTTGTACGGCCCTACCAGCACGCGCACCAGGTTGTTGGGCGCGGGGCTCAACAGCACCGGAAATCCCTTGTCCCGCAAAGTCTGCCGCATCACTTCGGCCGCCGGCTGCTTCACCGCGGACAACTGCCAGAAGGACCCCGCCGGCAGTTCGGCCTGGGGCACCAGGGCCGGCCCCGCCACGGGCGCCGTCGCATCGCGCGCCGGTTGCGTGGAAGGCTGCGGCTCGGCGTCGGACGCAGTCTCGGTGGGTGGTTGCGCAGCCGCCGCGGCGGGAGGCGGCGCCGCCGGGGAAGCCGGCTGCGGGCGCGCATCCCCCGACGTCGCCCCGCCCGCGCCGGACGCTTCGACGGCCAGTTTCGCGGTCCGCGGAGAGTTCTGCCCCACCACGTATCCCAGCGCGAACACCACCCCCAACAGCACCACCCCGATAAAAAAACCGCTCAGCAGTTGGCTGTTTCCCACCACCAGTTCGAATTCGCCGGTTTCGCTGTTTCTCATAAGCTACGCACGGGGCTCGGCGATGCGATCCAAGGCGCGCCCCAATGATGAAAGTATATCCAGCGGCAGGGGGAACACGATGGTCGTGTTCTTTTCGGTGCCGATCTCCACCAGCGTCTGCAGATAGCGCAATTGCAGCGCCGCCGGCTGCTTCTGGATCACTTCCGCGGCCATGGCCAGTTTCTCCGCCGCCGTGTACTCGCCTTCGGCGTGGATGATCTTGGCGCGCCGCTCGCGCTCCGCCTCCGCCTGCCGCGCGATCACGCGGATCATCGATTCGGCCAGGTCCACCTGCTTGACTTCCACCATGGTCACCTTCACGCCCCA
>JADGNR010000374.1 GCA_017883415.1 Bryobacteraceae bacterium | reverse complement strand
GAGGGCTGGGCTGGGGGCTGGGGGCCGGGCTGGCGACTGGGGACGCGGGGATCGCGGACGGGGGCGCGGCGTTGCGACTGGAGCCGGCGACCGGGACGCGGGCCGAGGCACGGCCCGGCGACTGGGGCCGGGGGCTGGGGGCCGGGCCGGGGGCCGGGTGCCGGGGGCTGGGGGCCGGCCCGGCGACTGGGGCCGGCGACCGGGACGCGGGCCGAGGTGCGGCCCGGCGATCTGGGGCCGGGGGCGTGGGCCGGGCCGGCGACCGGGAGCCAGGCTATTCGTAGCGCAACGCCACGATGGGGTCGATCCGCATCGCCCGCCGCGCGGGGATGTACACGGCCAAGGCCGTGGTGGCGGTCAAAGCCAGCGGGATGCCCACGAAGGTCGCCGGATCGCTGGCGGTAACGCCGAAAATCAACGAGGCCATCAGGCGCGCCAGGGCATACGCGGCCGGCAGGCCCACGGCGAGGCCGGCCACCGTGGTCGCGAGGCCGCGGCGGAAGACCATCTGCAAGACGCTCTCGCGCGGCGCGCCCAGGGCCATGCGGATGCCGATCTCGTGGGTCTGCTCGGAAACCAGGTAGGCCATGACGCCGTACACCCCGATGGCCGACAGCACCAGGGCCAGCACACCGAAAATGCCCATGAGCACGGCCATGTAATTCAGGCCGATGGCGCGGTTGTGAATGGCTTTCGCCATGGTCTGCATTTCGGTGACGGGCTGCTCGCGGTCCACCGCGCGGATGGCCGCCGTGACCGCGGGGGCCAGGCGCAGGGGATCGCCCGCGGTGCGCACGCCGATATCCATGAACAGCGCCGGCGCCTGCTGGTAGGGCAGGTAGATGGTGCGGCGCGGCTCGCGGTCGTAGGGGTTGTGCATGATGTCGCCCACCACGCCGACGATGGTCAACCACGGTGTTTTGGCGTCGGGGGCGCCGATTTTGATGTGCTGGCCCACGGGCGACGCGCCCTTCCACCAGCGCTCGGCCATGCGCTCGCTCACCAGCGCCACCGGGGGCGCGGCGGCGCCGTCGCTGGCGCTCAACAGGCGCCCGGCGCGCAGCGGGATGCGCATGGTCTCGAAATAGCGGGGGCTGACTACCTGGTACATGCCGCTCGGCGGGTCGCCTTTCTCCAGCGGCCGGCCTTCGATGACGAAACTGCGGCTGTTCGAGTGGTCGCTGTAGGGCAACGCGGTGGCGGCGACCGCGGACCGCACGCCCGGCAGCGCGCCGATGCGGTCGAGCACCTCGCTATAGAATGCGGTCCTCTGGTGGGGCTGCGCGTATTTGCTTTCGGTAATCGCCAGGCGCAGGGTCAACAGGGTGGCCGGGTCCAGGTTTTCGCCGCGGCTGGTCATGGCGCGGAAGCCGCGCACCATCAGGCCCGCGCCCGCCAGCAGCACCACGGCGAGCGCGATCTCGGCCGACACCAGGATGCCGCGCAGGCGATGCCGCGCGTGCCCGGCCGAAGATCCGCGCCCGCCTTCCTTGAGCGAATCGGTGAGATTCGGCCGCGAGCACTGCCAGGCCGGCGCCAGGCCGGCGAGGATGCCGCTGGCCACCGCGGCCACCAGCGTGAACGCCAGAGCCCGGCCATCGAGATGGATGTCGCGCCAGCCCAGAATCCACCGTTCGATCTCCGGGGGCATGCCCGCGCGGATCAGGTTGATCCCCCAGGCGGCCACCAGCAGGCCCAGGCCGGCGCCCGCCAGCGCCAGGATCACACTCTCGGTGATCAGTTGCGCGATCACCCGCCAGCGGGCCGCTCCCATGGCCGTGCGCACGGCCACTTCGCGCAACCGCCCGGTGGCGCGCGCGAATTGCAGGTTGGCCACGTTGACGCAAGCGATCAGCAGCACGAAGATCACCGAGACCAGCAGCATGATCAGGTACTGGTTGGTCTCATAGTCCACCAGGAAACGCTGGATGGGCCACGCCATGAAGCGCCGGTTCTGGTTGGTTTCGGGATAGGCTTTTTCCAGGCGCGCCGCGGTGCCATCGAGCTGCGACCCCACCTGTTCGAGCGTGCTCCCGGGCTTCAACCGCGCCACCCCCGTCAGCGTCCGCACGCTGCGCGAGGCCCGGTCCGCCGGCTTCAGCGCGAGCGGTATCCAGATCTCCATGGCCAGCGGAAAATCGTAGCGCGCGGGCATCACGCCGACCACCTGATAATTCTGGTCGTCCAACCGCATATTGGCGCCGACGACGTTGGGGTCTCCGCCGAACCGCCGCTGCCACAATTTGTAGCTGAGGATCACCTCGCGCTCGCGGCCCGGCTGATCCTCGCCCGCCTGGAACGCCCGGCCGCGCGCCGGTTGCACTCCCACTACGTCGAAGAAGTTCGCGGAGACCATGGCCTGCATCACGCGCTCGGGCTCTTCCCCGGCGCCCATGATGTTGGCCATGCCGTCATCCCACCAGGCCAGCGTCTCGACAGCGGTATTCTCGCGGCGGATGTCGTCCATGTCGGCGGGCGCGATGGACCGCCACCCGTTGGGGTTTTCCGGAACGCGCTGCATCACCGTGACCGCCGTATCCATGCGCGGCAGCGGCACGGGCTTCCACAACAGCGCATCGCAGACGCTGTAGACGGCGGTGGTGGCGCCGATACCGAGCGCCAGGGTGACCACGGCAGTCAAAGCAAAGCCGGGGGATTTGCGTAGAATCCGCGCGCCGTAGCGGATATCGTTCCACAGTGTCATGCCGAACCTCTATTCCACCGACTACGCACGGCGGCGCCCAATTGTTCCCTCCCCGCGCTATTCGCGCTTTTCCAACTGGAGGGTGATCGTCCCGATGGTGAACGGCAGGCGCACCCGGATCTGCACCGGCAGCTTGCGGCTGTCGTCGGTCAGCCAAAAGTTGAGATGCGCCGAACGGCGGTATAAGACGTTGTTGAACACGTAGGCCTCGTAGCGGACCGTCTTGTACGTTCCGCTTGGCGTCTTGACCTCTTCGCGCTGCTGCGCCTCCATCCGGGCCACCACGCTCTTTTTCCCGTCGCTGACCGGCACCTGTGCGCTCTGGCCGGGTTCCAGGTTCAAGGTGCGCGCGAAATAGAGCCCGCCCACGAGATCGTGGACGCAGGCCGGAATGTCGATTTCCTGCGCCAGGATGACGGTGTTCTTCACCAGGTCGCGCTCCAGGTAGCTGGCCTTGCGGGTTTCGCCATCGAAGGTGATCTTGGTTTCCCGCTGCCGGCTGCCCTCGCGCGTGGTCGACTGCGCCGACTGCGCGCACAGGCCGGGGCCGAAGCTGCCGTTGTAATCGTCCTCCACCTTGAAGAGCTTGGAGACGAATCCGGCCGATTCCACGTGCAGGCTCAGTTGAGACCCGTCGCGCGGCTGGGTGCTCCACTGCACCCGGGCCTTGCCGGCGGAGAACAGCCGCCACTCGATGGTGTAGTACAGGGATTCGCGGGCAGGCAGACCGCCGGCCTGGGGCGATGCGGGAGCAATCGAGACCAGGAGCAGCACCAGCGGCTTTAAGGCCATGAAAGGCCAGTTTCGCAGATGGGCCGAGGAAGGCGCAAACGGCTACTTCGCTTCCTTCGCATCCGCGGCCGGCTTGGCAAATTTGCCGTCCTCCACGGGGACGTTGACCTTCGCCTCGGCAATCTGAATGGTGAAGCGCCCGTTGGGCCGGGCCAGGGTCCAGCGGAACGGGATTTTGACGCCGTCGATCTCGCGATAATCGGCGTAGTCGATCTGCGTGGGATTGCGGCCGAGCGGCGTCTCCGCGTAGCGCACCGTGCGCACCAGCAGCCCCGACTTCGCGTCGAAGTAAAGCCGCACGGCCGGCCGGCCGGGAGCGGAGCCCATCAGCGTCTGGCACTCGACTCCGGCGATCTGTTCGGGACGGCCGCGCCGCAGTTGCGGAAAAATCTCCTGCAGGCGCAGCGCCAGGTAAAACTCCGCGTCGAGCCCGGCCGCTCCCGCTTCGGCGGGCGACATGTCTCGCGGCGGCTGCCCGGTGCTGCCCAGCCAGCCGGCCGCGCCGTCGAAAGCGGTGAAGCTCTCCCCGTTGGGCGTGTGCGTGACGGAGACGCGCTTGTTGGGGGCTTTGGTGAACACCTCGATGGGCATCTCGTTTCCGCCCGCTACAATGGCGCCTTTCTGCATGCGGCTGGTGACTTTGCGGATGGCTTCGGCGCCGCCCAGGGCGGCCACATACTTTCCCAGAATTTCGTCCACCGAGGGCGCCGCGGCGGCGGGCGTGGCGGTTCTCTCGTCGGGATGCGCGGGCGGATCGGAGTCCAGGACAGCCGGGATGCTCACCGGACGCGTGGCTCCGCGGTGGCAGGAGTAGCACGTCACCTGCAGCCGCCCCGCGAAGCTGTTCTTGTTGATGGCCGCGGTCATGGCCATCATCTCGCGGGCGGTCTTCTTGGCCGGCTTGTCGTCGAGGTCCATCTTGCCTTGCACGTGACAGAAATTGCACTCCACGCCGAGCGAGGCGGCCACGAACTGCATGGCCGGCATCACCTGATCGGCGGGCGTTCCCTTCAACTGGGTGATGTTCTTGAAGACTTCCTCGGCGGTCTTGGATTCCACTGCCTGGCCGCGGGCCTGGGAAGGCAGGAAGGCGGCGAAGGCGGCGGCGAAGATCGTGCCGAAAAGCCGGCGTGTGCTCTGCTGGTGCATGGGAATCCCCTCGTCTCTGGATTGTACCCGATTGGCGCGCGGCAACCGCCACCTGCCCTCAGAACACTGGCAGGCGGAAGCGCCTGCCCCACCACGGCCCGGAACATTCCGCGGCGCGTTCTCGTCTCTCATACAATACGAAGCATATGGCATCCGGCAAGTTTTTCCGCCGCCCGGCAGTTCTGCTGGCGCTATGCCTCTGTTCGGTGGGCGCGGTGGTGACTCTCTTGGGACGGTTGGCCAATGGGCCGCAGGTGGCGTTGAAGCGCGCGCCTCTGGCCGTGGAGGCCGGAACCAGCGCCTACCCTGCCTTCTCACCCGATGGCAAGCGCGTGGCCTATAGCGCGCGCGGCGCGGCGAAGGACGATGCGTTCCACGTGTTTGTGCGGTCCGTGTCGTCGGGCGCTCCCCGGCAGTTGACCTCCGGCGGGTCCAACGACATCGGCCCGGTGTGGTCGCCCGATGGCGCGAGCATCGCGTTTCTGCGGGTGGCGGAGGACGCGGAGGCGGAGTGCGTGGTGATTCCGTCCGGGGACGGGCCGGCCGGCGCCGGCGAGCGCCGGATCGCGGGTTGCGGCGTGGCCGGCGAGGAGGCGCAACCGTTGCCGCCGCTGGCGTGGACCCACGATGGAAAATCGCTGGTGGCGGTGCGCACGGCGGAAAAACAGCCGCCCGCCCTCGCGCTGGCGCCGCTCGATTCCGGACCTCTGCGCGCGCTGACGCATCCACCGGAAGGCTCGCCCGGCGATTCCACGCCGGCGGTCTCGCCCGATGGCAGTACCCTCGCGTTCGTGCGCGGCACCCCCAGCGGCGGCGCCGATATCTGGCTGTGCGATCTCTCGGGCGGCGCCCTGCGGCGGCTGACCTTCGATGACAGCGCCATCCGCGGCATCGCCTGGACTCCGGACGGGCACGATCTGCTTTACGCCGGCAATCGCGCCCGGGGATCGCGGTTGTGGCGCGTGCCCGCTTACGGCGGCAGCCCGCGCGACCTCATCATCGCCGGCCACGAAGCGCAATATCCCGCCGTGGCGCCGGTGGGAAACCGCCTGGCGTATACCGAGACCCCATCCGTCTCGTCGATCTGGCGCGCCCCTCTGGAAACGCGCGACTCCAGCGACGAAGCGCGCCCCATCATTCGTTCCAGCGGCCGCGAATCCGGTCCGAGA
>JADGNR010000097.1 GCA_017883415.1 Bryobacteraceae bacterium | reverse complement strand
CACGAAGTACTTGCCGATTTCCGAGCGGGCGAAGGCGTGCACCGATTGCACCACGCCCGAGCGCGTCAGGAAGGTGCCCAGGATGCACAGGAAGAAGGTCGCCGAAACCAGCACGATGTTCCAGACCTTCATCATGCCCTTCTTCTCCTGCATCATGACGGAATGCAGAAAGGCCGTGCCGCTGAGCCAGGGGAGGAGGGAGGCGTTCTCCACCGGGTCCCACCCCCAGTAGCCGCCCCAACCCAGCACGTGGTAGGCCCAGGCGGCGCCGAGCATCACGCCGCAGCTTTGAAACAGCCACGTCACCAGCGTCCAGCGGCGGGTGGTCGCGATCCAGCCATCGCCCGGCTGGCGGGTGATCAGCGAGCCGATGGCGAAGGCAAAGGGCACCGAGAAGCCCACGTAGCCCAGGTACAGCATGGGCGGATGGATGGCCATAGCCGGATATTGCAGCAGCGGGCTGAGGCCGTTGCCGTCGCGCATGGGCGTGATCAGCCCATCCACCGCCAGCATGCGGAACGGGTTCGCCACGAAATTGTTCAGGATCAGGAAGAAGGTCTGCACCACGCCCAGCACGCCCAATACGTAAGGCATCATGTCGCGGTGCTTGCGGCGGTTGGTGAAGACCACGACCGCGGTATAGGTGGCCAGCAGCCAGCTCCACAGCAACAGCGAGCCTTCCTGCCCGCCCCACCACGCCGCAAATTTGTACAGCATGGGCATGGACCAGTTGCTGTGCTCCCAGACGTAGGAGAAGCGGAAGTCGCTGGTCATCAGGGAGTAGACCAGGATGGCGGCGGCCACGGTGATGAGCACCCACACGGAGTACACCGCGCGCTCGCCGCTAACTATGAGGAAAGGCTTGCGTTTGATGCGCCCCAGGACGGACGCGACGGTGGCATACAGGGCCACACACAGGCCCAGAAGGATGGCCAGCGAACCCAGATTTTCCATAACACCACTTTACTAGATACTCTTGCCGTTGTTGATATTGGGAGCCGTTTGGCCGGGGGCCAACTGTCCCGGTTTGACTTCATACTTGGAAGCGCACTTGGCTTGGATTTTCGCGGCGCGGAATACGTTGTCTTTATCGAGCTTGCCATCGGCCAGGGCCTGCGCACCGCCGCGGAAGGTGTCGGGCAGAGGGTCGGAGCCGGTATAGGCGACGTTGAGTTTGAGCTTGTCCTGAATCAGCACGAAATGAACCTGGCTGCCCACGCGCTGAATCGATCCGCTCTCCACGTCGCCCCCCACGCGGATGCGCGCCCCGTAGGCCTTGTCGCCCATCTGGCCCAACTCGGAGATCGTCTTGTAGTAGGTCTTGGTTTCGTTCATGCCGGCCGTCGCCAGCCACACCAGAGTGCCGATTACGATCGCGATCAGAGCAGCAAACTTGCCGTATTTTTTCATGCCATCCCTCTGCAGCTTCAGTATACCCCGAAAGACTTGCTCGATATTAGGGCTTTTTTGACTCTTTTGTGGGAATCTTCCACATGCCCCCATGTGAGGGTGGTGGAACCCTCAACAGCGGTCGGGTAAGCCGCTGCCCAGCCTTTATATAGATGTACGGGAGCGGAGAACGTTGCGGACGAACTAGGGGCTGGGGGCTAGGGGCTGGGGACTGGGGGAAGGCGGCTCGCTGCGCTCGCGGCGTCTTAGGAAATGACGCGAGCGAAGCGAGCTTCCAACCCCTAGCCCCCAGTCCCCAGCCCCTAGCCCCCTGCTTGCGCTCGTCAGGGGCCGGGGCCCGGATGTTGTATGCTGCCGCCAGACACCAGGAGGGATGAAAATGACAACCCCGGCATCCTCCGGAGCGAGGAGTATGGCGCCCGATGTGCGGTGGCGCAACGGCCGCTTCGGCCAGACTTCGCGGCGCGACCGGTGGTGGCTTCCGCCGCTCGCGGTCTTCCTCCCGGCGTGTTTGCCACGGCCCTGGCCACCGTCGCCCGCTTTCCGTCCGGCTACGACCGCGCGTACTACGCGGGCATCGCGTGGGAGCGCCGGGCGAAGGCGCGCTACCGGGGCAGCAGCCATGGCGCGCACGACCGGGTCTACGAATGGATCGCCGGGGCCATGGAGCTGTTCGAAGAAGCGGAGCGCCTCCGCGGCACGGGAAACGACGACGCCATTCTGCGCTGGAACGCCTGCGTACGTTTCCTGGGCGTGCACAAGGAAGTCGCACCGCGTGGAGTCGAGGTGACGGACCCGATTGTTTCGGAATGAAAACTGCCCTATTGTTGTATCCTGGGTCATGCGTTTTTTCGCTACGATCCTGTTTCTGATCCCGCTGTATGCCCAGCAGCCGCCGGAGCCGAAGAACCTCAAGGTGCTCAAGATTCCGCCCGCGGAACTCATTCCCACCATGCGGTCCTACGCCGCCGCACTAGGCATCAAGTGCGACCACTGCCATATGGCGCGCGATTTCGCCAGCGATGAGAATCCGAAGAAGGAGATTGCGCGCGCCATGATCGCGATGGCGCAGGATATCAACTCCAAGTTCCACGACGGGAAGGTGCACGTGACCTGCTACACCTGCCATCGCGGCGCGACCAAGCCACTGACCGCGCCGCCGCCGGCCACGGCGGAGAAATAGCCCAGCCGTCCAAGAAACCGGCAAGCTAAGCATGCCCTACCGTGGTGGGGTATGCTTTCGCGTGCCGTCGTCCGAGCCTTGTGTTCACGGCGCGATTTCGGGAGAATAGAGCGTACCTCTCGAATGATCGGCAAAACCGTTTCCCACTACCGGATTTTGAGCAATCTGGGGCGGGGCGGCATGGGAGTAGTCTACGCCGCCGAAGACATGCTCCTGGGCCGGCGCGTGGCCGTGAAGTTCTCCACCGCCGCCCCGGAAAACGCAATGTATCGCGCGCGCTTTCTGCGCGAGGCGCGCGCGGCATCGGCCCTCAGTCATCCGCACATCGCCAGCATCTACGATTACGGAGAGACGCCCGAGGGGCAGCCGTTCATCGTCATGGAACTGGTGTCGGGCGAGGACCTGTTCCACCTCATGCGCCGCGGCACGATGTCCCTGACGCAGGCCATGCGGATTGTCGAAGAAGTGGCGGAGGCTTTGGGAGAGGCGCACCGCTACGGCATCCTGCACCGCGACATCAAGCCGGCCAACATCTTGATCGACGAGCGCGGTCGGGTGAAGGTCCTGGACTTCGGTCTGGCGAAACATTTTCTGGAGCAGCCGGCGCTGCGTCCCGCGCCGGACGAGACCGCGGAGAGCTCCGAGACCATCCAGGGCACGGTCCTGGGAACGCCGCAGTACATGTCGCCGGAACAGGCCAAGGACGCGCCGCTCGATCCGCGGAGCGATCTGTTTGCGCTGGGCGCGGTATTGTACGAGTGCCTGGCCGGCCGGCCGGCGTTCCCCGGCGGCAGCTCCGTGGAGATTCTGGGTGCGGTGCTCCATGTCGAATCGCCCCCGCCTTCCGAGTTCAATCCGCGGGTGACGCCGGAGATGGATCGCATAGTCCTCAAGGCTCTCGCCAAGCGGCCCGAGGACCGCTACCAGAAGGCCGATGAAATGGCGGCCGAGTTGCGCGCCGCGCGCCTGACGATCACGCAGTCGCAAACCCAGGAGACGGAATTGCTGTCCGTCGGGCCCGCGCCGCGGCGGTCCGCGCGGGACAGTGCCGGTGCGGCGGTGCGCCGGCTCACGGCGTCTCTGGTGCGGCGGCGCGGCGCGGCCGTGGCGGCGCTGGCGGCGCTGGCGTTGGCGCTGGGGGCGGGCTGGTGGCTCTGGTTCCGTCCGTATCAGCCGGCGCCGGACGCGCTGCGCTGGTATCGCGAAGGCGTGACCGCGCTGCGCGACGGCACGTACTACAAGGCCAGCAAGGCCCTGGAGCAGGCGGTCGAGCGCGATCAGCGCTTCACCATGGCGCACGCGCGCCTGGCGGAGGCGTGGCTGGAGCTGGATTATGCCGACCGGGCCAAGGAAGAGATGCTGCGCGCCGCGCCGCCCGGCGCCACGCCACGCCTGACCAGCACCGACCACCTGTACATGCAGGCGCTGGGCTTGACCCTGACCGGCGATTACGCCGCGGCGGTGGAGAAGAACCGCGACATCGTAAGGCGGACCCCGGATGGCGAAAAGGCCGATGCCTACGTCGACCTGGGCCGCGCCCTGGAGAAAAACGAACGGCCGAAAGAGGCCCTCGCCGCCTACAAGGAGGCGACCAGGCGGGAGGTGCAGTATCCGGCAGCGTGGCTGCGGCAGGCGATTCTGCATGGCCGCCAGTTGGACCAGCCCCGGGCCGCCGCGGCCTTTCACCAAGCCGAGCAACTCTATCACAGCCTCAGCAACCTCGAAGGCGTGACCGAGGTGCTGTATCAACGCGGCGTGCTGGCCAACCGGGTGGGCCGGGGGGGCGACGCCTCCGCCCTGCTGCACCAGGCCCTGGAGATGTCGCGCAACACCGGCAACCTGTCGCAGCAGATTCTGGTGCTGTTGCAGTTGAGCAGCCTGCAGTTTCGCGTAAACAACCTGGAGCAGGCCCAGACCTATGCCAGCGACGCGCTCGACCTGGCGCGCGCCAACGGGCTGGAAAGCCTGACCACGCGCGGCCTGATTGAGCTGGGCAACGCGTACTTCATTAAAGGCGGAAACGCGGAGGCGAAGAAGTACTTCGAACAGGCCCTGGAGTATGCCAGCCGCTACCGGGCCGCCAAGAGCGAAGCGCGGGCGCGGCTCTCTCTGGGCAGCCTGGCGATGCAGGCCGGCAACATCGACGAAGCCCTGCGCAACATCGAGCCGGCGCTGGCCTGGTACCAGCGCGGCGGATACCAGAAGGAGACGGCGCAGGCGCTGACCCTGATTTCACGGGCGCAGCGGCGGAAAGGCGATTACCCGGCGGCCCTGCAGTCCTTCGAGCAGCAACTCCAGAACGCCCGGAAAGTGGGGGACCAGTCGCAGGCGGCCCTGGCGGAACAGGGAATCGGCACCGTGCTCGAACAACTGGGGCGCTGGCCCGAAGCGCTGGAGCACTTCCGGAGCGGCTACGAAACCGCCCGCAAATCGAACGACCAGCAGAATGCCGCCTACGATCTGATTCGATCGGGCGGCGTGCTATGGCAGCTAGGACGTTACGAGGAAGCGCAGCAGTTGCTGGCGCAGGTGCCGAACGATGCCGCCCGTGACGTGCGCGCCGTGGCCGACGAGGTACGGGCCGAGATGGCGCTGAGCCGGCGCCAGTTCTCGGCGGCCGTCGCCCCGGTCCGCCGCTTGCTGGCGGAGGCGGGCCCGAACACCGATACGGTGCACGAGAAGACCCTGCTGGGGCTGGCTCTGGCCGGAACCGGAGCGCGGCGCGACGGCGTCGCGGCCAGCGGCGAGGCGGTGGCGGCGGCCACCAAAGACGGCCGGCCCGGGGAGATCGCGGCGACCGCCATGGCCCAGGCGGAAGTTCTGCTCGCCGCGGGCGAGACCCGCCAGGCGCTCGCGAGCGCGCTGGCCGCCCAGCAGTGGTACGCGCGGATCGGCAACCCGGAGCCGGAATGGCGCTGCTGGCTGGCGGCCGCGCGGGCCGGCATGGCCCTGGGCGACGCGGTGCACGCGCGCGAATATGCCGCCAAAGCCTCCGACGCCCTTGCGGCGCTCGCGCAGAAGTGGGACGCTGACAACTACAAGACGTATGAGACTCGGCCTGATATCGTGTACGATCGCGGCCAGCTTGCCCGGCTCCTGGCTGCGAAATGATGCTACTTCGGGCAATCAGGAGGAAACAAAGCGATGACGAGACAACAGCAATCGCGCCTGCGTTGGGGGTGTGCATATGCCCGGTAACGGCGGCGGCGAGACACCGATTATCATTACCGACGGATCTCTGACGATGGAGTCGGCGGTGCCCTGGACGGACTTTACCGGCTCGGACTCCGAGCATACCCTGACTCATCCCCATGGCGACAAATCGGTCCGGCAGGTATCGGTCACCATATCCGGACAAAACCAAATCGTGCCCGTGGATGGCCAGAAGTGCCATGTCGCCGTCCAATATGGGCCCACCGCCGTCACCGTGACCACCGGCCCCGATGGCAAAGGCCTGGACGTCAGCACGGACTTCGCTTCCTTCCAGCGCGACCAGCCGAATTTGATGGCGCACAAGGACAAAGGGCACAAGATCTCCCACGTGACGGTTTCCTCCGGCGACAAGAAGCGAGTCGACCAGAGCGCCGCGGGAGGCACGCGGATCGAGATCGCCTACCACACCGCGGGCACGCGCCCCGCGTAGACGGGCTACGTTCTGAGTGACATGTGCGCGGTGTCGTCGACGGGGAGAAAACTCCGCCTGCGGCACCGCCGCCCACACCCTGCCCCAGAGCACCGCCTTGCCGCTGCGGCCCCACTGCCGGACGCTGCGACCACCGGAAACCCGTTTCCATAACCGGAATCGAGCAGCGCCACGCGCCGCACCCGTTCCGGGTGGCGGGTGGGCCAAGGCGCGCTCCGAACCGGGCAAGCCAGGAGGCCCAGTCTACTGGATTTTCGCCACGCCCGGCGCCGGATTCGGAAACCTGGTCATCACCGCCGGATCGTGTCCCGGCACGATGAGCCGCGGGCTGGCCGCCAGCTGCTTCATGCGATCCTGCGCGCGCAGGTTCGATTCCGCATCGAGCGTGGCGGCGATGGGCAGGTGCTTTTCCAGGTTTTCGTACAGGTACATGTTATCGCTGGCCAGCACTACCGTGCCCGCGGCGGTATTGACGCCCACGTACTGCGAAGCGTACGTGTGCTTGCCGCCGGTGTAGCAGGTGACGCCGGGAAGGATCTCCTGCGCGTCGCCATGGACCAGGCCGACGCGTCCCTCGACGTTCAGTTTCACGGCCGCCAGGACGTCGTCCGGATCGATGCCCCCGTGGGTGCGGCGCGATTGCCAGGCCTCGCCGGCGTAGTATTCCAGCTCCTCCTTCTGCATCCAGATGCGCGCCTTTCCGAACAGGTCCATGCCGTCGGCGTGGTCCCAGTGCATGTGGGTGACGATCACGTCGGTGATGTCCTCCGGCTGCAGATTGACGCGCGCCAGCGCTTCCGATGGTTTCACGAACCCGGTGACGCGCCACTGGCGGAAGAACTGTTCGCGATAGAAGCCGGAGTCCACCAGAATGTTGCGCCCGTTGCCGCGCACCAGCCACACCATCATGGCGATATCGAGCTTGCGCGCGCTCTCGGCGCCGGCCACCAGTTGGGACACGGGAAAATCCGGAATGGTGGCGTACTGGATCGCGTAGATCTCATACTGCGGCTTGGGCTGCGCCGCGGCAGCCACCACCGTCAAAAGGAAGGCACCCCAGATCCTCATCCTGGGACACATCATACTGCATCGGGCTTGCGCCACACACCGGCAATCGACAGCCGTCCGAGAGCCGAAGCTGGGCCTCGGTGGGCAGGGATTGGCGAAGCAGCAGCCGGTTTGGCGCCGAGGCCAGCAGGCGGGGCACTCACCAGCTCATGGTTGCCCGCGAAGCCGAGCCGGTCTTCCGGTGGGTGCGCGACAATATCAGGCAGGCAAAAGGCATGACGAAGCGGGAGGTGAGCGCGCACGACCAGTTCTCAATCTGGCTTCTGGCCGGCGTTTTTGCGCTGCTGTCGATCTATGCCGGAGCGCTCACCCTGCACCAGGGGCGCGTCCACGAGTTCCAATACCGCTACGGGGCGGCCCGCCTGGTGATCGAAGGGCGGAACGGCGAGCTCTATGGTTCCTCGCTCGAGGCCGGTCCTCTTCATGGTCTTCCTTACGACCGCCCGGCAGTCGCCGTGCTCTTTTATGTTCCGTTCGCGCTGCTGCCGCCGGATACCGCCTTCGCCTTACACACGGCGCTGTGGATCGTGCTGCTCGCGGGCTGCTGGGCCTGGGGATGCCGGACCTTCGGCCCGTTTGCGGTGCTGCTGGCCTCCATGTTCATTCCCGCGACGCTCGGGCTCGCCAGCGCGCAGGATTGCGTGCTCTACCTGGCCCTGTCGATCTGGTCGTACTCGCTGGCCGGTCGCGAGCGGCCTTTCCGCGCCGGCGTTGCGCTGGGACTGATGGCGCTGAAATTCCACCTCGTCCTGCTCTGGCCGGTGGCGCTGGTGGTCCAGCGCCGCTGGAGGATGCTGGCCGGCTTCGCGGTCACCTCATCGCTGCTGGCGGCGGGGTCGGTCGCCCTGGTGGGGATCTCCGGGACCCGCGCGTATATCGGCCTCCTGTTAAAGCCGAGCCCGGTTTCGCCCAGCCCGGATTTCATGATCAGTTTTCCCGGATTGCTCATGAACCTGGGGATCGAATCCGTGGCGGTTGCGGCGATCCTGGCGGTCGCCATTTTCGGCGTGTTCCTGTGGGGAGTGCGGCAAGCCACCCTGGCTGGCCTCTACGCCGTCACCACCGCCGCCAGTCTCGCCCTGATGCCCCATGCCTACGGTTACGATGCCGCGCGATTGCTGTTGCCCATCTGGCTGGCGTTCTTTTACTCGACGTGGCGCGTGGTCCGGACGGCGGCGGTGCTGATGGCGACGCCATTGGTCTATTCATTTACCCTGCTGGGCAGGCCCTGGGCGGCCGTGGGCGCGATTGCGACGCTTACGTTCCTGATGCTGCTGGCCGCCGAGCCGTGGCAGGCGACACAACCGGCGGCGCAGGCTCCCGACCCACGTCCCGGCTACGGGTGAATCGGCGCGTTCGCCTTCTCGTTCCGCGCCCCCGGCACCTCCGTCACCGGCACCACGCCGGCATGAAACAGCAGTTCGAACCACCGGGACAACGGAGCCTCCCCCAGGCCGGCCGCCTCCATTTGCGCCGGCGTGGCCGCGTCCAGTGCGTTGGGCGACGTTCGATCCACCCGCGTCCTCGGCCGCAGCGCCGACGGCGCCGCCGGCTTGGGCGCCGGCGTGAAGTGAACCACGCCGCTCCAGGTGTTGGTATTGCCGTTGTCGTCGGTGCCGCCGATCTGCCAGGTACCGTCAAACGCTCCGGTGCACGTTGCGCAACTCGCCACGAAGTCGCCCGACAGCGTGCCGTTGGCCGGCAACCGTGACGACCTGAACCAGTTGGCAATCTGGTCGGAGTAGTCGGTGCCGAAGACCGACAGCCTGGTGAGGTTCACCCCCACGCCGGCGGTTTCCTTCAACTGCGTGGTGTAGTGCCACTTCCCGTCGGCCGACTGGGGCACCGACGGCGGTACAAAAACGAACTGCACGTTGGCCGATAGGGACCCTACCTTGAGCTGGAGAGCGGGGCTGGAGACGCCGCCCACCGTAAACACCACAGGGTACACGCCAGGGGGCAAGTCGGCCGGCACCGTGAAGTTCACCTGGGTCACGCCGATGCTCCAACTCGGGATGCCGACGAACATGGGGACCACCGCCTTGCCACCCACCGTCATGGTGAATGGCAGGCGAGGCTTGGGCGGATGCGAGACCGCCTCGCCCGCCGGCAGGTGGCCGCTGGCGACGAACGGCAAGATGTCTCCTTCGCCGGTGATGTACGTGACCAGCGACTGGCCGGGGGAGGCGGTGGCGACCGGCGTGGCCGACCCCGCCGGCCAGAAATATTGCGTGGGGCCGGGCGCGGCCGCCGCGACCGTAAAGCGGAAAGTGGCTACCTTCCCGTTATTGTTAATGGCCAGAACCGCCGGGCCGGTGGGGACCTCGTAGGGGATCTGCAGGTTGACCTGTGCCGGGGAAACGTAGTAGAGCGGCGCGATCAGGCCGTTCACGGAGGCCGAGACTCCCGCCAGTTGGGTCGGCAGCGGGGCGCCGCGCTGCTGGTCGGTGGCCCCGGCGAGGTTGGCGCCATACACGCTCAATAGCATGCCAGGGGCAAACGTGGTCTGGTAGGAAAAGGTGTTGGTAATGCCGTCGATGCTCACATTCCCGAGGCTGCCCACGGTGAACGTGATGGGCACGTTCACGAACTGCGGAATGGTGTTGACCGATTGCAGCACTAGCGTGGCCGTGTAGACGCCGGTCCCCAGACCGGCCGCGGATGCCACCAGGTTCACCGGGCCGGGACCGGTGCCCGACTGCGGGTAGACCACCAGCCAACTGGACTTCTGATTGGCGGGGAACAGGGTAGCGCTCCACGGCTGCCCGGCGGAGATTTCGACTCCCACGCCGGCGCTGCCCGATTGTCCCGCGCTCACCGTCAGGTTGACGCTCTTGACCGAAGAGCCCAACGCGCCGCCGCTTTGTGACGGTGCCGGGTTAAACGGGGTGGTCGCGGTGGTGGTAATCTGGTTTCCCGCCGTGTCCACGCCCTCAATCTGGTAATTCAGCGTCGTGGGCGCACTGCCGATCTGCCAGCAAATGCCCGCCTGCAGCGTCCCCAACGGCGCCAGCCGCCACGAATGGAAGTACTGCGATATGCTGCCGCTCAGGTCGATGGCGCTACGGCCGACCGGCACCGCCAGGAACTTGGTGAGCTGCACTTCGTATCCGTTCTGCTCCTGCAGGTTGAGCTGCTGGTAGAAGAATTTATGCTGCTCGTCGCACCCTGCGGTGCCGTTGGGATTCTGCACTACCGTTCCGGGTGAGCTGGTCACCAGCATCGAAGCCGCGATCTGCTGCGGCATGAGGGGCACCGAAATCTGCTGCGTCCAGGGCTGGCCGTTGGCATCCTCACCCGTGAAATTGAACAGCCAGTTGGCCGGGGTGCTGGTTGCCTTGGCGCGCAACGCCGCCGACAGCGTCCCCTTCGCGGAGAGGTTGGCGCTGCCGAAGAACGGCTGGATGCTGTCGGTATAGTCGCTGCCCGCCCCATCCCCAAACGTGACCGTGAAGGTCTTGAGGGTGGTCGCCACGCCGGCGATTTCCGAGAGCCGCAGCGTAAAGAAGAACGAGAAACCTTCCTCGTCGGGCTCTTGCTGATAGACCGGATTGGGCACCACCGAGGGAATCACCGCCGATCCGCTGGACGGAAGCGACACCGTAACCTGGGCCGCGCCCGACGAGCCGTTGAACCCGCTGCCGCCGCCATAAAATGCCGTAACGGTGTTCGGTCCCACCGCCAAACGGCTGCCCGCCACCGTGAGCGAGCCTGTGGACGTGGCGCCCGACCCGGCGAGCGTAGCGGTACCCAGGGACACGTCTCCCAGGGCAAAGGAGACCTGCCCGATGGGCGTGCCGCTGGCGGCGGTGACGGTTGCCGTCAGCGTGGTCGAGGTTCCGGTCGTGATCGAACCCGGATTCGCGCTCAGCGAAGTCGAGGTGATGCTGCTCGCGCCCGTCCCCACCGTCACGGTTACCGATCACGAAGACGCGCCGAAGTTATTCCCGCCGGCGTACGAGGCGCCGATGGTGTTGCTACCTACGGCAAGCTGACTGCCGTTGACCGCGATGGAGGCCGTCGACACTCCGCCCGATCCCGCCAGCGGGCCCGTTCCCAACGTCGTGCCGCCCACCGTAAATGTCACCGAACCCACCGGAGAAGCGCTTCCCGACACGGCTCCCACGGTCGCGACAACGACCGTGTTGCCGCCCGCCGAGATGCTCGAAGGGTTCGCCGCAACCACGGTGGTGGTAGCCGTCGCCGGCACGGTCACCGTGACCGTCGCGTTGCCCACCGAGCCGCCGAATCCATCCCCGCCGCCGTACGTAGCGCTGATCGTGTTGCCGCCCGCCGCAAGCTGGCTGCCGCTCACCGTCACACTGGCGGTCGATGTTCCACCCGACCCGGTCAGGTTCGCGTTCCCCAGCGTCACGTTGCCCAACAAAAACGCCACCGACCCGGGCGGCGATGTCGTCCCGCTCGACGCCCGGACCGTGGCCGTGAGCGTGGTCGAACCCGCCGGAGAGACGGTCGAGGGGTTGGCGGCCAGCGTGGTCGTGGTTGGGCCGCCCACCGGCGCGGTGACCGTCACGGTCACCGACCCGTTCGAGGAGCCAAATCCCGTGACGCCGCCGTACGTGGCGGTGATGCTGTTCCCGCCCGTCGAAAGCTGGCTGCCGTTCACCGTGACGCTCGCCGTCGAAGTCCCGGCCGAACCCGAAAGCGAGCCCGTTCCCAACGTCGCTTCGCTCAGGCTGAAGGTCACCGTGCCGCCCGGCGATACGGTGCCGCTCGCCGCTTTCACCGTTGCCGTCAGCGTGGTGGAGGCCGAGACCGCGAAACTCGCCGGGTTGGCCGCCACCGTCGTGGCCGTGCTGGTCACCGACGTCGCGTTCCATCCCGTGATCAGCTTATAAACGTCCGCCGAGCCCAGCCCCGTGGCGCGGTCATATCCCGGCCCCGCCGCATATCCATAGCGGCCGCTGGCCCCGCAATGCAACGTCCCTGCCTGGCACGGCACGATGTTGTCCCCCACCGTCACATCGTGAAAAATCCCGCTGCCGATCTGCGCCAGCCGGTACAGGTTTGGGTTGACGTTCGCCAGCCCCGGATTGCTCTGGAATCCCTTCGCCACTACGTATTGGTTGAGCAGCGCCAGGATGCCGCCAAATACCGGCGCCGCCGCCGAAGTCCCGCCGGTTAGTTGCAGGTCCCCGTCCTGGAAAATCACGTAGGGGACATGATCCGCGGAGGCGGTAAACGCAATGTCCGGCACCGACCGGGCGCTGTCGTTCGGCACCCCGGGTCCGGTCTGCCACGACGGCCGGGAGAAGAAAATACTCGCCCCACCGCCTCCCGCTACCAGTCCACCATCAAGGGCCGTGTCGTTCCACACCTTTTCGGGGATGTAGGAGCGCGCCGAGCCCAGGTTCGGCGTGTTCGACGTGTTCCAGTAGTTTCCACTGCCCTCGTTGAATTCCGTGCCTCCGACTCCCGTCACCTCCGCCATGCTGGCCGGGAAGTCCGCCGCCATCCCGTGGACCCCAACCGGCGATACTTGCTGCCGCTCACAGTCCGCCGCCCCGCTGTCTCCCGAAGATGCCACCCAGGTGATCCCCTGGGAGTTGGCCTGCTGGGCGACCGTTCGAATGGTGTTCGGCAGGCTCGACGAGACCGACGAGACCAGTGGCTCGCAGGCGCCCCAACTCATGCTGATCACTGGCGCCAGGTTCTGATCGACCGCGTAAAACACCGCCGCATACACGTCGGTCCCATACACGTAAACGATGGTGGCGTTCTTTGCCACGGCACCCGCCCATTCCAGGTCCAGCAGCGCCTCCCCCAAAGAGTCCGAGATCCCCGGATCCGCCGATCCCGCGGCCAGGACCACCTGCGGATCGTTCGCCGGCAGTCCGAATGCGGAGCGGAAAGTACGGATGTCCGCCATATCGAAACCCGACTGGCCCACGATCACCAGCTTCTGCCCCGATCCGTCGATGCCCGTTTGGTACAGCGGGATGATGTTGTAGATTGTCGCCAGGTCCTCCGGCGTTAGCAGACTCTCTCCCGAATCCGAGAACCTTGGCCGCCTCGCCGGCCGCCGCGGTCTCAGCCGGAAATCGTCCAGCCCCTGGATCGCCTGCACGACCGGCTCCAGCGCCGCTGGAATCGTGGGATCCGTCGCATTGGCGTAATGCGTCTCCCCATCGGCGCGGTACACGTGGATCTGGGTCCCGAAGGCGTCTTGCGCCTGCCGCGCCGTGCCGCTGAACGCGATAAAGTTCCGGCCCCGCGCGCTGTAGTCCACACGGAATCCCTGCGCGTACAACCAGGAATGAATGCCGGCCCAATCGTTCGCGCTGACCCCGAACCGATCGGCGTATTCTTCCGGCGTGAGCCAGGCGTGGTAGTTCGGCGAGGCCGGATCCTGCTGCTCCTCGAGCAGTTTTTCGAGAGCCGCCTTCTGCTCCGCGGATTGCTTCAGCAGCAGCGTCATCCCGCTGATCTGGCGATCCGGCTCCACTGGTCCCTGGTCGTTCTGTGGCTGCGCTTGCGGGTTGCGGTTGCCCTTCAGCACTACGCGCCGCTCGTTGTGGATCGGCCGGATGAGGCGGTCGCGTTGCGCGTATGCCAGGCCCGGCACGAAGGCAGCGGCACACAACAAGACGACCGCGGTTCTCAGCTTGCTCGCGACAAAAAGCATAATAAGGCCCCTTTATCGAATAGCAGCAAACTAGGATGGTCCGCACAAGTTGTAGCACTTGCACGGGTCGGGGTCAATGATTGTGGTACTGGTGTGGTAGTACTGGTCCAACTTTGGTTGGATCGTTAGGGTCCGCCGTGGGCCAAACTCCTCGCCTGCGGCTAAATCACTGACTCCTCAGCGACACTGCGGGATCCACCGCCGCGGCCCGCCGCGCGGGGATCCAGGTGGCCACCAGCGCTACCGCCGCCAGGACGGCGGCCACCGTGGCGAAGGTGAGCGGATCGCTCGCCTTTACGCCGAATAGCAGGCTCGCCAGTTGCCGCGACGCCAGGTACGCCAGCCCGAGGCCTAACGCCACACCGATCACGGCCAGTTTCATCCCCTGCCACAGGACCAGTCCGACCATAGCCCGCCGCTCCGCCCCGAGGGCCATGCGAATGCCGATCTCCTGGGTGCGCTGCTCCACCGCATACGACATGAGGCCATAAATGCCGATCGCCGCCAGCAGCAGGGCGATCCCCGCAAAGATGCTCAGCAGCAGCATGTTGAAGTCCTGCCGCGCCACGCTCTCGGAGACCACCTGCTCCATGGTCCGTTCCTTCGAGACCGGCATGCCCATATCCACCGCGTGAAACTCCCGTTCCATGGCGGTACGCATGGTGAGCGGGTTCATGGCCGTGCGCACCGCCCATGACAGCGGGATCACGCTGTTGACCAGCGCGGTCACCCCCTGCGGATTCTGGCTTTGGGGGACGTACATTACGCTCACCTCGCCATCTCCCAGCCCCGTTTCGCGGACCGTGCCGACCACGCCGACGATCTGTCGCGGGGGATCGTCGAACTCCGGTCCCAGGCCCTTGCCGATGACCATCACCTGACCGATGGGGTCTTCCTTGGGCCAGTACTTCTTAGCCATCGCCTCATTGATTACGACCACGCGCGTGGCGTTGCCGGTATCGGTTTCGGTGAACACGCGTCCGCGGACGAGCGGAATCCGGAACGCGCGGAAATAATGCGGGGAGACCGATCGCCATTGTTCGCCGCCGTTGTACTCGCTACCCTTCGGCGGCACCTTGCCCACGATGTTGAAGGGAAGATCGATGCCGCCGCCTCCTTCCAGAGGAAGCCTGACGGCGGTGGCCGCCGCTTCCACTCCCGGCAGGCTCTCCAGGCGGCGCACCACCTGCGTAGTAAAATCGTCCACCTTGGCCGTGGTGGAATACGCGCTGCCCGTCATGGGGGTTTGCATGGTGAGCACGTTGTGCACGTCGACACCCGGTTTCACCGCGCGCAGCCCGAGGAAGGTGCGGATCAGCAGAGCCGCTCCCACCAGCAGCACCAGCGCCAGCGCCACTTCCGACACCACCAGCACCGAGCGCGCCCGATTCTGCCGCCGCCCGGTACCCGAGCGGCCGCTGGTCTCCTTGAGCGTCGACGCCAGATCCGGGTTGGAAGTATGGAGGGCGGGATAGAGGCCGAACAGGATGCCCGTCAGCGCGGCCACGCCGATGGTGAACGCCGCGATGCGCCAGTCGAGCGGCGGAA
>JADGNR010000373.1 GCA_017883415.1 Bryobacteraceae bacterium | reverse complement strand
AACGATCCCACGCTCCTGTTCACCAACGCGGGCATGAACCAGTTCAAGGACGTGTTTCTGGGCCTGGAGAAGCGCGACTACGCGCGCGCCGCGAGCTCGCAAAAATGCGTGCGCGCGGGGGGCAAGCACAACGATCTGGAAAACGTCGGGTACACGCGGCGCCATCACACGTTCTTCGAAATGCTGGGCAATTTCTCGTTCGGCGACTACTTCAAGGCCGAGGCCATCGAATTCGCCTGGGACCTGATCACCCGGGACTATGGGATGCCCAAGGACAAGTTGTACGTGACGGTGTTCCGCGAGGACGACGAGGCGGAAGAGCTGTGGCAGAAGGTGACGGGCATGCCCAAGAGCCGCATCTTCCGGATGGACGAGAAGGACAACTTCTGGCAGATGGGCGAGACGGGACCGTGCGGGCCGTGCTCGGAGATCCACTACGACCTGGGCGTGGAGGCGGCTGAGCCGGGACGGGAGAGCGAGGAGTTTCCCAGCGACGCGGGCGGCCGGTTCGTCGAGATCTGGAACCTGGTGTTCATGCAGTTCGATCGCGATGCCTCCGGGAAGCTGACGCCGCTGCCGCGGCCTTCGATCGATACCGGCATGGGCCTGGAGCGCGTGGCGGCGGTGATGCAGGGCAAGCTGTCGAACTACGAGACCGACCTGATCGAGCCCATCATCGTGCGGGCGGCCGACCTGTGCAACGTCACGCCGGGCTCCGGCGCCCGCGTGGATACGGCCCTGCGCATTGCGGCGGACCACGCGCGCGCCACCGCGTTTCTGATTCACGACGGGGTGCTGCCCTCCAACGAGGGACGCGGCTACGTGCTGCGCAAGATCATGCGGCGCGCCCTGCGGAACGTGCGCCTGATCGGCGTGGAAGAGCCGTTCCTGTACCAGCTCACCGGGTTCGTGGCGGAGCTGATGCAGTCCGCCTACCCGGAGATGATGGAAACCGTGCAGCGGGTGGCGCGCGTGGTGAAGGATGAGGAGCACCGCTATGCCACGACGTTCCTGGTGGCCGAGAAGGTGTTTCTGGAGGCCATCAAGACGGTCGCCGGCAACACCATCCCGGGGGCGGTTTCCTTCAAGCTCTACGACACCTACGGGCTGGCGCTCGACGAGCAGGAGGAGATGGCGCGCGAGCATTCGCTCGGGATCGACCGCGCCGGCTTCGAGCGGGAGATGGAGCAGCAGCGCACCCGCGCGCGGGCCAGCTGGAAGGGCGCGGAAAAGGCCGCGGTGACGCCGGCCTATCAGAAGCTGCTGGAGCAGGGGCGCACCAGGTTTCTGGGGTACCGCGAGATGGAAGCCACATCGCGTGTGATCGGCCTGCTGATGGAGAAGCATGCGGTGGAGGAAGTGCCGGCCGGCGCGAAGGCCGAGCTGGTCTTCGACCAGACGCCGTTTTACGCCGAAGCGGGAGGGCAGGTGGGCGATCGCGGCTGGCTCTATTCGGCCGAGGGCGAGAGGGTGGCGGATGTGGCCACGGCGTTTCCAGGAGTGCCCGGGCTGACGGTGCACCAGATCGCGGCGCAATCGCCGGTGCGCGTGGGCGATGTGCTGCGCGCAGAGGTGGCGGCGCCGGTGCGCGATGCCACGCGGCGCAACCACACCGCCACCCATTTATTGCACGCCTCGCTGCGCCAGGTGCTGGGCACGCACGTGAAGCAGGCGGGCAGCGTGGTGGATCCCGGACGGCTGCGCTTCGACTTCACCCATTACGCGGCCGTGGATCACGCCGAGATGGAAGAGATCGAGCGGCTGATGAACGAGGAGATCCTGCGCAACATCGGGGTCGAAACCAAGGTGATGGCGCTCGAAGAGGCCATCGCCACCGGAGCGATGGCGCTGTTCGGCGAGAAGTACGGCGAGGAAGTGCGGGTGGTTTCCGTGCCGGGGTTCAGCCGCGAGTTGTGCGGCGGTACGCACGTCGGCCGCACGGGCGACATCGGCATCTGCAAAATCGTATATGAAGGGAGCATTTCCGCGGGCGTGCGGCGCATCGAAGCGATCACCGGCGAAGCGGCCCTGCGGCAGTTCCAGGAGTCCACCGGCGCGCTGCGGCGCCTCGCGGGTATGATGCGGGCATCGGAGCCGGAGCTGATCGAGCACGTGGAGAAGGCGCTGGCCACCGAGCGCGCGCTGGCGCGGCAGGTGGAGCAGTTGAAGGAGCAGTTGGCGCAGGCGCGCGCCGGGTCGCTCGAAGTGGAAGCGCACACCGTGAATGGCTCGAAGGTGCTGGCCGCGCGGGTGGACGGCATGGACCGGCAGCAGATGCGTTCCCTGGCCGATTCGCTGCGCAATAAATGGAAGTCGGCGGTGGTGGTGCTGGCTTCGGCCGAAGACGGCAACGTGGCTATCGTGTCGGCGGTAACCAAAGACCTGACCGGCAAAGTCCACGCCGGGAAGTTGGCCGCCGCGCTGGCGCAGGCCGTGGGCGGCAAGGGCGGCGGCCGGCCGGACATGGCCGAAGGCGGCGGCAAGGATGCTTCCGCGCTCGACGGTGCGCTCGCCGGCGTGTACCCGGAAGTCGAGAGCAAGCTGTGACGGAATCCTGCGACGCATTGGTGGTGGGCGCGGGACCTACGGGTCTGGCCTGCGGCATCGAGCTGCAGCAGCGCGGCGTGAAGACCGTGCTGGTGGAAAAAGGATG
Source organism: Bryobacteraceae bacterium (assembly GCA_017883415.1). GTDB lineage: Bacteria > Acidobacteriota > Terriglobia > Bryobacterales > Bryobacteraceae > JADGNR01. The sequence continues at coordinate 3,184 of JADGNR010000373.1, read as the reverse complement.
CGTGGTGAATTCGATTTACCACTATCCCACCAACATGAGTTTCTTCACCACGCCGGAGCTGCTCGAGATCGGCAACATCCCCATGACCAGCCTCAACGAGAAGCCCAACCGGACCGAGGCGTTGAAGTATTACCGGCGCGTGGCGGACCACTATGGGCTCGACATTCGCCAATACGAGCGGGTGGAGCGCATTGCGGGCGAAGACCACGCGTTCCAGTTGTTCACCACCGATCGCCTGGGCTGCCGCCACGTGTACCAGGCGCGCAAAGTGGTGCTGGCCACCGGATACTACGATGTGCCCAACATGCTGGACGTGCCCGGCGAGGAACTGGACAAGGTGCTGCACTACTACAAGGAGGCCCATCCCTACTACAACCACGACGTGGCCGTAATCGGCGGGAAGAACTCGGCGGCGATCGCGGCGCTGGAGCTGTTCTGGACGGGCGCGCGGGTGACCCTGATTCATCGCGGGCCGGGCCTGTCGAGCAAGGTGAAGTATTGGATCAAACCGAACATCGAGAACCGGATCAAGAACGGCGAGATTCCCGCGTACTTTCATTCCCGGGTGCTCGAAATTCAGAAGGACTCGCTGCGCGTCGCGACCCCGGAAGGCGAAATCACGCTGCAGAACGATTTTGTTTTGGCCCTGATCGGCTACCGGCCGGACCTGGAATTCCTGAACGCCACCGGCATTACGTTGGAAGCGGAGACCGGCAGACCGCGGACCAATCCCGACACGCTCGAAAGCGAGCGCGCCGGCGTGTATCTTGCGGGAGTCATTGTCGCCGGAATGCACACGAACGAGATATTCATCGAAAACGGGCGGTTACATGGCCGCCTGATTGCAGAGGCGATCGCTTCCCGATTGTCGGCGTAGGGGGGCAGGGGCGGCGGTAATCAACTGCCGCGCAGGATTTCCTCCTGCCCCACAATCTGGCGGATCTCCGCGATGGTGTGGTCCAGCTCTTCGTCACTGGTGTAGAAATGGGGCGCCACGCGGATACCCGCGCCGGGACGATAGTCCACCAGGATCTGGCGGCGGCCCAACTCGCGCACTACTTCGTGGCCGTTGGGAACATCGATGGTCACTACGCCGCCGCGCTTCTCCGGGTCGCGGCAGGTGTTGACGCGCAAGCCCGCGTCATCGGCCAGCGCGATCAGGCGCGCGGTCTGGCGCTGCGACTTGGCGCGAATCTCCGCCACCCCAATGGCATTCACGATTTCGTATCCGCTGCGCGCCGAATACAGCGCCGGAACGTTGGGCGTGCCGTTGAGAAACCGCGCCGCGCCCGCGGCGTAGCGGATGGGACCGCCCTCGAAGGCGAACGGCGCTTCGTGCGCCACCCATCCGGTGGCGATGGGGTCGAGCGTAGGCCACAGGTCGCGCCGTACGTAGAGGTACCCCGCGCCGGGCCCGCCGCAGAGCCACTTCACCGATCCGCCGGTAGCGAAATCGAGCTGCAGCTCGCGCACGTTCACCGGCACCGTGCCGGCGGACTGGTACAGGTCGGCGATCACCATGGCGCCCACGGCGTGCGCGCGCGCCACGATGGCCGCCAGGTCCTGCACGTAGGAGCTGCGAAAGGCCACGTGCGAAACGGAGACAAGCTGCGTACGGTCGTCGATCTCCTTCAGCAGCAGCTCCACCGGCAGGGTCATCCCGTCGGGCGAGGCGGCCTGTACCACCTGCGCGCCCAGCCGCGAAAGCCCGTGGTAGACGTAATCGTTCGAAGGGAAGTTCAGCCCGTCGGTGACCAGTTTGTTGCGGCGCCCCGACCAGTCGAAACAGGAGGTCACAATGGACTGGCAGATGGACACGTTCTGCTGCATGACCACTTCGCCCTCGCCCGCGCCGATGATCGCGCCCACCAGGTTGCCCACCGTGACCGGCATCTCCCACCAGCCCTCTTCCCAGGCGCGAATGCCGCGGGTGGCCCAGGTATCGGCGAACTCGCGCATGCGATCGGCCACGCGCCGCGGCATGGCGCCCAGCGAATGGCTGATCATGTAGGTGGTGTTTTCGAGGATGGGGAACTCGCGCCGCCAGGCGAGCAGAGAATCCATGGCTAATATAGTAGCCTGGGGTATCGCCGCCATGGATTTGAGCGACTACCAATTCACACCCGACCTGGCGCGCGCCTCCACCATCCCCGCGCGCTGGTACACCGACCCCGCATTCCTCGAAGCGGAGCGGCGCGACGTCTTCGCGCGCACCTGGCAGGCGGTGGGCCATGCCGATCGGGTGGCGGAGCCGGGCAGTTACCTGGCGTGCGAGATCGCGGGCGAGCCGGTGCTCATCCTGCGCGGCCAGGACGCCCGCCTGCGCGCCTTTTCCAACGTGTGCCGCCACCGCGGCGCCGTGCTGGCCGAAGGCGCGGGCCAGGCGCGCGTGATCCGCTGCCCGTATCACGCGTGGACCTACGCGCTCGACGGCAGCCTGCTGGGCCAGCCCGAATTCGACGGCGTCGAAGATTGGGACCGCTCCCGCGTCTGCCTGCCGGAGTTCGGAGTGGAGACCTGGGGACCTTTTGTGTTCGTCAACCAGGATCGCGGCGCGCCGCCCCTGGCCGAAGTGTGGGGCGCCATTCCCGGCGAAATCGCCGCTCTCGGCTGCCCGGTCGACCGGTTGCGCTTCGCCGCGCGCCGCGATTACGTCATCGAGTGCAACTGGAAGGTCTACATCGACAACTACCTGGAGGGCTATCACCTGCCGGCCGCCCATCCCAGCCTCTTTCGCGAGCTCGATTACGCGCAGTACCGCGTCGACACATTCCGCTACTACTCGTCGCAGATCGCGCCCATACGCGCGCGCACGGGCGATTCCGAACCGCGCCGCTACGCTTTCGCCGACAGCAGCCGCAGCGCGCTTTACTACTGGATCTTTCCCAACTTCATGCTCAACGTCTACCCGGATAACATGAGCAGCAACGTAATTCTGCCCATGGGACCGGACCGGACGCTGACCATCTTCGAATGGTTTTTCCATGACGCGCAGGACAGCAAAGTGCAGGAACGCATCCAGCGCGCCATCGCCTTCAGCGACGAAGTGCAGCAGGAAGACATTGGGCTCTGCGAAAATGTGCAGCGAGGCTTACGCTCCAGCACCTACGACCGCGGACGCTACTCCGTGAAGCGCGAAAATGGCGTGCACCATTTCCACATGCTGCTGGGCGAATTCCTCGGG
>JADGNR010000096.1 GCA_017883415.1 Bryobacteraceae bacterium | reverse complement strand
CGCGGTCACGCAGCAGCAATATGGCGTCAAGTCCGCGAAGAGCGCGCTTTTGCCCGCGCTCAGCCTGGATTATTTCTTCGGCATCAACGCCAACCAGTATGCGCTCCATAATCAATTCCAGCAGAACAACCTGGGATCCTCGGTGGTGGCCAGCCTGAATATCCCTATTTGGAACTGGGGCGCGGCGCGCAGCAAGGTCCGGCAGGCCGAGCTGCGGCTCGATCTGTCGCGGGCGGAGCTGACCTTCGCGCAGCGCCAATTGCTGGCCAACCTGCACACCTTTTTTCTGGAAGGCGATGCGGCCCACGCGCAGATCGACTCGCTGCGGCGTTCGCTCGACCTCTCGGTGGAGAGCCTCCGGCTGACCGTGCTGCGCTACCAGGCGGGCGAGGTCTCGGTGCTGGAAGTGGTGGATGCGCAAACCACGCTGGCGCAAGCGCGCAACGCCTATGACGACGGCCTGGCGCGCTACCGGCTGGCCCTGGCCAATCTGCAGACGCTTACGGGAGCCTTCTAGCCCATGAACGCAAAAACAACGCTATCGCTCGCCGCCCTGTGCCTGCTGGCCATGTCCGGCTGCTCCAAGAAAGAGGAGAAGGAGCCGGAGCCGATTGCGCCCGTACAGGTGACCGCGGCCACGCAGGAATCGATCCGCCGCCTGGTCAACGCCGATGGCGTGTTGTGGCCCAAGGACCAGGCCAACGTGGTGCCCAAGATCAGCGCGCCAGTCGCACGCTTCCTGGTGAATCGCGGCGACCATGTAAAGCAGGGCCAACTGCTGGCCGTGCTGGAGAATCGCGACCTGGCCGCGGCCACGGCGGAGAGCAAGGGCCAGCTCGACCAGTCCGAGTCCAACCTCCGCTCCACCCGGTCGGTGGCCGTCCCCGAAGCAGTCACTAAAGCGCAAACCGACGTGGATGCCGCCCGGCAGACCGAAGACGCCGCCAAGAGGCTGCTCGACAACCGGCAGAAACTCTTCGAGCAGGGCGCGCTCGCCCGCAAGCTGGTGGACGATGCGCAGGTAGCCTACTCGCAGGCGCACAGCCAGTTTCTGGCCGCGCAGGAACACCTGCGCGCGCTCCAGTCGGTGGGCAAGCAGGAGCAGATCGCCGGCGCCACCGCCCAGGTGGATGCCGCTCGCGGCCACCTGCGGAATGCGCAAGCCCAGGTGGAGTTCACGCAGGTCCGCAGCCCCATCTCGGGCGTGATCGCCGATCGTCCGCTCTACGCCGGCGAAGTGCCGGCGCCCGGCACGCCCCTCCTGACGGTGATGGATATTTCGCGCGTGGTGGCGCGCGTGAACGTGGCGCAGAGCCAGGCGGCCTTCGTGAAGGTCGGCAACCCCGCCACCATCACCACCGCCGACGGAGGCCTCGGCACGCCCGGCATAGTGATCGTCGTCAGCCCGGCCACCGACCCGAACAGCACCACCCTACAAGTCTGGGTGCAGGCCGACAATCCCGGCGAGAAACTCAAGCCGGGCGCCTCGGTGCGTGCCGCCATCGTCACCGGGACCATTGCCGACGCCATAGTTGTGCCCACGGCCGCGCTCCTGCCCGGCTCCGAGGGCGGCACCGCCGTGATGGTGATTGGCGGGGACTCCACGGCGCACGAGAAGAAGGTGGAAGTGGGCGTGCGCGAGCCCGACAAGGTACAGATCCTGAGCGGAGTCTCGGCCGGCGATCGGGTGGTGGTGGTCGGCGGCGTGGGACTGCAGGACAAAGCCAAGGTGCGCATCGTCAAACCGGGCGAGAAGGACGAAGACGAAAAAGCCGGCAAGGACGAGAAGAAATGAGCGACGTTGCGACTCCTCCGGCGCCCCCGCCCGGTCAGCCGGAATCCATTCACTGGACCGCAAGCCACGGCAAGCCCATCATCTTCGTCATCCTCACCCTGGTGGCGGTGGGCATTTACCTGGCATTCACCATTCCCGTGGCCGTCTTCCCCTCCACCGATTTCCCGCGCGTCGTGGTGGCCGTGGATAACGGCGTCATGCCCATCGACCAGATGCTGGTCACGGTGACGCGTCCCATCGAGGAAGCCGTCAACCTGGTGCAGGGCCTCGAACGGGTCACCTCCATCACCAGCCGCGGCTCGGCGGAGATCAACCTGTTCTTCGCCTGGAACGTGGATATGTTCCGCACGCTCGAGCTGGTGAATGCCGCGCTGGCGCGCGTGCAGTCCGCGCTGCCGCCCACGGTGAAGATCATGGCCCGCCGCCTGACCTTCGCCGCCTTCCCCATCATGGGCTACAGCCTGACGTCGGACACGGTTCCCCAGACCCAGCTCTGGGAGACGGCGAATTACGAAATGAAGCCGCGGCTCAACCGCACCGCCGGCGTGGCCATGGTGGTGGTGCAGGGCGGAGACGTGCCGGAGTTTCAGATCCAGCCGGACCCGGCCAAGCTGCTCGAGACCACCGTCACCATTCCCGGCATTCTCGAGGCCATCGGCCGCAGCAACATGGTCGACTCCCCGGGGCTGATCGCGAGCAATCACCAACTGGTCCTCGGCCTGGTCAGCGGGCAGGCGCGCACGCCCGCCGAGATCGCCAATATCGTGGTGAAGACCACCCCCGCCGGCACGCCCGTGCACATCGGCGATATCGCCTCGGTGGCGCCCTCGACCATGCCCAAATACACCATCGTCACGGCCAACCTGAAGCCCGCCGTCCTGCTCAACATCTCCCGCCAGCCGGACAGCAACACGGTGGAGGTGGCCGACGCCGTGCACCTGGAGATCGATCGCCTGCGCAAGACGCTGCCGGCGGGCGTGGAGCTGCGCCCCTTCTACGATCAGTCGGAAATCGTTAAGGAATCCATCAGCAGCGTGCGCGATGCCATCCTCATCGGCCTGGTGCTGGCCTCGCTGATCATGGTGCTGTTTCTGCGCGATTGGGGCACCTCGCTGGTGGCCGGCCTGGTGATTCCCGCCACCATCGCGGTGACCTTCATCGCCCTGCGCCTGCTCAACGAGAGCTTCGACCTGATGACCCTGGGAGGCCTGGCGGCGGCGGTCGGCCTGGTGATCGACGATGCCATCGTGGTGGTGGAGAACATCGTCATGCACCGCGATTCCGGACAGACTCGCGCGGAAGCCATCCGCAGCGCGCTGCGCGAAATCCGGGTGCCGCTGGTGGGCTCCACCATCACCCCCATCGTGGTCTTCATTCCGCTGGTGGCCATCACCGGCGTCACCGGCGTCTTCTTCCGCGCCCTGGCCATTACCGTCGGCTCGGCCCTGCTCACATCGCTCGCCCTGGCGCTGACCTGGACCCCCACGCTGAGCCACTATTTCATTCGCCAGAGCCACGCCCGCGCCGGCGGCGAGACCACCGGGCATGGCCGGCAGTCGCGCGTCATGCGCCTCTACGAGCGCGTGCTCCGCCTGGCCCTGGCCCATCCCATTATGCTGGCGCTCTTCAGCCTGGTGTTGATGGTGGGCACGTATCTCTGCTACCAGGCGACAGGTTCGGACCTGCTGCCGGCCATGGACGAAGGCGGCTTCATCGTGGACTACTGGACGCCGGCCGGCTCCTCGCTCGAAGATACCGACCGCATGCTGTCCCACATCGAGCAGGTGCTGCGCCGGGTGCCGGAAGTGGAGAATATCTCGCGGCGGACCGGGCTGGAGTTGGGGCTGGCGGCCGTCACCGAGGCCAACCGCGGCGACATTTCCGTGAAGCTGCGGCGCGATCGCAAACGCGGCTCCGACGACATCATGGCCGACGTGCGCTCCTCCGTCGTGCGGGCCGAACCGACCATGAAGATCGAGCTCGTCCAACTGCTGCAGGACATGATCGGCGATCTTTCCAACGAGCCCGAGCCGGTGGCCATCAAGCTCTTTTCCCAGGACCCCGCCGCGCTGCGCGAGTGGGCGCCGCGGGTGGCCGGCGCCATACGCAAGATCGAGGGGGTGGTGGATGTGCTGGACGGCATCGAGGACACCATCAGCGGTCCCGCCACCACCTTCCAGGTGGATCCCGTGGTGGCCGCGCGCTCCGGGTTCAGCCCGCAGGAAGTCGAGCAGGACGCCAGCGCCATCATGCAGGGCGAGCCCGCGGCGACGCCGGTGGTGATCAACGACCGCGCCTACACCATTCGCGTGCGCTTTCCGGAGCAGACCCGGTCGTCGCTCGAGGCCATCCGCAATACGCTGCTGGTCAGCTCCACCGGCAAGACGGGCACCATCGGCTCGTTGGCCAGCGTGTTGGACGAGCCCGGGCAGACCGAAATCCGGCGCGAAAACCTGCAGCGCTTCGTCACCGTGAAGGGCCGCCTGGAGGGCATCAACCTGGGCGACGGCATGGAGAAGGTCCAGCAGGCGCTGGCCGGGCTGCATCTGCCGTCCAGCATCCGGTTGGAGTACGGCGGCGCCTACCAGGAGCAGCAGCGCTCGTTCCGCGACCTGGTGTTCGTGCTGGTGCTGGCCATCGTGCTGGTCTTCATGGTGCTGCTGTTCGAATTCGGCGATTTCGCCGCGCCCATCGCCGTGCTGTGCTCCGCGCTGCTCTCCACCTGCGGCGTGTTCCTGGCGCTGCTCATTACCGGGACCACGTTCAACCTCTCGTCGTTCATGGGCCTGATCATGGTGATCGGCATCGTCGCCAAGAACGGAATTCTGCTGCTCGACGCCGATCAGAGATTTCGCGCCGAGGGTGTTTCCGCCGAAGACAGCATGATCCGCGCCGGCGAACGCCGCCTGCGCCCCATCATGATGACTGCGCTGGCCACCGTGGCCGGCATGGTTCCCCTCGCGCTCGCCCTGGGCGCGGGATCGCAAATGCTGCAACCGTTGGCCATCGCGGTGATCGGCGGAATCCTCGCCTCGATGGTTCTCTCCCTGGTAGTGACTCCGGCCGTTCACTACTACATTGCCGGCCGGAACAACTGATTGGATAAGGAGTCCACACAATGAAGAAGATCGTGACTATAGCGCTGGTGGCCGCGGCGGCATTCGGCGCCGAAGGCTACAAGGTCCTGAACAAAATCAAAATCGGCGGAACAGGAGGATGGGACTACGCGGCCATGGACAACTCCGCCCGCCGTTTGTACGTTTCTCACAACGCCACCGTCGAAGTGGTCGATGTCGATGCCGGCAAAGTGATCGGGACCATCGCGGACGTGAACGGGGTGCATGGCATCGCCCTCGCCCCGGAGTTCAACAAGGGCTTCATCAGCAGCCGGGGCGCCAACGCCGCGTTCGTTTTCGATCTCAAGACCTTTGAGAAGACCGGACAGGTGCCCACCGGCAAGAACCCCGACGCCATCTGCTATGAACCGAAAACCAAGCGCGTGTTCACCTTCAACGGCGCCTCCAACGACGCCACCGCCATCGACGCCAAGACCAACGAGGTGGTGGGTACTTTCGCCATGGGCGGCAAACCGGAGTTCTGCCAAGTGGACGGCGGCGGCAAAATCTATGTCAATGTCGAAGACACCAGCGAAGTGGTCGAGATCGATGCCGCCAAGCCCGCGGTCGCCCGCCGCGTCTCCATCGCCCCCTGCGACGGCCCATCCGGCTTGGCCATCGATGTCAAGGACAAAGTGGTCTTCTCCGTCTGCGGCAACAAGACCATGGCCATTACCGACATCGGCGCGATGAAGGTGGTGGGCACCGCCGAAATCGGCTCCGGCCCCGATGGCGCAGGCTTTGATCCCGGCACGGGCCTGGCCTTCAGCTCCAACGGCGAGGGCACGCTCACCATCGTCAAGAAGGTCGGTGGCAAGTGGCAGGCCGTGGACACGGTCTCGACCGAGCGCGGCGCGCGCACCATGGCGGTCGACGAGAAGGCGCACCGCGTCTACCTGCTGGCCGCCGAGTACGGCCCCGCGCCCGAGGCCAAGGAGGGCCAGAAGAAGGGGCGGCCGCCGGTAATCCCCGACAGCTTCCACGTGCTGGTGGTCGGGAAGTAACCCGCTCAGAAACTCTTGAGGAACTGCCGGTACGCGCCGCTGGTGAACGTGCTCCACGGCTCGAAGCCGCGCTCCGTGTATAGCTGGTAGGCGAAGTCGATGTTCGCCTTGCAGTCCAGCAGGCCGCGCAAGTTCACCCCGGCGCGTTTCAGGTGCACCGTGTTGATCTGGAAGTAGCCCCAGTCGAGCGTGCCATCGGAGTTGTAGTGATAGATTTCGCAGGCGCCGCGCGGGTTTTCGGCGCGCTGCACGGCGAGCGCGATGCGGCACGCGGCGCCGAATTTATTGCAGGCGTACTGCTGGTACGCCGACAGCCTATGCCCCGATTGATCGGCCCGCGCCTCGCCCGCTTCCTCGGGCCATTGCCTCGGCGCGATCACCAGGGGCCACTGGAACCGGAGGCGTATGGGCGATTGCAGCGTGAACGTATATTGGGCCTGCACCACGCCGGCCGCCACGCCGATTCCCGCGGCCAGGAGGAATAGCAGTCCCCAGAGCCTGGGCGAAATTCGCCGCGCTTTCCATCGCCGCCCGCGCGCTCGTCTGGGCGCCGCGCTCTTCAGCGGCATCTCCGTCGCTCGATCATTCTTCGATTAGACTACGGTAGACAGGGGCGTGTCCGGCGCGGGTTCGGCCGATGCGTTCCGGCAAGCCGTCCTCGCGCACCGCCAGACCGGCCTCCCTGCCCAGCCCCTTCACGTAGTCTCGCGCGCGCCGCCCAGCCGGTAAAGCCCGCCGCCGGCCAGCATGGCCATGCTCCATCACGCCCGCGCTACCCCAGCTCCAGGCGGCGCACGATGGGGTCGGGCTCGTCTTCGTAGATCAACGAGTCGTCCACACCCAACTCGCGCTTTTCGAGCCACGCCAGGCCGTACAACGCCAGCCCGCCCAGGGCGTAGAACAGGACCAGCCCGGCGGGCCGGGAAATCAACTTCGCTTCCACGTCCGCCATGCTCCAGCTATACGTGGTGAAGCCGGCCAGGTACAGGAACGCCATCGCCGCCATGCTGGTCTTGCCCGGGAAATACGAGCACGTGAACGGGATCTTGCGGAACCACACCAGGAGCAGGTTCAGCAGCAGCAGGGCCAGCAGCAAGGCAAAGCTGAGGTGAATCAGCGCCAGGCGCCAGCCGCGGAAGGCGAACTCAAACGGCGCCAGCAGCGCAAACAGGGGTACGATGCCCATCACCGCGATCCACTTTCGCGCGGCGCGAATGTGCGGCACGCGCTCCTCGCTCTCGCACACCTGGAAGATCCAGTTGGCGCGGAGCTCGGCCGGAAAGTTGAATGCCGCGCGCAGTCCCGAGACGGCGAAAAACGAAAGCGTGAGCGGAATGGCCAAAAGGCCGGCCGAGGTCATCGACACCAGCGGAGCGCCGGGCCTGGTCCCAATCTCGACGATGGCGGGAAGCGCCAGCGCGCAGGCGATTCCGGCGTAGGTCGCCAGGAACAGCCGGTGCCGGGGATGGCGCAGGATGGTGTTGCTGATGAAGTGGAACGTAGCCCGCTCGAGCGGATGCGGCAGCAGCCAACGGTTCACCAGGCGGTCGAACCGCGTGCGCAGCCGGCCGGGGCCCTCGAACCCGCTTTCCAGGCTCTCCATCACGCGCCGCGCATGGCGCCGGTAGCCGGCCAGGTAGGTGACGGCAAAGGCCGCCGCCGCTAGCGCCAGCGCGTTACGGGCCAGCGGCGCCAGCGCGTGGAAGACCGGCCCGGCGGGATGGCCGGGCATCATATCCAGGTACCACGCCAGGAACCAGAACGGCGGAAAGTAGCGCAGCAGCGGGCTCCGCTGCTCTACCAGCGGCCGTATGCTGGCCGAGACCAGCGGCGTGAGAAACAACACGGTGATGAGCAGTCCCATCAGGATCATCTGCACCCAGGGCGAGATACGGCGGAAGGCGCGCCCCGGCAGAACGTTGATCAGCAATCCCTGGACCGCGGCCAGTGCCAGCGCCACGAAGGCCCCGCCCGCGGTCACCGCGATGGCATGCGCCGCCGCAATCCGAACGATCGCCGCGGGCGAGCCCGGGCCGCCCGAGATCAGCGGGGCCAGCAGCGTGCACAACAGATTGGTGTCGATGAGGAACACCGCCAGGAAGACGACGAGGGAAACCAGCTTGCCTGCGAAGATCGCGCCTGGGCGCAGGGGCAGCGGCGTCAGGATGAGGTAGTCCTTGCGGTCCGGAAACAGCGCGTCCCACTCGAACACCATCACGAAGCCCATCACCACCATGGAGTACAGGACAAAGAAGTAGTCGTCGCCGATGAGCAGCCACCCGCGGAGGAACGGCTGGTCGAAGCGCACGCGCTGCGGCAGCATGTAAAACGAGACGAACATGCCGGGCACCGCCAGAAACCCGAGCACCTGCACCACGTTGGTGCGCATGTCGCCGGTCTGCGAAACGATCTCGTTATCGAACAGCCGCCCGAAGAAGTGCCGCGCCAGCAGCGAGAAGGACCGCATCAGGCCTCCTCGATCAGCGCCGCGATTTCCAGCGCCGCCGACCCGACGTCTTCCTGCCGGGCAAGCTGCCGGAAAATCTGCTCGAGCGACGGCAGTTGCATCAGGTCGCGCAGACGGCTCACCTCGTCGTTGGCGACAATCTTCCCCTGGTACAGCATGATCACCCGTGCACAGACTTTTTCGGTCACTTCGAGCACGTGCGAAATATACAGGATGGTTTTGCCGTGGCGCGCCAGTTCGGCGATCAGCTCATGCAGCAGCAGCGCCGACGTGACGTCCAGGCCGGAAAGCGGCTCGTCGAGGATCAGCAGGTCGGGGTTGTGCAGCAGGGCGCCGGCCAGCAGCACGCGCTGCTTCATGCCCTTGGAGTAGGAGGAAATCGGCGCGTGGCGATACTCCTGGAGCCACAGCAGCCGCAGCAACTCGTTAGCCTTGCGCTCCACTTGGCGCTCCGGCAACTGCCGCAGGCGCCCGATCAGCTCCAGGTATTCCAGACCCGTCAGGTGGGGATAGACGTAGGCTTCCTCGGGCACATAGCCGAGCGCCCGCTTGAACCCGATCGGGTCCTGACGAATATCGTTGCCGTTCCACAGGATCTGGCCGGAGGTGGCGGGCAGCAGCCCGGCCAGCATTTTCACGGTGGTGGATTTGCCCGACCCGTTGGGGCCGAGATACCCCGTCACCTCGCCCGGAGGAACGGTAAACGTGACGTGGTCCACCACCGCCTGATTGCGATATTTCTTCGTGAGCCCGCGAACGTCCAGCATGGGGACACCCCCGCCTACCCCACTTTGACACCACGTCCGCGCGATTGGTTCCGGTGGGATAGGCCTCCCGGCCTGTCCCCATGGCCCGGAGGGCCACCGAAGGCGATGAAAGCCCGGCCGGTCGGCCGTGCCTCGCGCCGAAGGCGCGCTGGGCAGGCCGGGAGGCCTACCCCACTGGGGGAGCGAACTTCTGAGACTGGGTACTTAGCGCGAGGGCGGCGCGGCGGCCACGACGCTGGTGCAGAACGCGCATCGCCGGGCGGCGATGGGAATCTCGCTCAAGCACTCCGGGCACTTCTTGGTGGTGGGATCGGGCGGCGTTTCCCCGCGCCGCATACGCGCCATGAACGCGTTCATCGGCACCACGACGAAGAAGTACACGGCCGCGCCGATCATCAGGAACGCGATCAAGGCGTTGATGAAATCGCCGATCTTGAACTTGCTGCCGTTCACCTGAAAGACCAGGGCGGAAAAGTCGGGTTTTCCGCCGATGGCCGCAATCAACGGCGTCAACAGGTCATCTACCAGCGCCTTGACGACTGCTCCAAACGCGACTCCGATCACCACCGCTACGGCCAGGTCGATCACGTTTCCCCGCATCAGGAACTGCCGGAAGCCTTTCAACATGAGGTTCTCCTTTCAGAACTGAGGCTGCCAGTATATTATGCCCCCGCGCGCAGGAACTTCACCAGCCGTTCCAGGGCGGGTTCCAGAATCGACTGCTCCGCCGCATAGCAGATGCGGATCGACCCTTCGCCGCCCGCGCCGAAGGCCACGCCGGGCGCCAGGCCCACGCGCGTTTCCTCGAGCAGTCTCTTGCAGAACGCGAAGGAATCCTGCAATCCGTCGATGCGCGGGAAAACATAAAATGCGCCGTCGGGTTTGGGCACCGTCACCCCGCCGATGCCGGCCAGCGCCGCAAGACACAGATCGCGGTTCTCCCGCAGACGGCCGAGCATGCGCACCAACTCGGCTTCGCCCTCCGCCAGCGCCGTCTCCCCGGCCTTCTGGGCGAAACTGGGCGCGTGCGAAATGATGAACTCGTTCAACTCGGTGGCCTTGGCCGCCAGGTCGCGCCGCGCGACCAGCCAGCCCAGGCGCCAGCCGGTCATGCAGTAGCTCTTCGAAAAGGAATGCACCACCATGACGGCATCGTCGCGCGTGGCCTTGCGCAGAATCGAGGGCACCGGATCGCCCAAGCGCGCTCCGGCGTAGTACAGCCGGTCGTAGACCTCGTCGGCCAGCAACCACAGCCCGTGCCGCCGGGAGAAATCGAGGAGGCCCTGTTGTTCCTCATCGGTCGCAACCCAGCCCAAGGGGTTGGAAGGCGAGGTATACAGCAGCAGCCGCGTGCGCGGCGTCACGGCGGCTTCGAGCGCATCGAAATCGGTGCGATAGCACGCGCCGCAGAGCGGGTGCGGGATTTGCCGTACGCGGGCGTTGGCCATCATCACGCTGGAAGAGCCGTTGGGCCAGGCGGGGGTGAGCACCAGCGCCTCGTCGCCGGGATCGAGCACGCACCGGATGGCCACGTTGAGCGCCTGCACACCCGACGCGGTGACTACGATTTCGCCCGCCGGGTCCAGTTCCACCGCCTGCAATCGCCGGTAATTCTCGGCGATGGCGCGCCGCAGGGAAGGCAACCCGGCATTCTCCGTGTAGAAGGTGTAGCCCGCCTCCAGGGCGCGCACGGCGGCCTGCTTGATGTAGTCCGGGGTGGGCAGGTTGGATTCGCCAAAGTACAGCCGCAGTACGCCGTCCATACCCATGGCGATTTCCCCCAGCTCGCGAATGCGCGAGCGCGGCACGTTTTCGACGGAACTGGCAAGGCGCGGCATCTCTGCTATTCTCGCACCGCTCGCGCGCCGCACCGGGCCCCCTATCGTAGTCCGTCGATAAGTTCTCACCGCCGAGGCGCCGAGCGAAACCAAGTCAATCGGTTCTCGGCGCCTCGGCGGTGAAGAATCCTGGCCCTTACACGGCCCCCTACTTCTTCTTCTCCAGGTTCCACAATTCCCGCGACAGCACGCGGCCGCAGAAGGGGCAGTAGTGGAGGCCGACAAATTGGTGGCGTTCGCTTCCGAATACCAGGAAATACTCGGTGTCGATCTCGGTGATGATGGTTCCGTTGGTGAGCTGATGCGCCTGCGCGTGACGCGCCAGGTCGCGGTCCATCAGCCGCTCGAATTGCGGGCAGCAGCTCATCGTTGGCCCGCCGCGATCCACCTCAGGGGGTGCATAGGCTGCATAGGCCATCAGGATACCAGGAGCGGCGAGCGGCGTGATAGGATATGAGTTCCTATATCACCTGAGGTCTTCGTGGCTAGAATCACCCGCAAAGAGCTAAAAGCAGACAAGTTCGCCCAGGAAGTCGGACTCACCGTAACTTTCTTCGAAGAGCATCGCAAGGAGATCGTCCGCTACGGCTCGATCGCCCTGGTCGCCGTCCTGTTGATCGTCGGCTACGTCATCTACCAGCGGCACGAGCAGGCCGCGCGGCAGGAGGCGTTGGGTACCGCGATCCGCGTCCAGGAAACGCCGGTGGCCACGGTTTCCGCCACGGGCACTCCCACGTTCCCCACCAACCAGGCCAAGGATGAGGCGGCCATCAAAGCGTTCACCGACCTGGCCGCGAAATACCCCGGCAGCACCGAAGGGGCCATCGCGCAGTACTACCTGGGCGCCATCCAGGCGGACCAAGGAAAGCTGGCCGAAGCCGAAAAGAACTTCTTCCAGGTGGCCGGGAAGGGCGACCCACGGTACGCCTCGCTGGCCCAGCTCTCCCTGGCGCAGATTTATTTCTCCGATGGCCGCGGCGCGCAGGGTGAGAAGGTGCTGCGCGAGTTGATGGCCCATCCCACGATTTTCGTTTCCAAGGACCAGGCCGCGCTGACCCTGGCGCGCTACTTCGTCACGGCGAACCCCGCCGAAGCGCGCAAGTTGCTCGATCCCATCAAATTCCAGAGAGGGCCCGCCGCGCAGGTGGCGCTCACCATGTACGCCGAGTTGCCTCCGCAGTAAGCTGGCGCTGCCATGTTGGCCCATCTGCGGTTTCCGGTGGAGCGCAGCCGGGGCCGATCCTACGCGGAGCCGGATCACCCCTACCGCAACGCCTTTCAGCGCGATCGCGACCGGGTGGTCCATTCCCGCGCCTTCCGCCGGCTGGAAGCGAAAACGCAAGTTTTCACACCGGGCCTCTCGGACCATTTCCGAAACCGCCTCACCCATACCATTGAAGTGGCGCAAATCGCCCGCACCATGGCCAATGTGCTGGGTGTGGATGAGCATCTGACCGAAGCGCTGGCGCTGGCGCACGACATTGGACATCCGCCCTTCGCGCACGCCGGGGAGGAGGAATTGAACCGCCAGATGGAGCCCTTCGGGGAAAGGTTCGATCACAACGTGCATGCGCTGCGGATCGTGGAGAATTTCGAGCAGCCGTATGCCCGTTTCCCGGGGCTGAACCTGACCTTCGAAGTGCGCGAGGGCATGGTCAAGCACTCGCACGATTTCGCGGCGGGCGAGCGGCCCGAGCTGGATGCGTATCTGCCCGGCCTCCGTCCTCCCCTGGAAGCGCAGTTGATCGATCTCGCCGACGAGATCGCCTACAACACGGCCGACCTCGACGATGCCTTTTCCGCCGGGCTGCTGGATGCCCAGGATATTGCCGCCGGCGTCCCGCAATACGGCGCAATGTACCAAGCCGTGGAGACGCAGTTTCCCTCCGCCACCGCGCGGCAGCGATTCCACGAGGTCCTCCGCCAGTTGATCGACAGGCTGGTCTCCGGGCTGCTGGAAGGTACCGTGGGACGTGCGCGCGAGGCTGGCGTTCGCGATGCCCAGGAAGTACGGCGGGCGCCGTACCGCCTGGCTGCCTTTACTCCGGAAGCGGCCGAAACCAGCCGCAACCTGAAGCGCTTCCTGCATCGGACCGTGTACGATTCCTCCGCTTTGGGCGAGGATCGCCAACGCTCCATGGCCCGGATCGGAGAGCTGTTCCACTTTTTCCTGGAACAACCCGGCCGGCTTCCGCAGCCGTACCGCGAGCAGGCGGTGGACGAGCCCGCCCATCGCGTGGTGTGCGATTACATCGCCGGAATGACCGATGCTTTCTTCCGCCGCACCTACCAGCAGACGGTGGGCCTGGCGGCGCGCAAGCAGCCCTGAGATCGGACGGCCGACGGCTATACTAGGGGATATGGATTGCGCCATTTGCCATACCCGCCGTGCCCGGCGCTTCTGCCCGGGAGTGCGGGGCGACATCTGCAGCATCTGTTGCGGCACCGAACGCGAGGTCACGGTCAACTGCCCGCTCGACTGCGAGTTCCTCCAGGCGGCGCGCAAGCAGCCCAAGGCCCGGCCGGAGGGAGAAATTCCCAATCGGGATATCCGGGTCACCGAAGCAATGCTTGCGGAAAACCAGGACCTGGTCGTCTTCTTCGCCGCTCTCCTCATGCGTGCCACGGTCGAAGACTCCCGCCTGGTGGACTTCGACGTGCGCGCGACGCTGGACGGGCTGATCAAAACCTATCGCACTTTGCAAAGCGGCATTTATTATGAAAGCCGCCCCGACAGTCTGCCGGCCGCCCGGCTTTTCACCACCGTGCAGGAAGGCCTCACCCGGTTCCGGCAGGAGGAAACCGAGCGCTTGGGCATGTCCAAGACACGCGACGCCGACATCTTGGGGCTGCTGGTCTTTCTACGCCGCATCGAATTCGAGCGCAACAATGGGCGGCCCCTGGGACGGGCCTTCCTGGACGCGGTGCACAGCCTCTACGCCGGCGGTCCGGACCTCCCCGTGGCGCCGGCTCCTCCGGGATCCTCGCTGCTGCTCCCGTAAACCGGGACCGGCCGGATTTTGCCCGCCTCGGCCCCTGGAATGCCCTGGGGCCGTCTCCCGGCTAATGGAAACTACCCTGCGCGCCGATGAGTAAGGGTGTAAGGAGTCGCATGGGGCCGGATGGTTCGAGCATGAGGATTTCGGAGATCGTACGGGTGATCGATGAACTTGGTTATCAGGCCAGCCTGCTGGCGCTGAGCGCGGCGGTCGATGCCGCGCCGGCCATCGACGCCGGCCTGGACGCCGCGACCGCCGCCGCTGCCAGCGATGGCGCCGCCGCCCAGGAGGCGTTGGCCGCGCACGCGCGCCATCTGTGCGGCATCGTCGAGCGGATTCGTGCGCTGGCCCTGGATCAGGGAAGGGCTTTGCCCGCCGCGGCCGCCCGCCGCACCGCGGTCCCAATCCACCTCGCTCCCCCTTCCTCCGCGGACATCGCCGCTCTGGCCGGTTCCCTGCAGTGCGCCGGTGCAGCGGCGCCCACGCCTTACCCGGATCCCGGTTTGCAGACCATCCCGGTGGCCCGCAAGCGCACGCGGCGTACGCCGCCAGGTTGACGGTCCGCTCCTCAGGCAGTTACAGTAGAACTGTTCATCTCCACCCGGCAGCCAAGTCCCCATCGTCTAGCCCGGCCTAGGACATCGCCCTTTCACGGCGGTAACGGGGGTTCGAATCCCCCTGGGGACGCCACTTCTGGCAACCAAGGACCGCATATGGTGCACTTGGCCGGCCTGGGGTCGGACTACAGGATCTTCGTGATCCACCCCGGCCTTGGCCCCTCCGGTCAAGCATCCCGCCGCCCCGGTTTCGTGCGCCGCCGCGCCGGAACCCAGGCTGCAACCATGCGCTCCTCTGGAAGGTAGTGCTTTCGGGGTAAGTAACCGAAACAAACGTTGAAGAAGTCCACATGGGCAGTCTGATACCGTAAAAATACTCCGAGGTTCTAGTACCATTACGGATCTTAAGGTCCTTGACTCTTACTCGGGAATGCAGAGAGAATGGCCTTGGGAGGTTAATACGACAACAACACTCGAGTTGACAATCAGAACTGCGTTGCGCCTCATAGGCTTGGGTGTGGCTTCATTAGTTGTTGCCTCTGCCAGCGTGATCGACGTTAGCACAAGCATCGCCAACGCACCCAATTGGCTCGTCACCGGAGCGGGAGCGATTAATGCACCTTCGATCTCGCATAGCGATGGCAGCATCAGCGTCACCACCGTCGAAAGCATCGTGACCAACATGGCCTACGCGGGCGCAGGCACCCTCGCCGGATTTGATGGATTCTGGGTGGCCAACCTAACCTTCTTCGTGCCGGATGGCGCCACCGGCCTTTCGTTAACCTTCAGCGGATTGATCGCGGACGACCGTACCGTCCTGGAACTGAACCAGAGGATTTTGGGCGACTTCCGGTTGAATCCCGGCGAGGCCGGGATCAGCCAGACCGGCCCTGGAATGATGGCCTTCTCGGATGGTTTCGGCGGCGCTAACGATCAAATGTACGGTTTTACCGGCGTCACCTCCGATACCGTCACCACCGGGTTCTTGACGGGCATAAAC
>JADGNR010000372.1 GCA_017883415.1 Bryobacteraceae bacterium | reverse complement strand
GGTCGCACGCACGAACATGTGAGTTTTGCATCAGGCTGGCCAGAGCGAACCGGTCGCTCTCCTCGCGCCCGATGCCGTAGTGGCGCGCCACGCGCTCGGCGGTGAGGCCCATGCTGAGATAGGAATCCGGATAGTTCTCCTGGAGCCACGGGTTGATGGAAATTTTGTTGCCACCCATGGGCACCAGCGACATGGATTCGGTGCCGCCGGCGACGATGACCTCGGCGCCGCCGCCGCGGATGCGCTCGGCCGCGAGCGCAATCGATTGCAGCCCGGAAGCGCAGAAGCGGTTTACGGTCATGGCGGCCGATTCGATGGGCATGCCGGCCCGCAGCGCGGCGAGGCGCGCCACGTTCATACCCTGCTCGGCCTCGGGCATGGCGCAGCCGATAATCACGTCGTCGACTTCCTTCTTGTCCAGGTTGGGCACACGGGCGAGCGCGCCCTGGATGGCGACGGCGCCCAGGTCGTCCGGCCGCGTCGCGCGCAGCATTCCCCGAGGGGCCTTGGCGACCGCCGTGCGCACGGAACTGACGATGACTGCGTCTCTCATGTTAGTTGCTCCTTATCCAGTGGGGTAGGCCTCCCGGCCTGCCCACGCGCCGCAGGCGCGCTCCGTGCTGGGCAGGCCAGGAGGCCTACCCTACTAGTTCCTCAGCGGCTTGCCGGTCTTGAGCGTAAAGGCAATACGCTCCTGCGTTTTCTTCTCGCCCGCGAGCGAGAGGAACGCCTCGCGCTCCAGGTCCAGCAGATACTGTTCGGAGACCGGCGTGCCGGGCGTGATATTGCCGCCGCAGAGCACGTAGGCCACCCAGTTGGCGACCTTCACATCGTGGTCGCTGATGAATTCGCCCTGGCGCATCATGTACACGCCCAGCTTGAGGGTGGCCAGCAGGTTCTGGCCCGGCGCCGGAATATCGGTGCGCGGCATGGGCGCGACATAACCGGCATCGGCCAGCTCACGCGCCAGTTCCTTGGCGTCGCCCAGCAGCCGGTCGCGATTCATGGTGATGCCATCGGAGGCGGACAGCAGGCACAGGCGCCGCGCCTCCACCGCGGAAGTGGAGACCTTGGCCATGGCGATGGTTTCGAAATTCCGCCGCAGGGCCTCCATGAGCTCGACCGATTCGCTCTTACCGCTCTCGCGCACCGCCGCGGCGGCGTCGATGGCGCGGAGGGTCATCTCCTTGCAGCCGCCTCCGCCGGGCAGCAGCCCGACCCCGGTTTCCACCAGCCCCATGTAAAGTTCGGCATGGGCCTGACGCCGCGCCCCGTGGAGCACGATCTCCGTTCCGCCGCCCAGGCACAACGCGAACGGCGCCACGACTACCGGCCGGGGACAGAATTTAATGGCCGCGGTCATGCGCTGGAAGGCGCGCACGGCAAGATCGACCTCGTCCCATTCCTCTTCCTGGGCGCTCATCAGCAACTGCATGATATTGGCGCCCACCGAGAAGTTGTCGGCATCGCCCGAAATCACAAACGCCCGGAAGTCGCGCACGGCATCGGACTCGGCGCGCAGCGTATCGGTCACCAGGCGGACGATATCCTCGCCGATCGCGTTTTTCTTGGAGTGGAGCTCGATGCAGGCCACGCCATCGCCCAGATCGATCAGCGATGCGCCGGGATTCTGCTTTACCACGCCATGAGAAGCGCGGAAGTTCGCGATGCGCGCGACGCCCTCGGTTTCCGGAATCGCCTGGTAAGCGCCCGAGCGCGGGTCGAAGCATTCCCGCCCGTGGTTCCGGTACCATGTGTCCGCGCCCGCGGCCAGCATGCGTTCGGCCACGGCGCTCACCGGCTCGCCGGCCGCCTTCATGCGCGCGACGGTCTCGCGCACTCCGGCGGCATCCCAGAGCTGGAACGGTCCCATCTCCCAGTTGAAGCCGGCGCGCATGGCGCGATCGACGCTCGAGGCATCGTCGGCAATTTCCGGCAGGCAATCGGCCGCGTAGTTCCACAGGGCGCTCAGCAGACGCCAATGGAAACGCGCCGCCTTGTCCTTTTTCGCATCGCCGGCGAGCAGTTGCTTGAGCCGGTCGGGCAGGCGTTCGGCGTTCTTGGCCATTTCGAGCGAAGGCAGCTTGGGCTTCGCGGCGGGCAGGTATTCCAGCGTCTTCCAGTCGAGGACGAGGCGAATTTCCTTGCCCGCGGCGTCTTTTTCCTTTTTGTAGAACCCCTGCCGCG
The DNA here is from genome assembly GCA_017883415.1 of Bryobacteraceae bacterium. Taxonomy (GTDB): domain Bacteria; phylum Acidobacteriota; class Terriglobia; order Bryobacterales; family Bryobacteraceae; genus JADGNR01. Next base: position 3,671 of record JADGNR010000372.1, on the reverse strand, counting down.
TCTTGTCGCCCAGCCAGCGCCGTTCGAGCATGGTGCGGATGAAGGGCGGCAGCGACATCTGCTGCTCGGCGGCGGCGGAGGAGCGCGGAAAGTTTCCGGCCACGTGGGCAAGCACGTCCAGTCCCACCAGGTCGGCCAGGCGAAACGTCCCGGTCCGCGGCCAGCCGATGGCGGTGCCGGTGAGCGCGTCCACTTCCTCGATGGTCAGGTCCTCGCTCTGCAACAGGCGCACGGCTTCCAGCATGATGAACACGCCGATGCGGTTGGCGATGAAGTTGGGGGTGTCGCGCGCGAACACCACTTCTTTGCCCAGGCGCAGGTCGGCGAATTGCGAGACGGCTTCCACGGCGGCGGGGTCGGTCTCGGGCGTGGCGATGATCTCCACCAGGCGCATGTAGCGCGGCGGATTAAAGAAGTGCGCCCCCAGCCATCGGCGGCGAAGTGGCTCGGGCATGCCGGCGGCGATAGATGCCACCGGCAGGCCGCTGGTGTTGGTGGTGACAATGGCGCCGGGTTTGAGGTGCGGCGCGATCTTCGCGATCAGCGCCTGCTTGATCGCCAGGTTCTCAGTGACCGCTTCGATTACCCAGTCGCAATCCTGGAGCAGGGCCAGGTCGTCGTCGAAATTGCCGATGGCGATGCGCGCGGCCAGCGACGGGTCGTAGAAGGCCGCAGGCTTCGCCTTCTTGAGGGCTTCGAACGCCTGCGCGGCCGCGCCGCCGCGCACGCCCTCGAGCGGGATGTCCAGCAGCACCACGGGGAGTCCGGCGTTGGCCAGGTGGGCGGCAATCCGCGCGCCCATGGTTCCGGCGCCCAGCACGGCTGCTTTGCGGATGAGCATGGCAGGCGCCCGGCCGGGCGAAGACGATCCGGCCGCCGCCGGCTTCACAACTGGTTCAGCGATCATGGCAATGGCTCCTGTCTTGAAACTTCACGTTCACCGCCGTTGGTCGTGGTGCGCGCCAGGCCCTGCGTCAGCGTGCGCGCGAATTGCGAGGCGATCTCTTCGGCCGGGAGTTCCCCCTCCGGCTCGTACCAGATGCAGATCCAATTCACCGCCCCGGCAATGGAAAATGCCGCGATTTTGGGATCGCACGGCGTAATCGATCCATCTTCGATCCCTTCCTGTATGAACGAGCGCAGCCGGCGGTCGATCTTTCTCTTATAGGTTCGCACTTCGGCGAACGCCTCGCTCGACAGGTCGCCTTCATCCAGCCGCATCACGCACCGGCCGAAATTGACGGTCATCACATTGGCGTACGAGTAGATGAAGGCGGCGACCTTTTCGAGGCCGGTTCCGCAGTGGAGGGCGATCTCGTTCAGGATCTCCTCGATGAGCCCGGTGCCCAGACGGTAGCACTCGAGAAGGATCTCTTCCTTGTTGCGGAAGTAGTGGTAGAGCGCCGGCTTGGTGATGTTCAACCGCTCGGCGACGTCGTTCAATGAGGTCCGGCCGTAGCTCTTTTCCAAAAACAAATGCGCCGCGGTTTGTAGTACCGCTTCGCGTTTGGTGGCGGGGTCGCGGCGCCGGCTGGCGAATGCTTTCCAATGCGATGGTGAAGCGGCTCCGTCTTTGGGCATGAATTCGGTGCGGCAGGACGGTTGACACCCGCCCGGGTAACTGATATCTTACCCGTGGGTAAGAAAAAACGCAAGCGGGAAATTGCCTGACTTCCCGCGATGGATTTACCCAGGCCGATCTTTGGATTTTAGATCGCGCAGTATTCGGGAGAACGAGGATGCGCACTTCGACGGAATACGATCTCCCACTCGCGTGTATCTTTCGGTGGGAACGAGAGCGGGCGGACCGCGTTTTTTTGACGCAGCCGTTCGACGGCGGCAAGGTACGGGATTGGACGTGGGCGCAGGCGGTGGACGAGGCGCGCCGCATGGCGGCCTGGCTCAAAGCGCAGAACTGGGAGCCGGGCACGCGCGTGGCGATCCTGTCGAAGAACTGCGCCTGGTGGATCATGGCCGACATGGCCATCTGGATGGCCGGCTATGTGAGCGTGCCGGTCTATTTCTCGCTGCGGCCGCACACCGTGCGCCAGATCCTGGAGCACAGCGGGGCCAAGGCCTGCTTCCTGGGCGTAACCGAAGAAGAAGAAATGGTGAGCCTCGGCGTGCCCGCCGGCACGGTCTCGATTTGCTTTCCGACCGCGGCCAGGGAGAATTGCCTGGCCTGGGACGACCTGGTGGCGGCTACCCCGCCGCTGGCGGGCAACCCGGAGCGGGCGGACGACGACCTGGCGACGATCATCTACACTTCCGGCACCACGGGCACTCCCAAGGGCGTGATGCAAACCTTCGGAGCCTTGAGCCGGGACGCCCAGGCGCCAGCCCGGGTGTTCGGGTTGACGGCGGAGCAGCGTATCCTCTCGTATCTGCCGCTGGCCCATATTGTGGAGCGCATTGGGGTGGAGGCGCTCTCGATCGCGCTCGGCTCGCGCATCTTCTTCGCCGAGAGCCTCGAGACCTTCGTGACGGACCTGCAGCGGGCGCGGCCCACACTGTTTCTCTCGGTGCCGCGGCTCATGCTGAAGTTTCAGCAGGCAGTGCACGCCAAGATCCCCAAACCACGGCTCGATGCGCTGCTGCGGATTCCCATTGTCAGCCGCATCGTGAAGAAGAAAATCCTGCGCCAGCTCGGCTTGGATACGGCGACGCTGGCGGCTTGCGGCGCGGCGCCCCTGCCGCCGGAACTCCTGAAGTGGTTCCGCCGGCTCGGGCTCGATCTGGTGGAAGGATACGGCATGACCGAGACCACGGTCACGCATCTGCCCAGGCCGGGGACGGTGCGCCCGGGCTATGTGGGGAACGCGGTTCCGGGCGTCGAGCAGAAGGTGGGCGCGAACGGCGAACTGCTGATCCGGAGCTCCATGAATATGGTGGGCTACTACAAGGATCCGCAGGGCACGCGGGATTCGTTCACCGAGGATGGCTTCTTCCGCACCGGCGACGTAGTGGAGATCGCGGCCGACGGGCAAATCCGCATCATCGGGCGCATCAAGGAGCAGTTCAAGACCAGCAAGGGCAAGTATGTCGCGCCCGCGCCGATCGAGGCCAAGCTGATGGCGCACTCCTCGGTCGAAGCGTGCTGCCTGATGGGCGCGGGCATGCCGAGTCCGTTCGCCGTGGTCCTGCTTTCGGAGGACGCGCGCAAGCAGTGCGCCGGCGCGATGGGCGTGAACGCTATCGAGGAATCCCTGTGGGCCCAGATGGAAGAGGTGAACGCGCAACTGGATCCGCATGAGCGCGTGGCCTTCCTGGCCATTGTCGAGGGCCCGTGGACCATCCATAACGGCCTGATCACACCCACCATGAAGATCAAGCGGGCCGTCCTGGAGGACCGCTACCAGGGATTCATCGACCAGTGGAGAAGCCAGGAGCGGCCGGTGGTCTGGGAGGCGGGGGTAGCGAAACCGCGGCAGCAGGTCTTGCAGGGTTAGAGCTTACGCAATCGCGGGACAGACGCTTTCGTCTGTCAACCCGGCCCTTCCCGGTGGTAGAGTGTCAGAATGCGAAAACTCCTCTGCGCTCTGGCGTGGGCCAGCCTGTTGGCCGCCCTCCCCCTTTTAGCCGAAAAGAAAGTGATCGTGCCCCCGGAATTCGCTCCCGCGGCGGGAGCGGCGGCGCCCATGTTCAGCCCCGGAATCCTGATTGATGGAACG
>JADGNR010000095.1 GCA_017883415.1 Bryobacteraceae bacterium | reverse complement strand
ACTTCACCTTGCAATTCCCTCCACGCCACGCTGACTTTGCATAGTCACACCCTTCGGTGTGTCGCTTGTGTGCCCCCCTGTTCCCTCTCGCCGGAACGACGCCCTTAAGAGCTTGGGTATCCTATCGAGTCGCGCCGTCATCACGGAGGTTGGCAAAACCGCTTCCCCTCACGACACCTGCCAGTACACCGAATAGCGCCGGTCGAACAGGCTGTTGAGAGGAACCAGCGTCACGTCCTTCTGCTGGCCGGTGGTGTGGAACGTGAGCGGCTTGTCGCCGGGCTTGATCCAACTCGCCGGATCGGCGCCAGCGGCGGCCCGGAACGTGGGCACCTCGATCGGCGGCGCCATGGGTCTCGGCGGAGGCGGGGTGGCGCCGTCGGGCGCCGGGCGCGGCGGCCGGTAGAACGGCGGCGCGTTCGGGCCGATGATCAACTGCTCGGTCAAGCCCTCGTTGCCCAGATCGCCGGCCAGCACCAGCGGGCCATACAGAAACGCTTGCGTCTTGGGATCGTCGGGCATGGCTTCCACCGAGAGGCGCATGGGCAGGGCCATCTCCACACGATCGCCGTTCTTCCAGGTGCGCGTAATGGTCAGGTAGCTGCCCGGTTCGGCCGTGGCCTCCAGCAACTTGCCGTTGAGCCTCACCACGCTCGCTTCGGCCCACACCGGAATGCGCAGGCGCAGGGCCAGATCGACCGGCTGATTCACGCTCACGCGCAAGGTGGTGCCCTGCTGCTCGGGGAACCGGTTCTCCTGCCGCAGGCGAAAGCCCTTCTCGGCCCAGTCGAGCTCCGAGGGAATGAACAGGTTCACATAGAGACCCTTGTCGTCGTGCCAGTAAATGCTGTCGTTGAGTTTGGCGTACTCTTCCACGCCTGTGCCCGTACAGCACCAGAACGACTGGTCTTCGGTGTTGAAGGTCTTCCACGCGCCCGGGGTGAGCGAGAGGTAATACTGCGTGTAACCCTTCTGCGGGCGGATGGTGCCGATGCGCTCATTCATGAGCGTGCGTTCGAAGTAGTCGAAATAGGCCGGGTCCGGGTTCCAGGCGTACAGGTGCCGCGCCAGCTTCATCATGTTGTAGGAGCAGCAGCACTCGGCCGTGGCGGTGCTGCGCTTGAGCTCGGCGGCGAGTTGCCGCGGCGGCGCCTGCCAGCCTTCGCCGTTGCTGGTCCCGCCGGTCACATAGGTGCGGCCGGTGGTGACCGTCCAATAGAAGAAGTCGGCCACGTCGTGGAAGCGCATGTCTCCCGAAATCTCGTAGCGGCGCGCGGCGGCGATCACCTGCGGGATGTGCGTGTTCACGTGCAGCCCGCGCAATTCGTCGCGCCGCAAAGCCAGGGGGTTGACGAACGACTTCTTGGTGAACCGGTCGCCCGCCCGCGCCCACGGGTCGTGATTGGTGGCGGCGGCCAGGTTGTAGAGCGTCTCGGCGATGCCGCCGTACTCCACGCGCAAAATCTCCTGCATGTGCTCTTCGGACTTCGCGCCGGACCACTGATCGGCCCAGTCCGCCATACCCGAGACCACCTGCAGCGCGTCCTTGCTGCCGGTGAGGGTGTACATGTCGAGCAGGCCGGCCATGATCTTGTGGATGGTGTAGAAGGGCGCCCAGGGAAGCGTTTCGTCGATCTCCGTCGGCACGCGCGGTGCATCGGGATCGCGCGGCGGCTGCGGCCTGCCTGCAATCCGGTCCAGGCGTTCGAGCAACGACATGGGGAAAGCGCTAAGATAGCCGCCGCCCAGCTTCTCCTGACATTTCCCCAAGCCGGCCACCAGTTCGTCGGCCTTGGCCTTGGCCTCCTGGTCGCCGGTGGAAGCGAACAGGAGCGCGCTGGCGGAAAGGAAGTGGCCGGTGAAATGGCCGCGCAGTTCGGTGCCGCGCTGGCCGTCGTTTTTCGCCTCCCAGCCTCCGAAGGGCAGGGCCGGGCCGGTGGGAAGGCCGGCGTTCTCGCGGAAATTGTAGAGCAGCCGGCCGGCGGGCAGGCGCGACATATAGCCGCGATTCCACTCCTGGGCATCGTGGAACATGCTGCCGGGGAGCAGGCGCACCTGGGTCATCGGAAACGGCCGCACCCTGGCCGGCACATCTTTCCGGGCGAACTCAATCGGCGCCTGGAAGGGCGGCGGGACCTCGGGCGGGCCGGAGCGCCGCTGCTGCGGCCCCGCTGGCGCAGCCTGCTGTGCCGGCACCGGTTGGGTTTGCGCGAGCAATGCCGGAATGCCCGTTCCGGAGGCGGCCAGGACGGCGCCAAAACCGCGGCGGCTCAAAACACTCGATCTCATGTCAGTTCCTCCACGCACGTGGGTGGGGTGGCCAGCCTGCCTACGGCAGGCGCGGCAGGCTCAAGCCTGCCCCACCGAGCTACTCCACGCTCCATTTCTGTATCCCCGTGGACGAGTCAGTCCGAATCGCGATCTCCAAACGCAACGCCGTGGTCGACACCGGTTTGAAGGCCACCTGGTTGTACACGCCCTTTTCCACGCCGTAGGGGCCGAGGTTCTCCACCGGCTTCCACTGGCCGCCATCCGCATACAGGATTCTCCAGGAGGCGGGCACCGAGCATCCGCCGCCCGAGCCGCTGTCGTCGAACCAGAACACCTTGCTGTGCGATACGGTCGACGGCTGGTCGAACGCGTACTCGATCCACTCCGTGCCGCCCCTGGTGGGCCACCAGTCGAAATGCGATACGGGGTCGGTGGCCGACGGTTCCTCATCGTCCTGCACGGCGGTGGCAGGCCCGCCGTGCGGCGGCCGCGACGTGGCGACTCTGGCAGTGCTGGTGAGCGTGGGGTACGCGGCCGGTCTGGCGCTAGCCTCGGAAGTGGGCAGCCACACCATCATTTCCCCGCGCCCGCGGTTGGCCCACGCGTAGTAAGGGATGGCGGTGAACTCCTGTTCCGCGCGGATGGTTTTGCCCTGCGCGTCTTTGGAAAGCGCCACCGCCCGGCTCTGCACCACTTCGACACCGTGCAGCAGGCCGGGTCGAAACTCGGCGGTCAGCTTCGCGGAATCGGGCAGCATCAGGTTGCGGACCTTGCCGTTGGGATTGTCCACCCATTCGGCGGCATACACCACGGGGCCGCGTTCGATGGCCACGCGCCCGCGGTCGGCGGCAACCTGCTCGCTCGCCGCCACGCGCCGCACCGGCATGGGCAGGTGCAATTCGATGGTGTCGCCCTGCTTCCACGTTCGCGTCAGCGCGACGTAGCCCTTGTCGAGCTTGACGGGGACGGCTTTGCCGTTGACCTGGAGCGCCACCGGTTCGGCATTCCTGTCCGTGAAGCGGTACAGATCGCTCGCGATCGGTTCATTGCGCGCCCAACCGGGGACCCGTACGTAAATGGTGAGCGGCGCCGGCTGGTCGGGGTTCACCGTCATCCTGACATTGCCTTCCCAGGGGTAGCGGGTTTCCTGCACCAGTTTCACCACGCGCCCGTTGTCGAGCTTGATCTCGGCGGTCGAGGCCATGAAGAGGTTGACCCACAAGGCGTCGTTGCGCTCGGCGTAGACATAGCCGGGGACCGAAGCCATGAAGCGGGTGATGTTGGACGGACAGCAGGCCACGCCGAACCACGGGCTGCGCTGGTCCTTGCCGGCCTTCCCGGTGGCTTCGAGCGGATTCTGGTAGAAGAACGTTTTGCCGTCGAGCGCCACGCCGGAGATCAGCCCGTTGTAGAGCGTGCGCTCCATGATGTCGATGTACTTGGCATCGGCGTGCAGCAGGAAGAGGCGATAGTTCCAGTAATCGTTGCCCACCGCCGCGCAGGTCTCGTTGTACGCGCTCATGTTGGGCAGTTCGTAGTCGTTGCCGAACGCTTCACCCGCGGCCCGCGCGCCCACTCCGCCGGTGACGTGCAGCTTCTTGCCCGCGACATTCTCCCAGATCCTATCGAGCGCGTTGAGATAGGCCGCGTCGCCCGTGAGCGCAGCCACGTCGGCCATCCCGGAATACATATACATGGCCCGGACGGCGTGACCGCCGGGCACGGCTTCGGCCTGCTCCACCACCCTCTGATGCGCCAGGACGTAACGGTTGCCGGCGCCCTGTTCGCTGCTTTGCGGTCCGCGCGAATCGAGCATGAACTTCGCCAGATCGAGATAGCGCCGATCGCCGGTAACGCGGTAGAGCTTCACGAGCCCCATCTCCACGATCTGGTGGCCCGGCCAGATGGCGCGCTTGCCCGGGCCGAAGGTCTGGTCCAGCAGGTTGGCGGTGCCGAGCGCGATATCGAGCAGCGTCCGCTTTCCGGTGGCCTGGTAGTGGGCCACGGCAGCTTCGTAGAGGTGGCCGAGATTGTACAACTCGTGGCTGTCCACTCCTTCGAGGATCCAGCGCTCGTTGCCCGACCAGGGATGGGGGCGCAGCGGATCGATGGTACGCGCCGTGTAGAGGTAGCCGTCCTTTTCCTGCGCGGCGCCGATTTTTTCGATCAGGCCGTCGAGATAGGCGTCCAACTGGGGGTCGGGATGGACGCTGAGGGTGTAGGAGGCGCCCTCGATCACCTTATACACGTCGCTGTCGTCGAACGGATACGGCGGGTGCTTGTGGTTCTCGAACGGCTCGCCGCGCAGCGACTTCGCCGCGCGCACGAAATTGTCGATGCGCCCCGTCTCCTCTTCTTTCTGAAACGCGAAGGGAATGGTGACTTTGCGGTTGATCTCGATGCGCGGCGCCCAGAACGCGTCGTGCACATGCACCGCGGTGAAGGGCACCGGCTTGACGGGATAATCGCGCGGCGAGGGAGCGCCGCCCTGTTGCCCCGGCAAAGGCCGGCAGGGCCCGAGCAGGAATAGAACGAGTGCTGCAATCGCTTTCATGCACTTCCTCGACGGCGCTTCATTGTACAATGGCTCTCTCCTTGGAGGAAAACCGGAATGCTAGCGCTCTCATCGATCACCATCCTCATGGTCGTCGGCGGCTTTGCGGCGGGGGCCGCCACCAAAGTGTCGCAGGCCTCATTCGGCAAAACGCGCGACGGCGTGGAGGTGCGCCTCTTTACCCTGACCAACGATCGCGGCGTGGAAGCACGGATCGCCAATTACGGCGGCATCGTCGTGTCCCTGAAGGTCCCGGATCGAACGGGCGCCATGGCCGACGTGGTGCTGGGACACGACTCGCTGGCGGGCTACCTGGACAATCCCGGGCCCTACTTAGGCGCGCTGATCGGCCGCTACGGCAACCGCATCGGCCACGCCCGGTTCACGCTCGACGGCAAGCAGTACACCCTGGCGGCGAACAACGGCGAAAACACCCTGCACGGCGGATTGCGCGGCTTCGACAAGGTGGTTTGGACGCCGCGCGAACTGCCCGATGGCGGCCTCGAGTTGACATACACCAGCAAGGATGGCGAGGAAGGTTTTCCCGGCGCCCTGAAGGTAGTGGTGAGCTATCACCTGACCGGCGCCAATGAGCTCCGGATCGACTACACGGCCACCACCGACAAGGACACCGTGGTCAACCTGACGAACCACTCCTATTTCAATTTGAAAGGCGCCGGGAACGGGGATATTCTCGACCACCTTGTCACGCTGAACGCGGACCGCTTCACCCCCGTCGATGCGGGCCTGATTCCCACCGGGGAGCTGAAACCGGTGGCGGGCACTCCGTTCGATTTCCGCAAGCCCACAGCCATCGGAGCGCGCATCGAACAGAACGACGAACAACTGAAACTGGGCAGAGGTTACGATCACAACTGGGTGGTGAACCGTAAGGGCAGCGGGCTCACGCTTGCGGCGCGCGTGGAAGAGCCGGCCAGCGGGCGCGTGCTGGAGGTGGAAACCACCGAGCCCGGCGTGCAGTTCTACACCGGCAATTTCCTGGACGGCACCATTAAAGGCAAGGGCGGCAAGGTGTACAACCAGCGCTACGGCTTCTGCCTGGAGACGCAACATTTTCCCGATTCGCCCAACCAGCCCGCCTTTCCCACCACGGTGTTGAAGCCCGGCCAGCAACTCCGCAGCACGACGGTTTTTCGCTTCCGGACCTCGGGCGCCGCCAAGAAGTAGGGACGAGCGATGACCCAACCTGCCGCGACGAGCATCGAGGAGCGGGGCTTCGTCCGCGGCCTGAACCTGTTCGACGCCACCATGGTGGTGATCGGGGTCATGATCGGCTCGGGCATCTTTATCGTCTCGGCCGACATGGCGCGCCTGATCGGCAGCCCCGGCTGGATGCTGATGGCCTGGGTGCTCACCGGCGTGCTCACCATCACCGCGGCGCTTTCCTACGGCGAATTGGCTTCCATGATGCCGCAAGCGGGCGGCATGTACGTGTACCTGCGCGAAGCGTTCTCCCCGATGTGGGGCTTCCTCTACGGCTGGACGCTGTTCACTGTCATCCAGACGGGCACCATCGCGGCGGTGGCGGTGGCCTTTGCGCGGTTCCTTTCGATCGTCTTTCCGCCGGTAGCGGAGGACCGCTACCTGGTCGCGCCCGTCCACCTTTCTGCGGGCTATGCCGTCTCGCTTTCGACCGCGCAACTGGTGGCGATCGGGGTGATCGCGCTGCTCACCTGGACCAATTCGCGCGGCCTGGAATATGGCAAGATCGTGCAGAACCTGTTCACCTCGGCGAAGACCGTGGCGCTGGCCGCACTCATCGTGGCCGGGCTTGTCCTGGGGTGGAACGCCGGGGCGGTGAAGGCCAACTTCACGCATCCGTTCGCTCTGGGCGCATACGATCCGTCGCTGGGCGTGGCCGCGGCCGGTTTCTTCGGCCTGATCGTGGCATTGTCGGTGGCGCAGTCGGGCTCGTTGTTTTCGGCCGACTCCTGGCACGATGTCACCATCGTGGCGGGCGAGGTGCAGAATCCACGACGCAACCTGCCGCGGGCCATGGTGCTGGGAGTGACGGCGGTCATCGGCCTGTATCTGCTGGCCAACGTCGCTTACCTGATGGTGCTGCCGCTCGAGGCCATCCAGCATGCGCCGGCCGATCGCGTGGCCACGGCTATGCTCCAGCAAATCTTTCCCGGTTACGGTCCGGTGTTGATGGCCGCCGCCATTATGATCTCCACCTTCGGGTGCGTCAACAGCCTGGTGCTGGCGGGAGCGCGGGCCTACTATGCCATGGCGCGCGACGGGCTGTTCTTTGCGCGCGCGGGCGTGCTCAACCGGGCGCGGGTACCGGGCTGGTCGCTCGCCGTGCAGGGCGTCTGGGCCGCGGCGCTGGTTCTTCCCCGCACCTACGATCCGGCAGCGCGCGCCTACGGCAACCTCTACAGCAATCTACTCGACTATGTAATCTCCGCGGCGCTGTTGTTCTACATTCTGACCATCGCGGGCGTGTTCCGGCTGCGCCGTACGCGTCCCGATGCGGAGCGGCCCTACCGCGTCCCCGGCTATCCCTTCGTGCCCGCGCTCTATATCCTGGGCGCGGCCACGGTCTTGTGCATGCTGTTCGCTTACCGGCCCGCGACCACGTGGCCGGGCCTGGCGATCGTGGTGATCGGCGCGGGCGTGTATGGCGCGTTGCAGTGGGGTAGGCCTCCTGGCCTGCCCCCGCACGAAGCGCGCCTGCGGCGCGTGGGCAGGCCGGGAGGCCTACCCCACTAAGGAGAAACCAATGAAACTGGCGATTCGACCGTCCACCGGCCGCGCGCTGGCGCTGGCCGTTCTGTGCGCGATGGTGCTGCTGCCGTATCTGGCGCAGGCCCAAGGCACCAAGGCCGACTACGAACGGGCTCAGGGCCTTACCAAGAAGTTCCAGGGCCTGGTAATGAACGCTCCCGGGACAGCCAACTGGATCGGCTCCAGCAATCGATTCTGGTACCGAAAGTCGGTGAAGGGTGGCAATGAGTACGTCGTGGTGGATGCCGAGACCGAGACCCGGAAGCCGGCGTTCGACCATGAGAAACTGGCTGCGGCGATTTCCAAAGCGACCGGCACCGAGCGCACGGCGCTCACTCTGTTCCTGCCCCCTCCCGGCGCCGGCCCCGCAGGTGGCGGCGGGCGCGGCGGCGCCGGAGGTCCGGAATTCGCATTTGTGGATGACGAACAGGCCATTCAGTTCACGGCCGCGGGCGCCATCTGGCGGTGCGCCCTCGCCGACTACACCTGCGCCAAGCGGGGACCGGTCCCCGCGGCAGGCGGCGGACCCAAGGTCCCCGGCGGGCCGGCAGAGGAACCGCCCGCGGCCGACGACGATCCGCTGGCGAGCCCCGCCATGCTGGACAACGACGTGCGCGATGGCATCGAGTACCTAACACCGCAACAGGAGCAAGGACGTGGAGGCCGCGGCGCGCCCGGCGCCGAGGAACCAGTGTCCAAGCCTTCGCCCGACGGCAACTGGGACGCCCTCATCCAGAATTTCAACGTGTTCCTGCGCGCCAAAGGCCGGACCGAGGCCACTCCGCTGAGCTTCGACGGCTCGGAAGGGAACGAGTATACCTTCCGCTCCATCGCCTGGTCGCCCGATTCCAAGCGGCTGGTGGCGTACCACACGCGGCCCGGCTACCGGCGCGAAGTGCACTACGTGGAATCGTCGCCTACCGACCAGCTGCAGCCGAAGCACACGACGCTGGTCTACGCCAAACCGGGCGATGCGCTGGCGGTCGCCAGTCCGGCGCTGTTCGACGTGGCCACGAAGAAGGAAATTTCGATCGACAACAGCCTGTTTCCCAATGCCTTCAACCTCACGCCGCCGGTGTGGTGGAAGGATGGCCGCGGCTTCACCTTCGAGTACAATCAGCGGGGCCACCAGTTGTACCGCGTCATCGAAGTGAATGCCGAGACCGGCCAGGCGCGCGCGCTGATCACCGAACAGAGCGCCACCTTCGTCGACTATCGCCCGCTGGTCTCCGTTCGCACCGACACCGGCAAGAAGATGCGCCACGACGTGAACGACGGCACGGAGATCCTCTGGGCCTCGGAGCGCGACGGATGGGAGCATCTCTATCTGTACGACGGCGTCACCGGCAAGGTGAAGAACCAGATCACGAAGGGCAACTGGGTAGTGCGCGGCGTCGAGCGGGTGGACGATGACAAGCGGCAGATCTGGTTCATGGCGAGCGGCATGAGCCCCAATCAGGACCCCTACTTCGTGCAGTATTACCGCATCAACTTCGATGGCACCGGCCTGACGCGGCTCACCGACGCCGATGGCGACCACACCGTGCGCTTCTCCCCGGACAACAAGTATTACGTGGATAGCTGGTCGCGCGTGGATCAGCCGCCGGTGGCGCAGCTTCGCCGCACCGAGGATCGGCAGGTGCTGATGGATATCGAAAAGGGCGACGCCTCGGCCCTGCTGGCCGCCGGCTGGCAGGCGCCCGAAGCATTCGCCGCCAAAGGCCGCGACGGGAAGACCGACATCTGGGGCGTCATCAACCGGCCGACGAATTTCGACCCAGCGAAGAAATACCCGGTGATCGAGAACATTTATGCCGGACCGCAGGGGTCGTTCGTGCCCAAGACCTGGACGGGCACGGCGCAGGCGCTGGCCGAGTTGGGATTCATCGTGGTGCAGATCGACGGCATGGGCACCAACAACCGGTCCAGGGCGTTTCACGATGTCGCCTGGAAGAACCTGGGCGACGCCGGCTTCCCCGACCGTATCCTGTGGCACAAGGCGGTGGCCGCGAAATACCCCTGGTACGATATCGGCCGCGTGGGCGTCTACGGGAATTCGGCGGGCGGACAGAACGCGCTCGGAGCGCTGCTTTTCCACCCCGAGTTCTATAAGGTGGCGGTTTCCAACAGCGGTTGCCACGACAACCGCATGGACAAGATCTGGTGGAACGAACAGTGGATGGGCTGGCCGCTCGGCCCCGAGTACGCCGCCTCGTCGAACGTGGACAACGCGTACCGGCTGCAGGGCAAAGTGCTGCTGGTGATTGGCGAGATGGACACCAATGTGGACCCATCGTCCTCGATGCAGGTGGTCAACCAGCTCATCAAGCACAACAAGAAGTTCGACCTGCTCTTCGTCCCCGGCGGCGGCCACGGCGCCGGCGGCGCCTATGGCCAGCGCCTGCTGCAGGACTTCTTCGTGCACAACCTGCTGGGCGTGGAACCGCCCGAATGGAAGCCGGAGGAGCAACCGGCTACGGCGGCAGGCGGGAATTAGCGGCGGGGAGGGTGGCTACTGATCCTTGCGGATCACTCCGTCTCTTGTGCTGGTAACCATTTCGGCGGTAATCGCGGCCCAGGTGTAGGCCGTATTGGTTTTCAATAACACCGCCGCAACCGATTGCGCACCAACCTGCAACTGACAGTTGGCGTATGTTTCCGAGACGCTCTGAATGTCCCAGCGTACACTGCCGACTTTCATCTTGCCTTCGTCCTTCTGGCCGGCGAAATCGCTGCTGATCGAGACCGTCCCGGCCAATTGGTTCGCCGTGGGAATGGTGCCGTTGTTGCAGACCTTTTTGAATAGATCGGCCCAATCGATTTGCTTCAGTGCTGAGTTGCTCAATCTGGTTAAGCCATTCCCGGTAGGCGCCTGGTTGACAAACGGCATCGATGGTTCCCTCCTGGTGGACTCTGGTTCCAGCCTCTGATCAGTTTACTACCGATCAATAGCCCTCCCCTTTGGTCGCGAGCGCAATCCGGTAGACCGTCGAGCTGACCGTCAGGTAGAGCGTCGAGCCGTCGTTCCCCCAGGCGCAATTGGAGACGGCGGCGTCGAAGGCGAAGGAGCCCAGGTGCGTCCCGTCCGGCGCAAAGACGTGGAAGCCGCCGGGGCCGGTCGCAAAGAGATTTCCGCTGCGGTCGATCTTCATACCGTCGGGCAGACCCTTGCCATCCTTGGTCCAGGCGGTGGCGTCGAAGAAAATCCGGCCCGGCCCCAATGTGCCGTCGGCCTTCACGCCGTACGCCATCCAGATGGCGCGCTGCGGCTCGGAGTTGGCGACATACAGCGTCTTCTCGTCGGGCGAGAAAGCGATCCCGTTGGGCGCGTTCAGCTCTCGGGTGGCGAGCGTCACCGTTCCGTCCGGCGTGAGGCGAAAGACGCCGTTGAAGCCCAGCTCCCGTTGCGGGTCGTCGAAAGTTTTCGGCAGGCCGTAGGGCGGATCGGTGAAATAGAGGTCGCCATTCGATTTGTAGACCAGGTCGTTCGGGCTGTTGAAGCGCCTCCCCTGGTACCGGCCGGCCAGCGTTGTTTTGCGGCCATCGGCCTCCAGCCGGGCGATCCGGCGGTCGCCATGTTCGCACAGAACCAGCCGGCCGGCGGAATCGTAGGCCAGCCCGTTCGATCCCGGCTCCGGACCCTCATACGGCTTCGTTCCCGTGTAGCCGCTGTTTTTCAGAAACACGGCGGCCGTGCCCCCGGGCGTCCACCGCATCACCACGTTGTTCGGTATGTCGGAGAACAGCAGGCAGGCTTCCTTCCGGTTCCAGACCGGGCCCTCGGCCCAGAGAAAGCCCTCGGCGATTCGTTCCAGGGCGGCGGTGGGCGGCACCAGGCGGTCGAAACGCGGATCGAGACGAACGATTCGGGCGGAGGCGGGCCGCGCGCCCCGCTGTGCCGCGAGATCGGCGGCGCACAGCCCCAGGAGCGCGCACGCAACGGAGACAATCCAAATAAGGTTCTTCACGGTGCTCATTGTACGCCAGTGGGGTAGGCCTCCAGGCCTGCCCAGCGCGCGAAGCGCGCCATCGGCGCGGAGGCAGGCCTACCCCACGGGGGGATAATTCGTACATGAGCGACAAGCTGTTGGCGGAGGGAATCCGGCTCTTCAACGGCGGGCAATACTTCGCCTGTCACGAGGTGCTGGAAGAGGCCTGGACGCCGGAGCGCGATCCGCGGCGTCTCTTCCTGCAATCGTTGATTCACCTGGCGGTCGGTTTGTATCACTGGCAGCGGGGCAATCCCACGGGCGCCGGGCGGCAGCTTCGCAAAGGGCTGCGCAAGCTCGCTGGGTATTTGCCATCCTGCGAAGGCATCGATACCGCGCGCCTGCATCGGGATGCACTCCTCGCGCTCGAGCGCCTCGAGGCCCACGCGGAGGAATTCGCGTATCCGCGCATCTACCTGGTGGAGGGTGGCTGAGGAGGAGCCGCACTGGTGGAGGTAAGCTGGGAGCGAGAGCCGTGCCGTGAGGATCAGGAGACAGATCGCGTCCGAATCCGGAACGGGCCAACTGGTGGCCGGCGGCCTCACGCAAAGCGTCAGCTATACTCTGGTCGCGTGGGGCACGTTTGAGGGCGATACGCTGTGCGTCAGAGAACTGCACGGCTCGCTGGAGGGGAACCAGGCGTGGCCTTCCGGCGCCGCCGAGTTGCGGCTCGAGGATGGCCGGCGGAGCCGCATCCTGCTGCGCAAGTGCGGCACGTTTGCCATGGGCGACTCGCTCCTGCCGCCGCTCTGACGGCCGGACGGAGCGCCGGGCGACGCTGATGTGGGAGAATCTACGGTAGCGCGAGGGGCAGACCAGATGGCAATCCTCGGGGACACAACGCTGCTGTTTCCGCCGAGCCCGCATTTGGGCGACGAAGTCAACCGGCGCATTGTGCAATCCGAGATTGAAGGGGGCGTCCACCTGCGCGATGTACCGCCCGGCACGGTGCTCGAAGTGCAGACCCGCAACCGTGCGTACATCATCGAGTATCAGGGTCGCGGCCAGGCCCTCATTTCGGGGCACCCGGTCTTTTGCCCGGAGCCGGTTCTGGTGTCCATCCACGGGTCCACCTGGGGCGGCTCCATGATCAAGGAGCGGTTTATCGGCCGCGGCATGCGCATGGAGTTTGGCCGCCCCGCCCAGCAGCCGATCACCACGTCGGTGATCGTGGATGTGCGCGAAAGCCGGCGTCAGGCCGCCTGAGCCGCCCGTTCGCGGTAATAGAACACCAGGTCGAGCGGCGGCGGAGTGTGTCCCAGCATGCGCAGGAACCCGGCAACCTGGCCGCGATGATGGGTCCCGTGATTGACCACGTGCAGCACGAGTTGCCATAACGGCTGGCTCCAGGACCGCCCCTTGAGGTCGGTGTACGCCACCGGGCGCAGCACGATCTCGTCGGTGAGAGAGCTCGCCCAATCGCGCCAGCGGTCGTGGAGCGCGGGCCAATCCCCGAGCAAAACATCGAGACGGTAATCGGCATCGCTGACGTACCCTGGATGCGGACCGCCCCGCAGGCGCGCCAGCCACAGCCGGTCCGCGGCAAAGACGTGCGCCAGCGTGCCGAGCACGCTGCGATCCGCGGTTTGGAAATCGCGGGTCAATTCCTCCGGCGCCAGTTGGGCGGCGGCTTCGACCAGCCGCCGGCTGGCCCAGGCGGTATAAGCGAGGTGAGTTGCAAGAACATCGGCGGAGACGGGCATGAACCCAATTATCGCGAAGCGGCCGCGGCTGCGGGCCCGCCCGACACCCGGACGCCCGGCCTGCCCAGCCCCGCGCGTCCCTGCCCCGCGCCGTGGCCGCGCGCTCCCGCCCCGCGCTCGCCCGCACGACGCGGTACTCTATAGATTCAGCCCGGAAACGCCCAAATTTAACATTCGCGGTTACATTCGCGGCTGAACCTTTGGAGGCTCTTTTCATGACGCGATGCAAGTTTCTGTTATCCGCCGCTGCCCTGGTGTCGTGCGGCACGCTGTTCGTTTGCGCCCCCGGGCGCGCGGACGAGGGCATGTGGACCTTCGATAATCCACCGACGAAACAATTGCAGCAGAAGTACCATTTCACGCCCACGCAACAGTGGCTCGATCACGTCCGGCTGTCCTGCGTTCGCATGAACGACGGCGGCTCGGGCTCCTTCGTGAGCGCCCACGGCCTGGTGCTGACCAACCATCACGTGGCCCGCGGGCAGTTACAGAAGAACTCGACCGCCCAGCGCGATTACATCAAGGACGGCTTCTACGCCGCCACGCCGGACCAGGAGATCAAGTCCCCGGACCTGGAAGTCAACGTCCTGCAATCCATGGAGGATGTCACCGCCCGCGTGACCGCGGCGCTCAAGAACGCCAAGACGCCGGAGGCGGAGTTTGCCGCGCGCAAGGCCGTGATCGCGGAAATCGAGCGCGAGAGCCAGCAGAAGACGGGCCTCCGCTCCGACATCGTGACGCTCTATCAGGGCGGCGAATATTGGCTCTATCGCTACAAGAAGTACACCGACGTGCGCATCGTGTTCGCACCCGAGCAGCAGATTGCCTTCTTCGGCGGCGACCCCGACAACTTCACCTATCCGCGGCACGACCTCGATATGGCGCTGTTCCGCGTCTACGATGACGGCAAGCCGCTCGACACCAAAGACTACCTGAAGTGGAATCCGCAGGGCGCCGGCGATAACGAGCTGGTGTTCGTCCCCGGCCATCCCGGCTCCACCAGCCGCCTCGATACCGTGGCGCAGCTCGAATTCGACCGCGATGTGGCCCTGCCCGCCCGGCTCAAGATCCTCAAGAACATGCTCGGAGTGCTGGAGCGGTACTCGGCGCTGGGCCCGGAGCAGGCGCGCGAGACCGGCTCGCAGATCTTCGGAATCGCCAACAGCCTGAAGGCCATCGAGGGCCAGTACCAGGGCCTGCTGGACAAGAACGTGATGGCCAAAAAGCAGCAGGACGAAGCGGAGTTCAAGGCCAAGGTGATGGCCAATTCGGCATGGAAGGCCGCCTATAGCGGCGCGTGGGACGCCATCGACCAGGCGGAGAAGAAGGCCACCACCCGCTTGAAGGAGCAGCTCTACCACACCCTCAACTCGCAGTTGGGCGGCTTGGCCGCGAACATCGTGCAGTACGTGGCCGAGATCAAGAAGCCCGACGGGGAGCGGTTGCCCGGCTACCATGAGGCCCAGCTCGATTCGCTGAAGTTCCGCATGTTTTCGCCCGCGCCGGTCTATTCCGGGATGGATATCGCCCGCATCACCGGCGCCCTGGAACTGTCGCTCGCCGAAGTCGGCCCCAACGATCCCTTCGTGAAGATCGTGCTGGACGGCCGCACCCCCAAGGAAGCGGCCACCGCGCTGGTAACCGGCACCAAGCTGGCCGATCCGGCGGTGCGCCGGAAACTGGTGGATGGCGGCGAATCTGCCGTCGCCGCGTCCGACGATCCCATGATCGTGCTCGCGCGCAAGCTCGATCCCATGCGGCGTGAGATGGTCAAGTGGCTCGAAAACAACGTGTCGAGCGTGGCCCAGCGCGCCGGTGAGCAACTGGGCAAGGCGCGCTTCGCCGCCTTCGGTAAGAACACGTATCCCGATGCCACGTTCACTCTGCGGCTCTCCTACGGGCAGGTGCAGGGCTATCCCATGAACGGCACCAAGGCGCCCTACAAGACCACCTTCTACGGCCTGTTCGACCGGGCGCGCAGCTTCGACTTCCAGGGGCCGTTCTACTTGCCCTCGCGCTACATGGAGAACCGCGACAAGCTGGATATGTCGACCCCGCTCGATTTCGTCACCACCAACGACATTATCGGCGGCAATTCGGGCTCGCCGGTGATCAACGCCAAGGCCGAAATCGTGGGCCTGATCTTCGACGGCAATATCGAATCCCTGGTCGGCGATTTCGTCTACGATGCCACCGCCAACCGGGCCGTCGCCGTGCACACCGCGGCGATGACCGAAGCGCTGCGCAAGCTGTATAACGCGCCGCAACTGGTCAAGGAACTGTTGGAGCAGTAATCACGGATCGGAGCCAGGATCGGGGGCGGTTCCCTACGCCGCCGGTCCTGGTA
>JADGNR010000371.1 GCA_017883415.1 Bryobacteraceae bacterium | reverse complement strand
ACTCCGTCTCCTTCAGGGGGATGCCGTGTGACCTATACGACGAATCAGTGGACGGGTGGCTTTACTGCCAACATCGTTATCACAAACACTGGTTCCACAGCCATCAATGGCTGGTCGTTGGTCTTCACTTTCTCCGCGCGGTATTGCGACGCCGATTCCGCCCGCCGCGCGTCGCGCCGCCCGCCATCGAACAACGGCACGCGCACCGAAATCCCGATGGTCCGCGTCGGCAGGGAATTGTCGAAGCCGGTTCCGCTCGACCCGTAATCGCCGAATGCCGCCACCGTGGGCAGCCGCTCCAGTTTGGTGGCGCTCGCCGAGAGACGCGCGGTCGACTCGCGCTCCCGCTGCGCCTCCAGATCGGGCCGCGTCTTCAATGCCTGCGCCTTCGCCTGCTCCATCGTCACCGCGTCCACCGGGACGTATTGCAGCTTGTCCGTCAGCACCAGGTCGGTATCCAGGCGCAGGCCGATGGCGCGCAGCAGTTGCAGGCCGGCGGCGCGCCGCGCGTTCTCCGTCACCAGCAGACGCTGCCGGTCGTTGGCCAGTTGCACCCGCGCCCGCGTGATCTCGATGCCCGTGCCGGTGCCCGCCGCCTTCTGATTCTCCGCCTGTTT
This sequence comes from Bryobacteraceae bacterium, assembly GCA_017883415.1. Lineage (GTDB taxonomy): Bacteria > Acidobacteriota > Terriglobia > Bryobacterales > Bryobacteraceae > JADGNR01. Next base: position 5,278 of record JADGNR010000371.1, on the reverse strand, counting down.
GAGCACGGCTTCGGAAAGCGTCAGGTTGGACTTCGCCGCTTCCACGTCCGCATCGGCGCGCACCGCCGCCAGATACGCGCGCGCTACCTGTGCCGCCACCTGCTCGGCGCTTCCGTTGACGTCCGCCTTCGCCGCGCTCACCCCTACCTTCGACGCCTGGAAGCGCCGGATGGAGCTGAAATCGAAGACGCTCTGCGACGCCGACAGACGGGCGTCCATGGTCGTGAACGGACCCACGAACGACGGGAAGTGGAAGCCGGGGATCGGAACCGAGACCTGAATCCCCTGGGCCGCCAGGTTGCGCGTCAGGTTCTGTTCGGTGAACGCGCCATCCAGATTCGGCAGGAGCGCGGCCCGCGATTCCCCGCGCCGTCCCTCGGCCTGGCGCAACGCTTCTTCGGCGAGTTGGACCTTGGCGCTGCCTTCCGGGGAAGTGGCGATCGCCATCGCCCGCTCGAGGCTCAACGGGAGCGGCCCTTGGGCGAAAGCCGCGGGCGCCCAAAACATCAGTATCCACGGGAATTTCATCTATTCGACCTCGATTTCTTGACGGCGAGGAACCGGCGCGCGAAACCCTCCGCTCAGGAAGGCCACCAGCCGGTCGATGCGGGTGCGGAAACTTCCGGGGGCGCCCGCGACCCGCGTATGGTCGGGCGCGCCGCACATGGTGTGCGCCATGGCGCCGATCATGAAGTGGATGCGCCACAGGAACTCTTCCTCGGACAATTCGGGGAGAACTTTGCGCATAACCGCCAGGAATCGCCCGATGGCGGGCTGAAAATGCCGCTCCACGATGCCGGGCATCAATCCCTCAGCATGCATTCGGCCCATCAGGCGGACGAATTGTGGATTTTGCTCCGCAGTCTCCGCCATCGGCACCATGAACGCCTCCAGCACCCTCTCCACGGTCAAGGGTTCGCCGCCGGCCTCCACCCGCTCCAGGCGGGCCATCCGCTCCTGGTTCACCGGCGCCGCTTTGCGCAGGACCACTTCATCGAGCAGGTGTTCCTTGGAGCCGAAATGGTAATGAATGGCGGCCAGGTTGACGCCGGCTTCGGCGATGATCTGGCGGAGAGAGGTGGCGGCATAGCCCCGCTCGCCAAAGAGCGCTTCGGCGGTGTCGAGGATCCTCTCCCTTGTGTCAATCATTCGAGTGATTGAATCATACGATTTAATCGGGTGACTTGTCAAGAGAAAATGACGGGGAATGGCTTGGACAAATCCGTTCCTGGTTTCGGTACGTAAATTGCTCATAGAAGAAGCCTAGCCGCCACTTTGAAGGAGTCTTGTGGTGTCGGGGGAGGGAAGTCCTGTATGTTGAACTGGTTTTCTGAGCTGTGGTGCAAGAAGATGCACGCCCAGGCGATGTGGCCGATACACGGCCGGTACATTTGTCCACAGTGTTTGCGGGAATACCCGGTTGCCTGGGAGGGCCCGGTCAGTCCTGCAGAGTACGCGGATCCATCGCTGCGCGGGTCAAGCCTTCCCATGACCTCGACGGTCTCGACGGTCTCGGTCAACTGATGACTGCCTGTCCACCACGTGGTGGACAGCTGTCCATGCGGTAGCATGTTTCTCTGCGACTGGGCATCCATACTTCGATAGCCGGGTCCCTGGAGAAAGCCGCGCTGCAGGCCGCCGAGTTGGGGGCCAACACCTTCCAAATCTTCTCCGCCAGCCCACGCATGTGGCGGGCCGTCCGCCCCGCGCCCGCCCAGGTACGGCTACTGCGGGCGGCCCGCGAACGGTTTGACTTGCGCCCGCTGGCGATCCACGTCAACTACCTGGTGAATCTGGCCTCGCTCGATCCCACCATCCGGGCCAAGTCCATCGCGGCTTTTCGCGGGGAACTGGAGCGGGCCGCGGCCCTTGGCGCGGAGTACCTGGTGCTCCATCCCGGCAATTACAAAGGGCGCTCGGTGGAGGAGGGCATCGCCTCATTCGCACGGGCGCTGCGCGACTCGGTGAAAGGTGCCCGTGCGCCCGAGGTCACGGTGCTGCTCGAAAACACCGCCGGCTGCGGCGCCAGCATCGGCAGCCGTTTCGAGGAGCTGCAATCGCTGTGCGAGCTCGCCCGCGACCTCACCGATCTCCGTGTAGGCTTCTGCCTGGACACCTGCCACCTGCTCGCGTCGGGATTCGACATTGCGACCGCGGCGGGCCTGCGCGCCACCATCGGCCGCGCCGAGGAACTGCTCGGGCTCGCCAACGTGCACGTCATTCACGCCAACGATTCCAAGGCGCCGCTGGGCTCGCGCGTCGACCGCCACGCAGGCATCGGCGAAGGACACATCGGCAAAGCTGCGTTTCGGCGCATTCTGACGCATCCCAAGCTGCGCGCCAAGCCGTTCATCCTGGAAACGCCGGTGAAGCATCCCGGCGACGACCGGCGAAACCTGGATATCCTAAAGGCGCTCGCGAGCCGCAAGGGGCGACCATGAAGCAAGCCTTCTACTACTGGATCGACGTTTTTGGTTTTCTGGTGTTGGCGGCGCTGCTGGCGGTGTATGGGCGGTGGAGCCTCCGTTTCGCGGCGGGCATGGGGCTGGCTGCGGCGGCGTTTGCGTTGTGGGTGACCGCGCGGTTCCAGCTGGGCGCTTCCTTCAGCGTCACGGCGCAGGCGAAGCGGCTGGTCACTAACGGGCTGTACGCCAAGTTTCGCAATCCGGTTTATCTGTTCGGCGAGCTGGCATTCCTGGGGACGGCGATTGCCTGGGGGCATCCGGCCGGCTTTATTTACCTGGCGCTGATGACTCCGGTACAGATCCTGCGGATCCGCAAAGAGCAGGCGGTATTGGAGCAGGCGTATGGCGAGCGGTACCGGGCTTACAAGGCGCGCACGTGGTTTTGAGCGCGGGAGCGCCGGCTGAAAGCCCGCGGCAGCCAGGATTGGCTGCCCCACGAATTGCTACGATGGAATTTCAACCCTCATTCACAGCCCTATGCCCGAAAAGCACTACGACCATAACCACATCGAGCTGAAGTGGCACGCGCGATGGGAGAACGCCGATTTTTACAAAGCCGAGGAGAACTCCGCCCGGCCCAAATTCTATGTGCTGGAGATGCTGCCCTATCCCAGCGGCACCCTGCACATCGGGCACATCCGCAACTATTCGATCGGCGACGCGCTGGCGCGCTACAAGTGGATGCGCGGGTTCAACGTGCTGCATCCCATGGGGTGGGACGCCTTTGGCCTGCCCGCGGAAAACGCCGCCATCGCCAATAAGACTCCGCCGCGGGAATGGACCCGGCAGAACATCGCGGCCATGAAGAAGACGCACCGCCGCTTTGCTTTCAGCTACGACTGGGACCGCGAAGTCTCCACCTGCGAGCCGGAGTACTATCGCTGGAACCAGTGGTTCTTTCTGAAAATGCTGGAGCGCGGTTTGGCCTACCGCAAGAAAGCGCTGGTCAACTGGTGTCCCCTCTGTGCCACCGTGCTGGCCAACGAGCAGGTGGTGGAAGGCTGCTGCTGGCGCCACGAGGGCACGCCCGTGGAGCAGCGCGCGCTGGAGCAGTGGTTCCTCAAGATCACCACCTATGCCGACCAGTTGCTGGACGACATGGCCTCGCTCGAAGACGGGTGGCCGGAGCGCGTGCTCACCATGCAGCGCAACTGGATCGGACGGTCGGAAGGCGCCGAAGTCGATTTCCACATGGCGGAAACCGGCGAGCCGATTCGTGTCTTCACCACCCGCGTCGACACCATCTACGGCGCCACCTGCGTGATCCTGGCGCCCGAGCATCCGCTCCACGAAACGCTGCTCGACGCGGCCGGGAAGGCGCGCGCCAAGGCGATGGTGGACGCGCGCGCCAACCGCGACCCCGGCGATATCGAAAAAGAAGGCTTCGCCACCGGGCGCCTGGCGGTGAACCCGTACAGCGGGGAGCAAGTTCCTGTCTGGGTGGCCAACTTCGTCCTCATGGGCTACGGCACCGGTGCCATCATGGCCGTGCCCGCGCACGACGAGCGCGACTTCGAGTTCTGCCGCAAATACGGCATCGCCGTGCGTCCCGTGATTCGCCCCGCGGATGGCGCGCTCGCCCGAGAACCGGGCATGGAGCGGGCTTTCACCGAGGACGGCATCGTGGAGAATTCCGGCCCTTGGTCGGGACTCCCGAGCGGCGAAGCGCGCCCGAAAATGTCCGCGTATGCCGCGGAGCACGGCTTCGGAAAAGCCGCCGTCACCTATCGCCTCAAGGATTGGGGCATCTCGCGCCAGCGCTACTGGGGCACGCCGATCCCGGTGATCCACTGCTCCCGGTGCGGCGTGGTGCCGGTGAGCGAAGACCAGCTCCCGGTGGTGCTGCCCGACCGCATCGAGATCACCGGCAGCGGCCGCTCGCCGCTCGAGAACGTGCCCGAATTCGTCAACGTGCCGTGCCCGCGGTGTGGCGGCGCGGCGAAGCGCGAGACCGATACCATGGACACGTTCATCGATTCGTCCTGGTATTTCTACCGCTACTGCGACGCGCACAACAGCAGCATGCCCTTCGACCCGGCGAAGATCGCCTACTGGTTCGAGATCGATCAGTACATCGGCGGGGTGGAGCACGCCATCCTGCACCTCATCTACTCGCGCTTTTTCACGAAGGTGATGCGCGACATGGGGCTCGTCGGCAACAGCGAACCGGTGCGCCGCATGTTCACCCAGGGCATGGTGATCGCCGAAGGGGCGAAGATGTCGAAGTCCAAAGGGAACGTGGTGGGGGCAGACCCGCTGGCCGAGAAATTCGGCAGCGATACGGCGCGCATGTTCGTCTTGTTCGCCGGCCCGCCGGAACGAGAGGTCGACTGGCGGCAGGAAGGCGCCGAGGGCATTTACCGCTTTCTGGGCCGCGTCTACCGCTTCGCCACGCGCAACGCCGGGCGTGCGGCGGATATGCCGGGAACCGCGGACAAGAAGGTGCTGCGCAAGCTGCACCAGACGGTGAAGAAGGTCACCGGCGATTTCGAGACGCGCTGGCACTTCAACACCTGCATCGCCTCCATTATGGAGCTGGTGAATGTGCTCTACGCCGAGGAGGAGCGCATTTCCGGCGTGGCGATGGCCGAGATCGTGGAGAAGCTGGCGCTGCTGCTGGCGCCCTTCGCGCCCTACCTCTCGCAGGAGATCTGGGAAGAACTGGGGCGCGATGGCCCGGTATTCCGCCAGTGCTGGCCGGAATTCGATGCGGAACTCGCCAAAGAAGACTTAGCCGAGGTCGTGGTGCAGGTGAACGGCAGGCTGCGCTCGCACATCCACGTCCCGTTTGGCACGGCGCAGGCGGAGCTCGA
>JADGNR010000370.1 GCA_017883415.1 Bryobacteraceae bacterium | reverse complement strand
CTTCCTGGTGCACGGCGGGCCCCGGCAAAGCGAAACCCTGGCCGGGCTGTTGGCTTCCCGGTTCGGCCTCGAGGTGGCGATACCGGCCCCCGGCCAGTCTTTTGACCTGGTTTAGGCGAAACCGAAACGGGCTTGGTATCCATCTATACTGTAAGGAGCTAAAGGAGCATCGTAACGTGAGTCCCACACCGACCTATGTAGAGCCGCAGCCGCCGCGTTCTGGTTTGATGACGGCGCTGGTCGCCGCCGCGATTATCGCCCTGGTGGCCGCCAACATTTACCTGTACGTACAGATCGACCGCCTGCGCACGGACATGACCAAGGCGACTGAGTCGTTGAAGACCGAGTTGAGCAATTTGCGGGACGCCTCTTCGGTAACCACGGCTTCCCAGTTGCGCCATCTGGAGACCTTGAAAGAAGAACTCAAGAATTCCCAGGCGCAGGCGCGAACGCTTTCGGCGCAGGCCAAAATCGAAGCCAACGCGCACACCGAGCAAATCGCCAAACAGATCCAGGCGGAAGAGGCCAAGGTGCAGCAACGGGTCACCTCGGAGCTGAGCGACGTGAAGCAGTCCGCCAGCGCGGCCAACGCCAAAATCGCCGATGTCTCGACCGACGTCGGTGGGGTGAAGACCCAGGTTACCGCCACCCAGGCCGAATTGCAGAAGACCATCGCGGACCTGAAATCGGTAACCGGAGACCTGGGCGTGCACAGCGGGCTGATCGCCACCAATGCCAACGAATTGGCCGCGCTGAAGCGCCTGGGCGAGCGCAACTACGTCGACATCAAGCTGGGCAAGGAGAAAAAGCCGCACCGTTTCGGCGACATCACCCTGATGTTGAAGAAGACCGATCCGAAGAAGAACCGCTACACCGTGGACGTGATGGCCGACGACAAGCTGACCGTCAAGGAAAACAAGAGCATCAACGAGCCGGTGCAGTTCTACACGGCCAAGGGCGGCCATACACCGTACGAGCTGGTAATCAACTCGGTGGGTAAAGACCAGATTGTGGGCTATCTTTCCACGCCCAAGGATTCTACGGCGCGGTAGCACCCTCGCTTCGGACGCGCCATGGCGGGGCTGGACGGTGCCGCCTGCCGAAGGCGCGGTTACTCGATGGCCATCGCCGAGACCTGCATCTTCTCGGGGCGTTTGACTTCCACGCGCAGTTTGTCCCCGAGGCCCAGGTTTCCGCCGACGGACAGAGTGTAATGGGCGCGCAGCACGTCGAATACGCGCGCGCCCGGCAGGGCGTCGCCCGCCTTCCGCATGTCGCGCAGACTGAACGAGGCCCCGCCGGTTTGCTTCGCCAGCAGCTCGAATAGCGCGCGCTCGTTGCCCACCGCGTAGACGGGATAAATGGAAACCTGGTTGCGGCGCGCCAGGCGGATGACTTCGCGCTCACCCACCCTGCTGTAGCCTTCCACGCCAGTCGTGAGCAACAGGATCACGCGGCGGAAGGGGCTGTTCTGGAACCCGCCGTCGAGCGCGGCATAAAGAGCATCGAGCACGTGCGGCGAATTGCCGTACTTGACCTTGGCGATGGAGCTCATGATCAGGGCCTTGCTCGAAGTGAAGTCCTGGATCAGGTCGGCCGACGAGTGGAACGCCACCACCGCCATCTGCTCCTTGGGTTGCAGTTGGGCCACGAAATTCTCCGCCATGGGCTGCACCAGCCCTCCGGCGAGGCTGGTATCGAGCAGCAGCATGATATCGAGCGTGTCGCGGGTGAACTCGGCCGCTTCCACCGGGCGGGGCGTCTTATCGTCGAAGACGGCGAAATCCTGGGCCTGCAGGCCGGTTACGGGCGCGCCCGATTTCTGTTCCGTCACGGTAACCAGCAGGCGGGTCGCGGCCGATGCCGGCCGGAGGGCGAGCGCGGCCACCAGACAGAACAAAGCCGGCCGGCGTGTGGTCATCAGTAAGTCTCCGCTTCGATCTTTTCCACCAGGTGCTCCACGTGCATGCAATAGATGGCGGATTTACCATGCTGGTCGCTCTGAAAGTATACGCGCTGGCTGTCGGGCGCGAACAGCGGCGCCACCGTTTCGGGGCGGCTGGCTTTGTGCTCGCAGAGGGTGAATTCCCGCCGCGCCACGCGCAGCAGCAGCAGAATCGTGGGCGAGGCGGCATTCTGGCTGGCGCCCACGAAGACCGAAGTATTGGTGTTGAATCCGAAATGCGCGAACTGGCTGGTCTTGGCTACCAGCTTGTCGGTGTTGCTATCGGGGGTGAATTCGCGGATGGCGTGCAACTGCGTGCGATCGGCCGGGATATGCAGGTACAGGAGAGTCCTTCCATCCGCCGCCCAATTGGCCGGCCCGACCAGCCCGGGCGCCAGTTTCAGCTGGCGTTTCTGGCTGCCGTCGGCATTCACCAGCCACGGCGCCTCGCCGCTCTGCCGGAAGAGGATCTGGGCGCGCATGGGCCGCGCGATGGCGTCGCTCATCGCAAACGGCGCCTCCACCACGGTGCGTGCCGCTCCCTGCGACAGCGAGACCATGCGCAGGCGCGAGCTTTCCTCGCGCCGTTCGGCGAAAACGGCGTGCGTGCCGTCCGGCCCCACGCTCAATCCGGGACAGCGCTCCCAACCTTCTGGAATGCTATACAGCTCGCGTGCCCGCAGGGTGGCCAGAGTGGCTATCGACAGGGACCTTCCCGAGAAATAACAAAACGAGCGATTGTCCGGGGTCAAGGTGAGCGAAGCGCCATCGAGGTCCTGCGCCTCGATCAACCGTCTGGTCTCGCCGTTCTTCAGGTCCATGCGGAACGCCTGCGGGGACCCGCCGCGGTCGCAGCAAAACAGCATCCAGCCGCTCGAACGCGCGATGGCGCGATTGTAATACGCCGGCAGCGTGGAGGTGTGCGCGGGATCGGTGAGCTGGTAGACTTCGAGCTCGGTGGTCGGGTCGGGATACCGCTTCCACTCCGAGGGGAAACTGGTGACCGGCGGCTTTTGGGCCATGAGCCGCGCGGCGAGTCCGGACAGGAGCAAAGAGCGGCGCGACCACCGACGCGCGGGACCCGGCATACGTCGATAGTAGCAGGAACTTCAGTGGCATAATTGTTGCAGGCTGCACAGCGCCAGAGCGGGAGTTTTGTCCGTTGTGACCCGCGAATCGCCGGCTGAAGGGGAAAGGACGGCAAGCCGGCGAATGGCTGTAATCGAACCGTAGACGAGCGGAGACTCGCCCGCGCGTGCGGCGGGGTTTTTGCCTTTTCCCCCGCCCAGCGGACCTCACGGGAGCGTGAAAGCGCTCGACCAGAACGGGCCCGTGAGACCGGCACGCCCCCCAGGCCGCAAGCCTGAAAGCGCGGGCGAAGCTCCGGGTCGCATAGGAGGACCGCGCTAAACCTGCGCTCTCCGCGCTCGTCTCCTTCACATACAGGGTAAAATAGTACTTGCGAACTTTCCCCCGTACCGAGACCTTTCATGATTGTTGATGCCGTTCTGGCCAAAATCTTCGGAACCAAGAACGAGCGCGAGATCAAAGGCATGCTGCCCACGGTGGCGGCCGTTACTGAACTCGAGCCCGCCATGCGCCAACTGTCGGACATCGATCTGGCCGCCAAGACCATCGAATTCAGAGACAGAATCGCGCAGGGCGCCACGCTCGACGATCTGCTCGTGGAAGCCTTTGCGGTGGTGCGCGAGGCGGGGCGGCGGGCGCTCAACATGCGCCATTTCGACGTCCAGTTGATCGGCGGCATGGTCCTGCACAAGGGCCGGATTGCCGAAATGAAAACCGGGGAAGGCAAGACCCTGGTCGCTACCCTGCCGTGCTACCTGAATGCTCTCGAAGGCAAGGGCGTGCACGTCGTCACCGTGAACGATTACCTGGCCAAGCGCGACTCGGAGTGGATGGGGCGGCTTTACAAGTTCCTCGGGCTGAGCGTGGGCGTGATCGTCCACGATCTGGACGACGGCGAGCGCAAGGAGGCCTACGGGTCCGACATCACCTACGGAACCAACAACGAGTTCGGCTTCGATTACCTGCGCGACAACATGAAGTTCCGTCTCGAGGATTGCACCCAGCGGCCCTTCAACTACGGCATTGTGGACGAAGTCGACTCCATCCTGATCGACGAGGCGCGCACGCCGCTCATCATTTCCGGCCCCAGCGAGGAGTCCACCGACAAGTACTACAAGGCCAACCGCATCATCCCCAAGCTGAAACGCGGTGAGGTGATCGAGGGCAAGGAGCCGGGCGAAAAGTACACCACCGGCGATTACACCATCGACGAGAAGCACAAAGCCGTGGCGCTTACCGAGGAGGGTTTCGACAAGGCCGCGAAGCTGCTGGGCCTGGCCGATATCTACAGCCTCGACACCATCGAATGGAAGCACCACGTGGAAGCGGCGCTCAAGGCGCATACGCTCTATCAGCTTGACCGCGATTACGTGGTGAAGGATGGCGAGGAAGGGCCCGAGGTGCTCATCGTCGACGAGTTCACCGGCCGTCTCATGCCCGGCCGCCGGTGGTCCGACGGTCTGCACCAGGCCGTGGAAGCCAAGGAGGGCGTCAAGATCCAGCGCGAGAACCAGACGCTGGCCACCATCACCTTCCAGAACTACTTCCGCATGTATAAGAAGCTGGCCGGCATGACCGGTACGGCGGAAACCGAGGCGGCCGAATTCCAGAAGATCTACAACCTGGATGTGGTGGTCATCCCCACCAACAAGACCATGATCCGCATCGAGAACCAGGATATGGTCTACCGCACCGAGGACGAGAAGTTCCGCAACGCCGCCAAGGAAATCAAGAAAGACAACGAAACCGGGCAGCCCGTGCTGGTGGGCACCATCTCCGTGGAGAAGTCGGAGAAGCTGTCGGGCATTCTCAAGCGGATGGGCGTGCGGCACGAGGTTTTGAACGCCAAGAATCACGAGCGGGAAGCGTCCATCGTGGCCCAGGCCGGGCGCAAGGGCGCGGTCACCGTGTCCACCAACATGGCCGGACGCGGCACCGATATTCTGCTGGGCGGCAACCCCGAGTTCATGACCAAGGATGCCTGCCTGAAGGAAAAGGTGGCCGAGCGCCTCTCCCCGGAGGAAGTCAAGTACATCGCCGACGAGCACTTCTACTACTTCACCCATCACGACCAGTTTTACCGGGTGCGCCGCGAGAAATGGGACGAGTTCTTCGCCCGCTTCAAGCAGCAGACCGACCAGGAGCACGACGAGGTGACGGCGCTGGGCGGGCTGCATATCGTGGCCACCGAGCGCCATGAATCGCGGCGCATCGACAATCAGCTCCGCGGACGCGCCGGCCGCCAGGGCGACCCCGGCAGCTCGCGCTTCTTCCTCTCGCTCCAGGACGACCTGCTGCGCATCTTCGGCGGCGAGCGCATGCAGAACCTCATGCTGCGCCTGGGCATGGAGGAGGACGTGCCCATCGAGAGCAAGATGATCACCAAGCGTATCCTCAAGGCCCAGGAAGCGGTCGAAATGCAGAATTTCGAAGCCCGCAAACACTTGCTGGAATACGACGACGTGATGAACAAGCAGCGCCAGGCGGTGTACACCATGCGCCGCCAGTTGCTGGAGGGCATCGACCAGAAAGAGCGCGTGATCGAGATGGTGCAGGGCATCGTCGATCAGTACGTCGACCGGCACTGCCCCGGCAACAAGCATCCCGACACTTGGGACCTGGCGACATTGCGCAACGACATCCTCAGCCAGTTCGGCTCCAGGATCGATCTCGCGGCGGTCGCCGACCTCACCCGGGAGCAGATGTCGGAGAGCATCCTCGAGCGGTTGAAGGAGAAGTACAGCCACTCGCCGTTCGTCCGCGACGAGGACCACCCCACGCCCAACCTCATCATCGCCCCCACCGCAGCACCCGAAGTGAACACCACGACCGACGGCGGGCACGCCGACGCCGTCAAGACCTGGGAAGACATG
>JADGNR010000094.1 GCA_017883415.1 Bryobacteraceae bacterium | reverse complement strand
GGGCTGGCGGGTGCGGGTGCGTGGGGCGAGTGGGGGCGGGTGCGGGGGGGCGGGCGAGTCTGGCGGGGGCGGGGCCGAAGGGGCTCATTTACGTTTCTTAATTCACAACGGCAGTTCCTGTGCTACAAATTGAAACAAGTGTGCCCTGGTGTGACGTCCAATCAGACAGGGACGGGTGGGAGACCATGAGGGACGCAAGATACATCGCGATACCGGGAAGCAAGATGCACGAACTGCCGCCGCTGCTGGTGCATGGCGCGGAGCACGCGCCCGGCGAAGGCGCGGGCGATCTGACCTCGGTGATGCGGGAAGCCGAAGAAATGCTGGCCGCGGGCGACGCGGCCCCGGACGTGTTGGAACAGCGCAAGTTCGATCTGGCGCTGCAACTCACGGAGCGTTACCGGGGGCTGCTGTCGCACTGGCAGTGGGGGGATTCGGTGCTGGAGTGGATCCGGCAATGCGAAATCACCTTCGAGGGAGAGGACACGCTGCGCAAACTGCTGCATCCGGACGTGTGGCCGCATGCCAGCCGCGCCAGTTTCGTCACCCTGCTGATGGATAAGCACGTGCCGACCCACGGGGTGGTGCTGGAGAAGGCGGTGGGATTGCGGCTGACCTTCCGGCAACCGCCGCCGATCGACTGTTTCTCCAACCAGTTCCTGCTGTATCTGAATGCCACGGTGGCCGATACCGCCTACCAGACGTGGTCCCGGCTGATCGCGCAAGCGCCCGCGCTGTTCCCTCCCGAGCGGTTTCATTTCGAAGTGCTGGACGTCAACGCGGAGTAACCTGCCGCGCGCGCGCGGATATAATCGAGCAATGGTGCATACTCGCCGTGAATTGCTCGCCGGGAGTCTGTTGGCGGCCTGGGCGCGCCGCCTGCGGGGTGTGCCCCTCGCCGCGATCCCGCTCGGGGTCACCACCGACGAGATCGATGACGATGTCCTGACTGCGGTCCGGTTTCTCAGGGAGTACGGACTCTCCTGGGCCGAGGTGCGCAACCTGTGGGGCCCCTACAACACCGAACAGCCGATGGAGAAGATCCGCGCGGCGCGTTCCCTCTTCCAGGAACACGGCATCCGGGTGTCGATTGAAGACTCGGGGTTCTTCAAGGTTCCACTGCCGCCGGAGACGCCGGCCGGCCAGCAGAAGCTGGCGGAACAATGGGCGCTGCTGGACCGGTCGATGGAGCGGGCCAAGGCGTTCGGGACGGACCGCATCCGTATCTTCACGTTCATGCTGGGGCCGGGCGAAAGCACGTCGGAAAAGAGCTACGCGCGAATCGACGAACTGCTGCGCGAGGCGGCGCGGCGCGCGAAAGGATTCCGGCTGGCGGTGGAGAACATCGGCGGAGGCCACGTCGCCACCGGGGCACAGGCGGGCGACCTGCTGAAGCGGGTGAAAGAAGCGAACGTGGGGATCGCCTGGGACCCGAACAACGCGGGCCAATCCGGCGAGCGGGCGTTTCCCGACGGCTACCGGGCGCTGGACCCGGCGCGCATCTTCCACGTGCATCTGCGCGACTATAAGAAGCAGCCCGACGGGAAAGTGGCGTGGACCGCGGTGGGCCAGGGCGAGTTCGATAACCTGGGCCAGATCCGCGCGCTGCGCAAGGATGGCTACCAGGGGACCTACACGCTGGAAACGCACTGGCGGGATGCCAAGGGAAAGCGGTACTCGACGGAGACGTCATTGAAGGCGCTGCTGCGGGTGATCGAGCAGGTGTGAGGGGAGCCTCCCCCCGGTAAGAGCCCGGAAGGAGGCGGTTGGCAGGCGAAAGCGCCTGCCCCACAATGGCGCAAGCCGCCACGCGACAACGTGGGACGCACGTCAGCTAGCGGCATCCAGCGCGAGGCCGATGCGGCGCAGGCCCTCGCGGAACATTTCCGTATCGACGCCCATGCCGATGCGGATGTGGCCCGGCATGTCGAAGAAGCGGCCGGGCACGGCGGAAGTTTCGTACTCCGACCGCAGGCGCTCCAGAAAGGCGGCGGCGTCGCCACGGAGCAAATTGAAAAACGAGGTGGTGCCGAAGTTCGTGCGGGGGGCGGAGATTTCCGGATGCCGGTCCAGGAACTCGTGGAGCACCCGGCGGTCGGCTTCGACGATCCGGCGCGCGCGCTCGCGAATGGGGGCAAGGTGCTGGAAGGCTGCGACGCCGATCAATTCGCCGGGATGCACCGGGGTGGCGGCGAACAGGTTATTCAACTGCCGCATGGCGCGCGCCAGATCGGGCTGCGCCAGAATCCACCCGCAGCGCAGCCCGCTCAGGCCGTAGACCTTGGTGAGGCTGTTCGAGACCACGACCTCGGATCCCAGGTGAAACGCGGTGCGCGGCGTGTCTTGGTAGACCGCGTCGAGATAGACCTCGTCGACGAGCACGCGCGCGCCCACGGCGCGGGCCAGATCCACCACTTCCCGCAGGACGGGTTCCGGTGCGAGGACGCTCGACGGGTTGTGCAGATTGGTGACCACGATCAGCCTGGTCTTGGGGGTGATCGCTCGCCGGATCGCGGCGGGGTCGAGCGCATAGCCGCTTTCTTCGGTCCGTGGGAACCGCTTCACTTCGGCGCCAATGTAGCGGGCCGCGTCCACCAGCAGGCCATAGGCGGGGTGCTCGATCAACACTTCGTCGCCGGGATCGAGCAGCGTCGCCATGGCCAGGTAGTTGGCCATGGAAGTGCCTTCCGCGGTGACCACGCAATCCGGATCGACGCCCGATTTTTCGGCGATGGCGTGCAGCAGCGGAGCGTAGCCATACCCGTTGTCGCCGTTGATTGCAAGCTGCGCCGGATCGAACGGCAATTCGCGCAAGGGGAACGCGCCCACGCCGCTGGTGGCCAGGTTGAAGCGGGCGCGGCTGGCGGTCTTGGCCCAGTGCATGTAGTCGGAGTGTTTGTGGCTCATGAAGGGAATCGGGCGCGGCGGCTCCAATACAAATATACGGGAATGCCGGTCAGCAGAATCAGCAGGCCGATGGCGCTATTGGCGGGGTTGCTCCAGACGGTGCTGGCGACGATGGCGGCGCACGCGAGGACGAACAGCGCGGTGGAGTAAGGGTGGAAGGGGACGCGGTAGATGCCGCCGCCGGACGCACGGCCCTCGCGCGCGCGGAAGACGAACAGCGACTCAGCCACCATGGCGAAGAGAATGAAATCCACCGACACCTCGTAGTTCAGGATCTGCTCGTATTTCCCTACCAGGGCGATGATGGTGGCGGCGATGCCCTGCAGGACGATGGCCACGGCGGGCGCGCCGGTGCGCGGGGAAAGGCGGCCGACGGCGGCGAAGAAGAGGCCGTCGCGCGCCATGGCGTAATAGACGCGCGGGGCGGTGAGGATCCCCTGGCTCAAAAAGCCGAGGGTGGAGACCGCGATGCCGACCGCGATCCACAGTGCGCCGCTCTCGCCCAGCGCGGCGCGCATCACCGCCGACGCCGGAGTGCGCGTGGCGGCCAGGCCGGCCGGCCCGAGCACCTTGAGGCAGACGAAATTCGCGGAAAGATACAGCAGCACCACTCCGGACACGCCCAGGACCAGGCCGCGCGAGAGATCGCGGCGCGGGTCGCGCATCTCCGCGGCGACGAAGCTGGCGGTCTGCCATCCGCCGTAGGCGAAGGCGACCGGGGTCATGGCCGCTCCGAGGGCCGCGATCAGGGAGAAGGAAACCGGCCGGTCCAGGAGCGGCAAGGGGTGGATCCGCCCGCCGCCCAGGACCAGGCCGAGCACCACCATGGCCGCGATAGCGGCGGCCTTCATGAGCATGAGCGCGCTTTGCACATTGCTGCCCGCGCGCACGCCGAGGCAGTTGATGGCGGTCAGCCCCAGCAGTGCCGTGGCGGCAATGGCGCCGTCGCTCCACCGGGCGCCTGAGATTTCGCGGTAGTAGCGCGCGAAGGTGACGGCCACGGCGGCCATCCCGCCGGTCTGCGTGACCAGCAGCAGCACCCATCCATACACGAAGGCCACCGAGGGATGCCAGGCCACGCGCAGGTAGAGGTAATTGCCGCCGGCGCCCGGCAGCCGGGTAGCGAGTTCGGCCCAGATGAACGCGCCCAGCATGGCTAGCGCGCCGCCGGCCAGCCAGACGCCGAGAATGAGGAAGGGCGTGTGCACGTGCAGCGCCACGACGTAGGGATTAATAAAGATGCCGGACCCGACGATGCCCCCCATCACGATCATGGTGGCGTCGAACAGTCCGAGTTGCCGGCGCGGTCGGACGGCGTCCAAGGCTGTAGTCTACTACGCCCGGTGCGGCGAGGATCACCGCCCGGCGCGCGTACGAGCGGCTTTTCGGGCCGCGCTGCTGCGGCTGGCGGCGCCGCGCCGCCGGCTGCTGGCGTGGGCCTGCCGGGAGAGGGCCATGCGGGATGCTGCCTGCCGGCCCTCGCGTTTGAGCGCCGTGGTGACGGATCGCGATCGTTTCGGCGAAGCCTTGCGCCCCGGTGAAGTTTGCCCTTTGCGGTTGTCGCGTGCCGCCTGCATCTTCGTTTTCGCCGACGCTTTCCTGGGTGGCGGCAACTTTACGCCGGCCCGCCGCGCCTTCGACAGTCCAATGGCGATGGCCTGTTTTGCGGAGCGCGCGCCGTGCTTGCCTTGGCGCACATGTTCGATCTCTTCGTGAACAAATTCTCCAGCCTGCGTGGTGGGCGCTTTGCCTTCACGAGCGTCCTGGCGAGCTCTTGCACGGGTTTCTTTCTCGGGCATATGAACCTCACTCTCGGGTAGGCAGAGCAATTCCGTTTCCGTACCGCCGGCAAGATTGTTTCGTTCGGTACACAGCTGCGCCCGCGAGAAAAAAAAGATCCGAATCGCGATAATGAAGTAGATGGCGGACGCGGACGCATTGATATCCAGGCCGGCGAAACCGCGCGAGGAACTCGAAGGCCATTCGCGAACGCGCACCGTCGCCGTGGTGTTCGCCGGCTTTTGCGCGTTTCTGACGCTTTTTGCGCCGCAGCCCCTGCTGCCCATGCTGGCCGCGGCGTTCGGCCGGTCGGTGAAGGCCATGAGCCTGGTGGTCACGATCTCCACCATCGCGGTGGCCATCGCCGCACCTCTTGCGGGAATCGTCGCCGACCGCCTGGAGCGCAAGCGGGTGATTGTGTGGGCGGCCTTTCTGCTGGCCGTCCCGACCCTGCTGGCGGCCAGCTCGACCAGTCTTGGACAGCTTCTGTTCTGGCGCTTCTGGCAGGGCGTTTTTACGCCCGGCATTTTCGCCGTGACCATCGCCTATATCAACCGGGAATGGGAGCGGGGCGGGGGAGCGGCCATGTCGGCTTATGTCGGCGGGACGGTTCTGGGCGGATTCAGCGGCCGTATGGTGGCGGCGCTGGCGGCGGCATGGCTTTCCTGGCGCTGGGCATTCGTCGTGTTGGGAATACTCAATGTTATGGCGGCGGTGGCGATCTGGGCGTGGCTCCCACGGGGCCGGCGCCGGGCGGGGACGCAGCACCACGTTTCCATCGCGCGGTCCATGGCCAGGCACTTGCGGAATCCGCGTCTGCTGGCCACCTACGCGGTGGGCTTCTGCGTGTTGTTCACCTTGCTCGCCACGTTCACGTACATCAATTTCTATCTCGCGGCGCCGCCCTTCGGGCTGAGCACAGCGGCGCTGGGCGTGCTGTTCGTGGTCTATCTGCCGGGCGGGTTTGTGACGCCTCTCGCCGGCCGCTTGATCGACCGCCTGGGACACCGCTTCGCGCTCACGGCGGCTTTCTCTGGCGGGATCGCGGGAATTCTATTGACCTTGGCCCCCAGTTTGCCGCTGGTGATCCTCGGGCTGGGGCTGTGCTGCGCCAGCGTGTTTATCGCGCATGCGTCGGCATCGAGCTATATAGGGATGGTGGCGCACGAACCGCGCGCGGCGGCGGTGGGCCTGTACGTGATGTTCTACTATGCGGGCGGCAGCCTCGGCTCCTTCCTGCCCGGCCAGTTCTGGAACCGCGGCGGCTGGCCGGCCTGCGTGCTGCTGGTGGCCGCCGTGCAGGCGTTGACCATCGCGCTCGCGGCGCTGTTCTGGCGGCCGGCGCCGCAGGTTTTGCCCGCTTCCGCAGTGCGGTAGGACTCCGGCCCGGCCCGGCGCCGAGACGGCGCGGCTCTACGCGAAGGGCAGGCCTGGAGGCCTACCCCACTGGCCCTTGACTGCGGACGGCCATCTACTGTAAGTTACTTAGGTATCCGTTGTAGATGACTTGGGCATCATGAGCAAATCCTCCGATCTGATCCAGGGCACTTTAGATCTCCTGATTCTGAAAATAATTTCGCTGGAGCCGAAGCACGGCTGGGCCATCGCCAAGCGCATCCAGCAGGTGAGTCACGAGGTCCTGCAAGTGACGCAGGGCGCGCTCTACCCGGCGCTGCACCGCCTGGAACAGCAGGGGTGGATCCGCGCCGAATGGCGGGCCAGCGAAACCGGCCGCGAGGCGAAGTTCTATGCGCTGACACGGGCCGGCCGCGGGCAGCTCGAAAGGGAACTGGCGCAGTGGGAGCGCCTGTCCAACGCCGTGGGCCTGGTCATCCGCATGGTTTAGGAGGATCGCCATGAGGCGCTGGTACGACATCGTCCGCCTGCGGCTTCGATCGCTGCTGCGGAGGGGCCGCGTGGAGCGGGAGCTGGACCGCGAGCTGCGCTTCCACGTGGACCGGCAGACGGAGGAAAACATCGCCGCCGGCATACCGCCCGACCAGGCGCGCCGCGCCGCTCTGCGCGGACTCGGCGGGCTTGCTTACGTTGAGGAGGAATGCCGCGATATGCGCCGCACCGCTCTGTGGGAAACCTTCTGGTACGACCTGCGCTACTCGTGCCGCGCGCTCCGCCGCAGTCCCGGATTCACGGCTGTGATCACGCTCACCCTGGCGCTCAGTATCGGCGCCAACAGCGCCATCTTCAGCGTGATCGAGGGGGTCCTGCTGCGGCCGCTGCCCTACCCGGAGCAGGACCGCATCGTCCGTTTTTTCCTGAGCAGTGCGGCGTACCCGAAGTTCCCGGTCAACGCGTTCGACTTCCTGGATTTCCGCGCGCGCAACCGCTCGTTCGGGTCGATGGCCGTCATGACCCGCGCCGATGTGCAACTTTCCGGCATAGGCGAACCGCAAAGACTTTCCGGCTTCCGAGTCAGCGCCGGTTATTTCCGCGTGCTCGGGTTGCGTCCGCTGCGCGGCCGGGAATTCGAGACGCGCGACGAACTGCCGGGTAACGAGCGCGTGGCGATTCTGAGCCACCGCCTGTGGCGCACGCGATTCGGCGCCGACCCCGGCATCCTCGGCCGGAAGCTGCTGCTGGAAGGGCGGCCGTTTACCGTAGTCGGGGTGATGCCGAGAGAAATGCAGCATCCGGGCAACGAGTACCGCCCGGTAGCCTACGGCGATACCGTGGATCTGTGGTGGCCGTTCACCTTCGAGGGCGATCCCAACCAGCGCGGCTCGCACTACATCGAGGGCATAGGCCGGCTGAACCGCGGCGTGGCGCCCACGCAAGCCGGCGCGGAAATGAACGGCATCATGGCGCAACTGGCGCGCGAGCATCCCGACAACGACAGCGGCTGGCGTGTGCTGGTGATCCCGCTGTACCGGGAAATCGTGGGCGCCGCGCCGCGCCTGCTGCTGGTACTGCTGGGCGCCGTCGCTCTGGTCCTGCTGATTGCCTGCGCGAATGCGGCGAATCTGCTGCTGGCGCGGGCCACCGGGCGGCAGCAGGAAATCGCGGTACGCCTGGCGCTGGGCGCGGCGCGCTCCCGCCTGATCCGCCAGATGCTCACCGAAAGCGCGCTGATTTCCGTCCTGGGCGGAGCCGCCGGCGCCATCGTAGCCACCCTGGGCGTCAAGGCGCTGGCGGCGATGCTGCCTGCCGGGTTCCCGCGCGCGCACGACATTCACGTCAACCCGGCCGTCTTCGCGTTCACGCTGGTGGTCGCGCTCTCGACCGGCATCCTGTTCGGCCTGGCGCCCGCGCTCCAGGCGTCGCGTCCGGATCTTCGCCAGAGCCTTCGCGGAAGCGGCCGCGGGGTCACCGGCGGCGTGCGCCATCTGCGCCTGCGGAACTCGCTGGTGGTGGCCGAGGTGAGCCTGGCCTGCGTGCTCCTCATCGGAGCCGGCCTGATGCTGCGCAGCTTCGTGAACCTCTTGCGCGCCGACCCGGGCTTCCACCCCGAACAGGTTCTCACGGCGGGCATCTCGCTTCCGGAAGAGACGTACGGCAGCAGCAAGGCCAGGAAGCGTTTTTACGACCAGCTTGTAGCCCGGCTCGGCACTCTCCCGGCGGTCGATGCGGCCGGCCTCGGAACGGACCTTCCCTGGACCGGCTACGACGACAACCTGGGCGGCTTCCAGATCGAAGGCAAACAGCCTGCGCCGCACGAGGAGTTTCACGCGCGCTACCACGCCGCCAGCCCCGATTATTTTCGCGCCCTCGGCATTCCGCTCGTGCATGGCCGGTTCTTCACGGAAGCGGATGCCAGCGAGGCGCCGCGGGTGTTGATGGTCAACCGGGCCATGGCGCAGCAATATTGGCCCGGGGAAGATGCGATCGGCAAGCGGATCAACTTCTTCGAAGATCACCCGAAGGACAAGGACTGGACCACCATTGTGGGTGTGGTGGGCGACGTGAAGGACACTCCCGAAAAGAGCGCCGCCGCGCCGGCCTTCTGGTGGCCTTTGCGCCAGATGCCGTTCGGATTCGCGGTGATGACCATCGCCGTGCGCGCGAAATCCGATCCTGCGCCGCTTGCCGGCGCGGTGCGTCATACCGTAGGCGAGCTCGATCCCACGCTGGCCCTCGCCGACGTTCGTCTCATGCACCAGATCGCCGACGCGTCGGTGTCCACGCCCCGGTTCACGCTGTTCCTGGTGGGCCTGTTCGCCCTTCTGGCGGCCGCTCTGGCGGCCATCGGAACCTACGGCGTGGTCTCCTATTCCGTGAACCAGCGCACGCACGAATTCGGCATGCGGGTGGCGCTCGGCGCAACGCCCCGCGACGTGCTGCGCCTGGTGCTGGCCCAGGGCGTGAAGCTGGCGTTCGGCGGCGTGGCCCTTGGCGTCCTAGGCGCGCTGGCTCTCGCCCGCGTCCTGCGCAGCCTGCTCTATGAGGTGAGCGCCGCCGACCCGCTGACCTTCGCGGCCGTCTCCGCGCTCGCTCTGGCGATCGCTCTGCTGGCCTGCTATCTGCCCGCGCGCCGCGCCACCCGCGCCGATCCCGCCGTGGCCCTGCGCGCCGAATAGCGTGTGGCCCTTCGGGCCACGGGGGCAGGCCAGGAGGCCTACCCCACTACTTCTCTTACCTTGTCCTCCACCGCGTCCAGCGCGCCGTCGAAGAAGTGATCGCCCGATTCGATCCACACCAGGCGCTTGGGCTCCGCCACCTTGGCGTACAGTGCTTCGAACTCCGGGCGCGGCGCGTACCGGTCGTTGGTGCTTTGGAGGAAGACCTTCGGCACGGGGCAGGCTTCGAGAAAGCGGGCGCTGCCCTGTTGCGTGGAGAATCCCGCGGCCAACAGCCACCGGGCGCCCTCCACGGAACAGCCGAGCTCCGCAATGACGCGCGCGCCGAAGGAGAAGCCGGCCAGGGCGAAGGGCAGGGCGGGATAACGGGCGCGCAGCCAGGCGAGCGCCGCCCGCGCGTCTTCGATTTCCCCGGCGAGACGGCCGTGCGCGCCTTCACTGGCGCCCACACCGCGGAAATTGAAACGTAATACCGCGATGCCGGCGTGGCGCAAGCCGCGCGCCATGCGATAGACCACTTTGTTGTGCATGGTGCCGCCATACAGCGGATGCGGGTGGCACAGCACGGCGGCCAGGCGCGGCGGCGCGTCTTCCGGCGCTTCCAACAGGGACTCCAGGCGGCCTTGGGGGCCCGCAATCGCAAACGATTCGATGCGGCGCGGCACGGTCAGTTGGTGCGGTAGTTGATGAACTGCATGTCGATGCCGAAATCCGTCTCGCGCAGCAGCTTGATCACGGTCTGGAGGACATCGCGGTCGCGGCCGGCGACGCGCACGAAATCGCCCTGGATGGAGGCCTGCACCTTGAGCTTGCTGTCCTTGATCTTCTTGACGATTTCGCGCGCCTTTTCCGTGGTGATGCCCTGCTGCAGCGCGATTTCCTGCCGCACCGTGGAACCGGCGGCGGGGATGATTTCGCCGAACGACAATCCCTTGAGGGGCACTTTGCGCTTGACCAGTTTGGATTCCAGAATGTCCACGACGGCCTTGAGCTTGAACTCATCCTGGCTGGCGAGCAGGATCTTGTTATCTTTCTCGTTGAGCTCGATGGAGGAATGGGAATCCTTGAGGTCGTAGCGCTGGTGGACCTCTTTGAGCGCCTGCTGCACGGCGTTGAGCACTTCCGGCATTTCGATCTTGGAGACGACGTCAAACGTGTTATCGGGCATAGTCTATTCCGGGGGACGGTCGGACGGTTGGCCTTCGGGCGCGGGCCCTTCGGGCGCGGGGGCCGGTGTTTCGGGTTCGGGGGGGCTGATGTGCAATCCGAGCATGGAGCCGGCGCGCATGCGCAGAGGGGTCACGCGGCGCACGGTTTCGTACCGGGGCGCGGCCGGCGGCGGCGTGGCGGGTTGGGGAGGCTCGGGGTGGAGGGGCGCAATGGCCGGTTCGGCGTGCGTTTCGGGGTGTTGGGGACGGAGGGCGGCGAGCACACGGCGCGTGATTTCCTGCACCATCGCCTCCATGGAAGCATCGAGCGCCACGGTCACGGCGGCGTGCACGTGTTCGGCATCCACCACGGCGACGAAGGGGGCGGCGGGCGCCTTGGCCTCGGGGGGCGCGACGGCGGTTCCGGGCTGCGCCGCGGTTTCCGCGCGGCCCCTGGCGGCCGCTTCCGCCAGAGGTTTCACGGCGGCCAGCAGGGCGCTCGCTTCGAAGGGCTTCTTCAGGATGCCATCGGCCTCGACGCGTTGCGACTGGACTTCATCGAGAGGTTCGAGCACGCCGGCGGTGAGTATCACGCGTACGTGGCGGTGGCGCGGGCTCATCTTGAGGTACTGGCAGATTTCGTAACCGGTGCGGCCGGGCATCACGGTGTCGGCCAGCACCACGTCGGGATCCACATCGGCCAGGCGGATCAGGGCGGAATCGGCATTGCTGACGGTGACGACTTCGTACCCCTCGTCGGAGAGGATGCGCTCGCCCATGCGCTGGGCGTGCGGGCTGTCGTCCACCAGCAGAATGCGGCTCATTGTTTGGAGGGCGGCGCCGGGGTCGCCGGGGTCGCGGCCACCGGCTTGAGCTGATTGATGGTCTTCTGCGAGAAGCCGGCGCGAATGAGGTCCTGGACGGAAATGTAAGGCCGCCGCTGGATGACCCGCTTCGCTCCGGCCTTGCCCACCCCGGGCAACTTGGCCAGTTCCTGTTCGGTGGCGGTGTTGAGATCGACCCCGCTGCGGGTGACGGCATGGAGCGGAGTCGGGGCGGCGGTCTCCGCCGCGGCGGCAGCGGCCCCCGGGGAGCGCGCGTCGGGTTTATTTTCGAGCACCGAAGGGTCGGTGGCCACCGCGGCCGTGACTTCGGTGGTGCCGCCGACCACGCCGAGAGCGCCGGCGGCGACGGGCGGAACGCTGACCGGAACCGTGGGACGCAAGCCGGTCATCTGCGGGCTTCCCGATTTTGCCGCCCGGCCCATGTTGGGATGCTGGCCGAATGGCCCCCACACCTTACCCATCAGGCTGCGTCTGCCCACGTTCTCCGCCTCGTACTTCATGCGCGCATAGGCCACGGGGTCGGCTTCCGGTACCGGCCGTTTCATCTCCTCGAGCTTGGCCTTGGACTCGGCCGCGTGCGCGCTCAGGGGATAATCGCGAACGATCTTGGTGTAGTCGTTGATCTCGCGGCCCTCGAAGCGGTCGCCCATGCGGTGCCACGATTCGGCGGCCTGCCAGAGCGCCTCGTCGGCGCGGCTGTAGAGCGGAAACTGATCGGCCAGGGTCTGCAGACGATTGGCGGACGCCGGAAAAGCACCCTTGTGCTGATAGAAGACGCCCACCTTGTATTCCGAATCGGCCAGCACTTCCTGGACGTTGCGCAACATCTGCTGCGCCTCGGGAGAGAACTTGCTGTTGGGGAACTGGAGCAGCACCTGCTTGCACTCCTCTTCGGCGCGCAGGGCGTGCGCCGGGTCGCGATCGGCCTTATCCATCTGCTGGTACTGCATTTTGCAGATTTTTTCCTGCGCCTCGGCCGATTCCTCCATGGTGGGGTAGAACAGAATGAAGTCCTTGTATTCCGCCTCGGCTTGCGCGAAGCCGTTGGCGCCGCCTTCGCGGAACCAGCTATCGGCAATGGCGAGCTTGGACTTGGCGAGATACTCGCTGGTGTCGTACGTGTTCATGAGAGTTTGCAGCGTGAGGCGCGCCCTCTCGAATCGGCTGTGCTCGATATCGTCGACCGCCGCGTCGAACAGAACCTTATCGGGCTGCTGCGTGTCCTTGGTGATCGGGTTGTCGTACTTATGTTTGCGGCCGCCCGACGAGATCGTGACCACCGCGAACATAGCGAGCATAGCTGCAAAACCGACGGTTTTTCGAACCATAATGAATTTACTCACCCTATGTATCTCATCGGCCGCGCCACCCGTATCGACGCCGCCTACACCTTGACTGCGATGGCCTGGGCCGCCCTCTCGCGCATCTCCCGCACCGTGGCTTCCGGGTCGGAACTGTGAAAGATCGCCGACCCTGTGACGATCCAGTCACACCCCGCACGCACCACGTCCCCCAGGTTGTCCAGATGGACGCCGCCATCGATTTCGATCGGCAGCGCTAACTTCTTCTCGCGGCGCAACCTGTCCAGCTTCCGCACCTTTTCGAGCACGTACGGAATCAGCTTCTGTCCGCCGAACCCGGGATTGACGCTCATCAACAGCACGTAATCCGCCACTTCCAGCACGTCTTCGAGCACGGCCACGGGGGTGGCCGGATTGAGCACAATGCCGGCCAGGGCGCCTTCGTTACGAATCATGCCGAGCGTGGCATCGAGATGGCGGCAGGCCTCGTAATGGACCGAGACGGAATTGGCTCCGGCACGGACGAATGCGGCGGCATAGCGGTCGGGATGCTCGATCATGAGGTGAACATCGAGTTGCAAACGCGTAATGTTTCGCACGCTCTGGACCACCGGCGGCCCGATCGTCAGATTGGGAACGAAGTGGCCGTCCATCACATCCAGGTGGAGGATGCGGGCGCCGCCCCGCTCGACACGCGCGATCTCATCCGCCAAATGGGCGAAGTCCGCCGACAAAATTGAGGGAACAATTTCAACCATTTGTGGACTATTGCGATTTTATCACAGCGGCGTAGAAACCGTCTCCGGGATCGCGGCCGGGAAGGCGGCGCATGGTTTCGAGGAGCAGCGGCGGCGGAACCGCGGCCACGACCGCTTCGTTCTCCTCCGGTTCGAGCGAGCAGGTGGAATAGACCAGCAGGCCGCCGGGGGAGAGGGCCGCCCGCGCATTGGCCAGCAGCGCGGCCTGCAAGCGGGGAAGGCGGTCGAGATCGGCGGGGGTGAGCCGCCACTTGATTTCCGGATTGCGCCCCAGGGTGCCGGTGCCGGAGCAGGGGACGTCCACCAGGATCCGCTCGAAAGCGCGGGCGAAGGGAAGGGGCCGGGCGCCATCGAGGACCACCAGGTTGGCGGTGAGGCTTTTCAATTGCGCCACGCGGCGATGGTGCCGGTCGCAGGCGATGGCGCGTACCCCCGATTCGAGGGCCTGCGCGGTCTTGTTGCCGGGGGCAGCGCACAGGTCGAGGAAGGTCTGGCCGCGCGCGAGGCGAAGCAGCGGGACGATGGACTGCGAGCCGATGTCCTGGGTCCGGCCTCCGCGCGTGTCCTTGCGCGGCTCGTCGAGCGCGGCGCGGGCAATTCCGAGGGCGGCCTCGGCGCCGTAGGCGCGCTCCCAACGGGCCAGCAGCCATTCCGGGCAGGAGAGCTCGATTTCGCGGCTGGGCCAGCGGACGGGATCGCGGTTCACGCGGCGCAGCACCGCGTTGACCAGGCCCGCGGCCGACCGCTTGCGCGCGCGCTTGACCAGTTCCACGCTGTCGGCCACGGCGGCGTGGGCCGGGATGCGGTCGAGATAGCGCAGTTGGTAGATGCCCATGCGCAGGGCCGCGCGCACCTCGCTGTCGAGCTTCGGGCGGCGTTGGGCATACAGCTCGATGAGGTAGTCCAGCTGCGCGCGATAGCGCAACACCCCGAAAACGATCTCCGAGGCCAGCGAGGCGTCGCGGGAATCGAGGGCGGCGGCGCGGGAAAGCAAAAGATCGGATGCGAAGCCGCCGGCATCGACCTTGCGGAGTATGTCGTAGGCGACGGTGCGTGCAGCGGCGGGCAAGGCTCAGTCTACCGCACTCACCGGGCCGGGCCGGGGAGGGCGCCCGGTGAGGGAGCGGTGACTGAATCAGTGACTTCGGTCACAGTGACTTCGCGATATAACAGACAAACTGGTATCAATTCACAAAACCTTTACGACCTCTAAACCAAAGCCCCGGTGGGCAACCCTACGCTGAAGGCACGGGGACGCAAAGCGTCCTCATCGGGAGTATCGGAATGCACCCAGGCGGAAAGACGGTACTGGTGACACTAGCTGCGGCAGCGGCGTGGGCCGCAAGCGGACAGCAGCGCGCGATCGACGTTCAGAAATCGGCGATGGTAGTGCGCGTATACAAGGCCGGAGTCTTCTCCGCGTTCGGGCACGATCACGAGATTGCGGCGCCCATCGCCAGCGGCGCGGCCGACCCAGCCGCGCAACGCGTCGAATTGCGCGTGAGTGCGGCCGCGCTGCGCGTGCGCGATCCCAAGGCTTCAGAGAAAGACCGCGCCGAGGTTGAGAAGGCCATGCTGGGTCCCGACGTTCTGGACGTCGAGCACTATCCGGAGATCGTTTTTCGGTCCACCAGCGTCGAAGGGCCGGGCCCGGACTCCTGGAAGGTGCACGGCAACCTGACGCTCCATGGCCAGACCCAGCCGGTGACGGTGGAGGTGAAGGTAGAGAACGGACATTATACGGGCTTCGCGGAACTCAAACAGACCGACTTCGCCATCAAACCGGTCGCGTTCGCGGGCGGCGCGGTCAAAGTCAAGAATGAAGTCCGCATTGAGTTCGATATTCAATTGGCGCGCTAGGTAGGGCGCGCCGGGAGGAAAGGTAACATGTTCCATCTCAGTCGTAGAAGTACAATTGAAGTTCTGCTATACACAGCGGGAGTTAGTAGTGTACTTACAGGTAATGCCGTAGCGCAGACCGGTGGATCCGCTCCCAGCACGGCTCCGCAGCACGTTACGTTCGACAGCCCCGAGGGATGGGCGCTCAAATATTTCGCATCGACGACCATGATGAGCGGCCTGCAGCCACCCGAGTCCTCCGAGGGCGTCCGCCGGATCGGGTCCATCACCTTGGGCCTGGAATCGGGATGGCTCCCCACGCTCAGCCCGGAGCAGCGAACGGTGGGCTTCAACGGCAGGCAGCCCTTGGACCTCAACAAGTCGCAGATATTCGTGCGGCCGAGCTTGCGCGTGACCCTGCCGTGGAAGTTCTCGGCGGTCGTCGCCGCGCCTTTACCGGTGGAGGTGTTTGGCATCGCGCCGCACCTCATCGCGTTCGGGCTGGAGCGGCCGATCGTCGAGCGCGGAGCGTGGCGCTTCGGGTGGCGGGGATCGGGCGAGACAGGGTCGGTGGATGGCG
>JADGNR010000369.1 GCA_017883415.1 Bryobacteraceae bacterium | reverse complement strand
GGCCGATTCCAGGCGCGAGCCCTTACCGCTGCCGGAATAGGCGACGACGATGTCCTCGTACGACAGCAAGAGAGGATTTCCCCCCGCCCGTCCGGCGTAGGTGAAATACAGGTTAAGCAATGCAAAGACATAGGCCATACCGAGAATGAGAAGCGTCGCGGGTTGCCGCGTGGCGGACGCTGTTTCGTAGGGCGGACCGTTGCCGACCGATACGTTGAGCGAAAGACCGCCTCCGAAACTCGATGAAGGCTGAGGCTGGATCGAAAGCGGAAAGATTTGTGGGAACGCGGCAATCCATCCTCCTGCTCCCAGAGCAAACCGCGACACTACTGAGGGCACAGAGGGATCCGCGGTAAAACGTCTATAACAGTAATCGTTCACACTCTGCGAATGAGCCACACAGTTACCACAATCACAAGAATAGTTCCGACCACGCCTAAACCAAGCATTACATTTCTCCTTTGAAAATACACTTATCGCGTCGTTGGTAAGAAGATTCGCGTTGCCGGATGTAACGCTCCCGGAGTCCGAACCGGATCTCAAAGCCGTCACTTCAGGCGTCCCGCGTCCGAGCCGCCTTCACCGCGGCATCGTGCCGGCCCGCCGCTCCCTTCGTGCGCACCGCCTTCCGGGCGGCCCCGCGCCGATTTGCGCTCCCCCGCCGTTGCGCGCTGCTGTGGGCCTGGCGCGAAAGCGCCTCATGCGACGCCGCCGCCGTGCCCTCGCCCTCCAGGGCTTGGTGCGCCGCCCGCGATCGCGTGGGATTCGGCTTGCGACCGGTCGCTTGCAGCGGCTTCTTCCCCGGCGGGGGTGGCAGTTTCACCCCCGCCCGCCTCGCCTTGGATAGTCCGATGGCGATCACCTGCTTGGCCGAACGCGCCCCGTGTTTGCCTTCGCGCACGTGCTCGATCTCTTGGCGCACATATTCACCTGCCTGCGCCGATGGAGATTGGGCTTTTCGCGCCTTCCGGGTAGCGTTCTTCGCCGGCATCGTTTACCGTCCACCGCTGCCGCTCAGCGTGATTACTTCCCGGTCTTCCCAATACGGAGTGACGCCGTAGTACCGGGACACCTCCGATCCCCAAGTGCTATCGGCCATATCGGGCCAATTGTCTTTGTCGAATCCAGGAGCGTTCTCCAGTTTTGTCTTGTCCACGTTGAGGATGAAGCACTTCTTGTCCTCGTCCACCTTGAGCGCACTCCACGGCACCGCGAACAGCTTGTTTCCCATGCGCAGAACTCCGCCGAAGGACAGCACGGCGTAGGCAACCCTGCCGGACGGGATGTCGATCATGAGCTCATCGAGTTTGCCAAGGTCCTCACCCGCCGCGTTCCGCACGCTGTCGCCAGCCAGTGTGCTCGCCGCCAGGACGCGCCGATACTTCTTGTCGGGATCTGTCTGCTTGATCTTTTCTTGTTGCATAGAATTGCTCCTTTATCCTCCTGCAGCGTTGCACCTTTGAGGCCTATCGAGCTTCGCGTGCGCAGTGGTGCGGATTCGTTACGTTCGACGGGCCGGGAAGACGATTTGCCGGAGTGTATACATCCATAAACCGGCACCGCGCTGCCCAAGGTGCAGAGAATTATCGGCGCGAAGAGCAATATTGCACGATGGATTCTCCGACCATCTCAGGATGCTCTTTCCGAATCGGCAGCGCCCCGGAGACCCGTTGCGGGCATTTCCGTTCTCTGTGCCCTGGCTTCCTCCGGGATCCGGGGGCTTGCTGGAAGGACGGCCGCCAGGACGGCCAAGCGTAGTCCTCGATCAGTCAAACTGGCCCCGAACGGCGCCCCAGGAGATCGCTCCCCTGCACTCCCCGTCACGTCTACGGGCCGGATTACTCCCAAATCATACAAGTGCCCGCGATCTAAGCGATTTCGTTAGGATCAGAACCTGAGCGAGGAACTGATCATCACCCCGGAGGGGCCTTTCGCTACTTTCATATGTATCTCCGGAAATCGAACGGACGCGTGCGCTCTTATCTAGGTCCGGTTATGCCTTGCACCGCCATCGAAAGCCGGCGGATGCTTTCGGTACTTTGTGGCGAGGGCGACAGCCGCGGCAGCGACGTGCGCGGCCTGCCTCTTAACCTCTGTTGCCTTCTCATACCTGGCCTTGTCGAAGGCCATCTCCTCATTGGGATTCGCCGCAGCGCCCACGTACCAAGGATCTGCATGGAAGAATCCGTAGTCGCTGAAGCCGTCCCAAAGGGACCACGCTACGGACTCGATATAGCTCAGCGGGCTCGCCTTCGGCTTCGCAATGGTCTTGAGTTCATTGTTCTGGTCCTTGCTGGCAATAAAGTAGGCCGCCACGCGCCCCCAAGTCCGGGGATCGTAAGGCAGATCCTTGCCGAGCTTAGTGCTCAGGGCGAGACAGCGGTCGCGCCAATCGGCGTCCTTCTCACGGTATTGGGCCGGTGCCACAAAGAACCCGCCATCCAGCGAAATCAGCCGATCGGCGAAGAGTTTCAAGCGACTCGACATCGCAGACTGATTGACGCCAGTAGAGCAGAACATGACGTCGCAGCTCAGTACAAGCGGATAAAGCTCCTGCATGGGGTCCAGCGGAAAGCAATTACAAGGGAAGCCACAGAGAGAGCTGGTCGTCGAATAACAGCAATTGCATGGCGAAATATTATAGTCGCGGAGTCGAATTTCCGTGATCTCGTACTTCTCATCGCCTTCGAACTGCCGGACCGCAGACTTGAGCAGGAATTGACTGTTTGAGAATTCGTGCGCGAGACTCTTGAAGCTCGACCTGCCAGAGCCGTGTACCAACAGAATATGGAGCTTCCTGTCCTTGGCTTCGTGCTTCCTGATGGCTGCACGGCATCGCTGAACATTACGTGCATGGGCGCGCTTCGCGTCCGCGGGGTCGACATAATCGAACCACTCGCCGTACGCGATTTGTTTGTATTCTTTGACGGTCATATCGCGTAGCTGACGTCCCGAGTGTCGACACCAGTTTCACCCTCGACGCTGATTTTCTTATGACTACTTCGAAACTTCGTGCGGCTTATGGCGCCAAAACCAATGCCGGTGAGGATATCCAAGCCCGGCTTGAAGAACGTGTTCGAGTACTGAAATTTCCGGAACGGCTCGATCTTTTTGCCGGCACGCTTGGCAAGTCGTGAAGTGGCCGTAGTGTCTAACCCCTTTCAACCAGCATTTTCAGTTTGGGTTACCAGTCAGTTCGCAAGTATACACCAAATTGCTTCTGCGTGGACGTGTGAGATCTGGTCGTGTGAGATCTGGTCGTGTGAGATCTGGTCGTGAGATCTGGTCGTGAGATCTGGTTCTGGTCCTCTGGTTTGGGTGTCCCGGCCACACCGAAGAGCCAGAACTCCGTTCAAAGGGCGCGAGCCACTCCGCTGCGCTCCGTGATCCTTCCCGCCTGGGGGTTGAAAAAGTAGTTGGCCGGTTCCGCCCGCTAGAGCCAGTCCTCGCGCCCTAGTGATGCAGCGTCCCGGCGCCGCGGCTTCTGCGTCCCCAACGGCAGGCCGCGCTGCCCGTCACCAACGCCAGGCGGCCAGGACGTGCAAAGCCGTTTCGACCAGTTCCCTTGGATTCATCGACCGTCTCCTGGCCTGTTCAATATTTTAGGCCTGAATGTATTTTTCTGTACAGGGGCTGCCAGTCTTATGGTTCCTATTCACTTGTTACGGTCTTCTATACTTGGGGAGATCGTTCCAAAGGGGGGCCCCGACCGGGAGTCCAGCTAGAAATCCCGGCTCGACTCCCACAGCATTCACTACGAGACTCGGGGGCTAACGGACGTAGACCGATGCCGGGAACCGAGGTGGTACCGGACATGGCGAGGAGTCAATTTCTACCCCGCCAAGAACATCGCGATGGCGGCGGCAGTCATCACCGCCGCGGCCAGCCATCCCACCAATTTGAGCAGCGGCGGGTTCACCAGGTCACCCATCACGGAGCGGTCGGTGGTCAGGAGCACCACCAGCACGATCAGCGGCGGCGCGAGCACTCCGTTGGCCACTGCCGACCAGAAGAGCATTTTCACCGCGTTCAGACCCACATAGTTCAGCGCCACACCGAGCAGCATGGCGACTGCCAGCACGCCGTAGAATTTCGGCGCGAGCTTGGGCTTACGGTCGAGCGACGCGCCCCAGGACATCGCCTCGGCGATCGCATATGCGCTCGACCCCGCCAGTACCGGCACACCAAGCATCCCGGTACCGATCAGGCCGAGCGTGAACAGCCAGTAGGCGCCCTTCCCGGCGAGCGGCTTCAAGGCCTCCGCCGCCTGACTGGCCGTGGCGATTTGCGTGATCCCGTGAGCGTGCAGCGTGGCGGCGGTGGTGAGGATGATGAAGTACATTACGAAGTTGGAAAAGAACATACCGGCCAGTATGTCGATGCGCGCGCGCCGCAACTCCGCGTCGGTCGCGCCCTGGCGCTTGGCCACTGTGTTCTTGCCTTCGGCGCGCTCTTCCTCCACTTCCTGCGCGGCCCCCCAGAAGAATAGATACGGCGAGATGCTGGTGCCGAGAATTCCCACCAGCACCGAAAGATACTCGCGAGACCATTGGATATCCGGGACAAACGTGGCGCGCAGCACCGCCCACCAGGCCGGATGGGCGATGAAAGCGGTGATCACGTAAGCGAACAGCACCAGCGTGAGCCATTTGAAAACCCGTGCGAGCCTGCGGTAGGAAGTAAAGAACAGGGCCGCGACGATGAACGCAGCGAAGACCGGGGTAAGCCACGCGGCGGGAATGCCAGTCACCATGTGAGTGGCTTCCGCCATACCGCCCAGGTCGGCGGCGATGTTGATCACGTTGGCCACAATCAGTAGCAGGCATGCGCCCCACAGCACCCAGCGCGAGTAGCGCCGGCGCACCACGGCGGCCAGGCCGCGGCCCGTGGCCATGCCCAGCCGCGAGCACATCAACTGCACCGCCGCCATCAGGGGGAAACAGAACAGCGCGGTCCACAGCGGACCGTAGCCGAAAGTAGCGCCAGTCACCGAGTAGGTGGCGATGCCGGAGGGGTCGTCGTCGGCCGCTCCGGTAATCAGGCCGGGGCCGAGCTCCGCGAAGAACTTTTGGATCGCGTTATTGTGGCGCTGCATCCACCGCTTCCACCAACAAGGCGGCCACACTAGTCCCGGCCCCGAGCTTACAGGATATCTCGAACCCGCGGCGGTTGGCTAGACCTAGTCTTGTCTTATACAAGCTCCGGGACCGACGGCAGTGGCTCACAACAGAAAGGAACACTGGCAGAGCCTGCTGTATGAACTTTGGCAGGCCGCGGGTGGCGACAGTTGGGACCGCCGCATCAAGTGGAGTTGTTCAAGCCCGGACCTTCTGCACTATCGAAGGAGCTGCGGTTGGCAATGGGCCGGGACGACATCGGCTTAAGTGATATGCGGAGCGCCGTCGGCGGACAGCCTAACCATCGGCCTCTACCCCGACCTGGGCGAACTGGACAGCGACGAGCGCTTCGCTGTCCCCGGCATGACTATCGGCCCACAAAGCGGCGTGCATCTACTCGGCGTGGAATCGCAAAACCGTACTGCGGCACTTCCGCTGGATGCAGGAATACGGCCTCGACGGCGTGCTGGTGCAGCGCTTCGTGAGCAGCATCGCTGGTAAGCGGGCTATCTCGTAGATCGCCATGTTCACTTCTTCCGTGGCGGTTTGGAGAGTATTTGCGACTGCCTGCATCCATTTGCGATACATGGAGTCGGACATGCCGATCACCCGGCCCGCGGCTGACTGAGTGCCATGAACGTCAGCCCGTCGGATATGTGCTGCGCCAGGGTGAGCCTGATGTTCACGCCATTAACGGGTATCAGAAAAGCCCCCCGCGCCCATCTCCCTGAATCCGGCGAGGAGGGGGCTTGAGGTGGATTCATAGAAACGACGATTCCTGCGTGAAAAGCAATTTTTGCGCGGTAATGTTGCCGACAAAGGCATAA
>JADGNR010000093.1 GCA_017883415.1 Bryobacteraceae bacterium | reverse complement strand
ATGGACGCCGCCGGGGAAGCTCCGAGCGAAGCGGAACGGCGCCGGATCCGGTTGTGGGTCCAGAGCACGGTGGCGCCCTGCCCGGCGCACGAACCGGTGGCAATTCTGTGCAATCAATCGCTGCGGCGCGCGCTGAAAGAAACGTTGCGCGTGGAATTCCCTTCGCTCGCCGTGGTGGGCAGATATGAGGCTCTGCCTATGACCGGGAAGATTGCGCCAGCTCCGCCCGGCTCCGGGCCGGGCCGTTAATTAGCGGACCTTAGCGGTGTGCCGCGACCGCCGCCTCCCATCGCACGGAGACCTTCTTGATGCGGGCGATGGCTTCCATCAGGTTCTCCAGCGAATTGGCGTAGCTGAAGCGGACGTAGCCCTTGCCGTACTCGCCGAAGCAGCCGCCATCCAGGCACGACACGCCGCCTTCGTAGAGCAGGAAATCGGCCAGTTCCTTGGAATCCATGCCGGTTTCCGTGGTGTTCGCAAAAGCGTAGAAGGCGCCGCCGGGAACCGCGCAGCGGAAGCCGGGAACCTCGTTCAAGCCCTTGCAAATGGCATCGCGACGCCGCCGGAATTCGGCCACCATGGCGGTGACGCAATCCTGCGGTCCGGTGATCGCGGCCAGGCCGGCGCGCTGCGTGAAACTGGCGGTGCAGGAGTTGGAATTCACCATCAGCTTGGTCACCGCCTCCACCAGCCACGTAGGCATCACGCCGTAACCCATGCGCCAGCCGGTCATGGCGTAGGTCTTCGAGAAGCCGTCGAGGATGATGGTCTTCTCCAGCATCCCGGGGAAAGTGGCGATCGATACCGGCGGCTGGTCGCCATAGACGATCTGGGAGTAGATCTCGTCGCTCAGCACCATCACGTCGCGGTCGCGCAGCATGGCGGCGATCTGTTTGAGATCCTCCGCCGGAATCATGCCGCCGGTGGGGTTCTGCGGCGAGTTCAGCACCACCATTTTCGTTTTATTGGAAAGGCGGTCGCGGAACAGGTTGAGGTCGAACGAGAAGCCGCGTTTTTCTTCGAGCGGCATGGGGACCGGCGTGGCGCCCAGAAACCGGATCATCGATTCGTAGATGGGGAAGCCGGGATTGGGATAGATCACCTCATCGCCCGGTTCGAGCAGCGCGAGCATGGGGAAGAAGATGATCGGCTTGCCGCCGGGCACCACCGAGACGTGTTCGGGCCCGACCTGGATTCCGCGCGAGCGCGAAATGTGGCGGGCGATGGCCTCGCGCAGGTCGGGATACCCCTGCGTGGGCCCATAGTGTGTCCAGCCTTCGTCCAGCGCCTTCTTGGCCGCTTCGACGATGTGGACGGGGGTGGGAAAATCGGGTTCGCCAATTTCCAGGTGAACCACGCTGCGGCCCTGCGCTTCCAGCGCACGCGCTTTTACTAGAACATCGAAGGCCGATTCGACTCCGATGCGACTCATTCGTTCGGCGCGTTTCATGATAGTTACGCTTTCCGGAAAAACGGGACGCCATCGCGTTGTTCGACTTCGACGACCCGGTCGTCAATCGCCACGCGATCGCCCAGAACGCGGCCGGTGACACGGCCGCCGCTATCGAGGCTGACGATGGCCGTCTGGTACGGCACGTCGTTCAGGAACGCCTCGGGGGCTGAATAGATCACGGTTTCGGTGTAAACAGTGCCGGACCTCATGCCGCCCCCAGGATGCTGACTACGCAGGTGGCCCCGGAGCCGCCCAGGTTTTGGGCCAGCCCGAGGGAATGGCGCGGGATCTGCCGTTCGCCGGCCTGGCACCGCATCTGCAGCACCAGGTCGCAGATTTGCGCCACGCCGGTGGCGCCCACCGGGTGGCCCTTGGCCTTCAGGCCGCCCGACGTATTGATGGGCCGCTCGCCCGTGCGCGTGGTGTGCCCGGCGAACACATAGGGCCCGCCGCAACCGCGCGGCACAAAGCCGAGATCCTCGGTGGCGATGATTTCCGCGATGGTGAAGCAATCGTGCAGTTCGGCGAACTCGATATCCGCGGGAGTGACACCGGCCATCTGGTAGGCTTTCTCTCCCGCCCGGCGCACGGCGGGGAAGGTGGTGATGCTTTCCTTTTGATCCAAGGCCACATAATCCGAGGCCTGCGCGACGCCCAGAATGCGCACCGGCTTATCGGTAAATTCCGCGGCGCGCTCGAGCGGCGCGAGGATCACGGCGGCGGCGCCGTCGCTGATCAGCGAGCAGTCGTACAGGTTCAGCGGATCGGCCACCGGCCGGCCGTTCATGGCCTGTTCGAGGGTGATGACTTTGCGCATCTGCGCGTCGGGGTTGAGCGCGCCGTTGGCGTGGTTCTTGACGGCGACCGCGGCCAGGTGCTCTTTCCTGGTGCCGAAGTCGTGCATGTGGCGGCGGGCGATCATGGCAAACAGCGAGGCGAAGGTGGAACCGGCCTTCATTTCGCCGGAGCAATCGCCGGCCTCGGCCAGAATCTGGCTGACGCGCGCGGTGGGCTGCGAGGTCATCTTCTCGACACCCACCACCATCACCAGGTCGTAGATGCCGGCCGCGACTTCCGCCCAGGCGTGAAAAAACGCCGAACCGCTGGAGGCGCAGGCCGCCTCGATGCGCGTGGCCGGCACGCCGTGAATGCCCAACGCCGTCGACACGTAGGGCGCCAGGTGGTTCTGTCCCACAAAGGCCGGCCCGGCGAAATTGCCCAGATAGAACGATTCGATCTGCGCGGGCGCCACATGGCCGTTGGCGAGGCATTTCTCGCCAGCTTCGACCGCGAGCGAGCGCAAGTCCCGATCCGGAAACACACCGAACGCCGTCTTCCCGGCGCCGATGACCGCAACAGGTCTCATACTCTTTAGCTTATCTGAAAATAGACCCACGTGTGGCTGGGGTACCCGAAAGATTGGGGAGAGGCGCGACCAGGGGGTCGCGCGCGGACGAGGGCGTCCGCCCCACGGCCGCGATAGAATTACGGTAGGCGGCCCAGTCCGCTTTTGGATTCCACGTTTTCCAGGTTCCGGCGTCATCTGTTTAGGAACCTGTGGAAACCGCTGTTTGCACACTGATGAGTGAGGTTACCGAGCCCGATCTGGAGCTCCGCGAGCGGCAGAACCGCTTTGCTTCCGAGCACTTACGGCGAATCTTCGTGCAGATTTATCGCATTGTTGGGAACGTCGCAGATGCCCAGGACCTGACGCAGGAGGCCTTCATCAAGGCCTTGCAGCACCAGGAGCAGCTCAAGGACGAGCAGAAGGCAGCCCATTGGTTGTCGAGAATTGCAACAAATACGGCAATCGATTTTCTGCGCCGGAGCGGCCGCGCGACGTTTTGTGAGATCGAATACGCGCCGGAGAGCCATGACGAGACTCCCGAGCAGCTTCTTCTGCGATCCGAACACAGGGAGTACCTGGAAGATGGCTTGCGCCTTTTGAGCCCACGCGAACGGGCGGCGCTGATTTTGCGCGATGTGGAAGACCTGCCGGCCGAAGAGGTGGCCAGGCAGCTCAACTGCTCCAAAGCCACGGTGCGTTCGCATATCGCGAACGGGCGCACAAAGTTTCGCCGGTACATGGAAAGAAGGAAGCGGTAGCAGTATGAAACATCCGAATCAGGCGACATTGGCATTGCAGGCGGGCGGGGACCTGGGGTTCATCGCCCGGTGGAGGACCGAGCGGCATCTGTCGAAGTGCGGACGTTGCCGCGAAGAGGTAGCCGCGTTTGGCGGCATGCGCGAGATGCTACCCGAGCTGGCCGAGATCCCGGAGATTTCGTGGAACCGGCTGGCCGCGGAGATGAAAGCGAATATCCGGCTGGGGCTGGCGGCCGGCGAGTGCGTGCGCACGGACGAGACGCCGCTGCGCGATTCCCGCCTGTTCACTAGCGGGCGCGCCGTGGTGGCATTCGCCAGCGTGGTGGTTTTGCTGGTCACGGGAATGGTCTTGCAGCATCCGTCGCCCATGGTGGCGAGGGAATATGAGGGCACGGTGGTGCAATCCACCGCGAACGGAATCCAAGTGAGAGAAGGCGGACAGGCGCTGGGCCTGCTGAATGGCGGCGCGCAGAACGTGATGTATTCGGTCAACGCGCAAGGTTCCATGGGGGCTCGCTACCTGGATCGGGAAACCGGCCAGGTGACGATCAATAACGTTTATGCGCAGTAAGATGACAAAGCGGTTGGCGGCATGGGGGTTGTTGGGCGCGGCATGTCTGGTGGCGCAGGATGCTCCGCTTTCCTCCGGCTCGGTCAACGTCAATCTTCCCAAAGATTCGCCGGTGGCGCTGTTCAATATCTCGACCGGCGATTCGCGCGGCACGGCGCGCGGCGCGGCCATGGTGCTGGATCTGCACATGTCGCTGCAACTGCGCAACATCAGCCAGAACCGCATCCACGGCGTGACGCTGCGCGTGGTTTCCCAGGAAGTGACGCTGGGCGGCAAGAGCTCGGTCTCCTACCCCAGCTTGAACGTGGGGCCGGGCGAAGTGTTCCCGGTGCGCATCGACATGCAACTGATCCGGCCCACGCAGGTGGCCGGCGGCCCGCTGGTGGAAGTGAATCTGGACGGCGTGCTGTTCCAGGACCTCACCTTCTTCGGGCCCGACCGGCTCAACTCGCGCCGCACCCTGACCGCCTGGGAACTGGAAGCGCAGCGCGACCGGGAGCATTTCAAACGGGTGCTGGCACAAACCGGCAAAGATGGCTTGCGGCAGGAAATGCTGGAGAGCCGCAATCGCCAGTTCGCGCTCCCGCAACTGGACGTGAGGATGCGGTCCGTGGGGGGCCGCGCCGTGACCAGCGCCGCCCTGGTGCAGGAGCGCCAGGAGCGGTTCGCGTTCCTCCAATTCCCGGATTCGCCCGTGGAACCGGTGCAGGGATGGGCGCAGATTGCCGGCAGTGAAGCGCGCGCGCCCTCGATCGAGGTCCGCAACAAGTCCGGCAAGCAAGTGAAGTACGTGGAGTTGGGCTGGGTCTTGAGCGACCAGTCGGGCCGCCCGTACATGGCCGGGTCGCTGCCCTCGACCGGTTCCAATTTCTACCTGCCGCCCGGACAGCAGGCTCGCGTGCTGCAGGAAAGCACCCTGAAGTTTTCGAGCAACGGCCAGCCGGTGAACATCCAGAAGATGACCGGCTTCGTCAACCAGGTGGAATTCGCCGACGGCAAAGTGTGGGTGCCCAACCGCCAGGACCTGTCCGACGCGCTGCTGCAAAAAGTGATGGCGCCCTCGGCCGAAGAGCAGCGGCTTTCCGATCTGTACATCCGCAAGGGCCTCGACGCCCTGGTGGAGGAGCTGAAGAAGTTCTGACGGGCGCTCAGCTCGAATGATCGTGGATGATTTTCCACCCCGCGGGAGTCTTGCGCAGCACCAGCGTGAATCGCCCGGCGGCATCGCCTCCGCCGGCGGCCGTGCGCTTCAGTTCGTACTTCCCGGTGGCCAGAGCCACGCCCGTCGCCAGCGGCCGCACCTCGATTTCGGAAAACGCCAGCGTCCCCATGGCCTCGCGGGTCGGGTAGCCTTTGCGGTAGCGGGCCAGGATCGCCTGCGTGCCGCCGTGCGTGACGTCGCGGCCGATGAAGGTGGTTTCGGGCGAATCCTCGTAGTCGGTAGCGAACGCCGCCAGGTCGCCGCGGTTCCAGGCGGCCTGGGAATTCTGGAGCATCGCGCGTATCTCGTCGCCCTGCGCCGCGAGCAGCGGCGTCCAACAGATCAATAAAAACCAGCGCACCATGGGGCCGATTATACTCCCAGTGGGTAGGCCTCCTATCTTGAAAGTCGGTCCGGTCGAGGCGCACCCAGGGGAAGCTGCCACGGGCCACCGAGAGAAGCTTCGCGGGCGTCAAGCTGCAATTCAATAGTTACCGCGGCAGCGAGATGAACAGCAGATTTCTTTTCAGCCCGTAGGCCTCTTTCCGTCGCGCGGTTCGAAGCTGATGAGCAAGCGCGACCCGGTAGCTTCCGCCAGCCGCTCCAGCGTCCGCATGGACGGCCGCGTGCGCCCGCTTTCCAGGCGCGCGACAACCGGCTGGGTCGTCCCCATCTTCCGGGCCAGTTCCTCTTGGGTAAGACCGGCGCGGTTCCGCACATCCATCACGGCCGACGCCAGGACAAACTCCTCCTCCAGCGCCTCATAAGCCTTCTTGTACTTCGGCTCCTTCATCCACTTCTTGTGCATGTCGGATATGCGTGCCATTGCTACACCTCCCTCATGGAACTGATTTCGCGCGGGACAAGGCCAGATCTATCTCGCGGCGCGGCGTCTTCTCCGTTTTCTTCGCGAAGACCCGGACGATCACGACGCGCCGGCCCGCGGCCGTTACGTACAGCGCCCGCGAAATTCACCTGCGGCCTTTCAGCCGCATTTCCCATAGGCGGCCCTCAACATGCTTCACGTGCGGCTCGCCCACACGCTCCAGGCCCTTGTCCTCGATGAGCTTCGCGATGCGCGCCAGCCTCGCCCGCATGTCTTCGGGCAAGGCCTCGACCTCCGCATCGACGGTTGCATTCAGGGTCTCGACCGTCCAACTCACATTTCAATATACCAAAAACGATATAATCAGGGAGCCCCTGAACACGGCCGACAGGCCCTCGAGAAAACTTTCGCGCCCGTCGTCAATCCGCGGGGCCAGCGCGGCCAGCGCCTCAATGGCAGCCAGCGCACCATGGGGCCGATTATACTGGATGCAATCTATGGCCGACCGCCCCAACCTGGACCCCTCGCTCGAAGCCGCGCGCGCCGACCGGAGTTTTTTTGGCCATCCCCGCGGGCTGGCGACGCTCTTCTTCACCGAGATGTGGGAGCGGTTCAGCTACTACGGCATGCGCGCTTTGCTGATCTATTACATGACCCACAAGATCAGCGAGGGCGGCCTGGGTTTCCGCGATTCCAAGGCCGGATCGGTCTATGGCCTGTACACCGCCATGGTGTACCTGTTGTGCCTGGGCGGCGGGTGGGTGGCGGACCGCATCACGGGCCAGCGGCGCGCCGTGTTGATCGGCGGCGTATTCATCGCCGCCGGAGAGTTCTGCCTGGTGGCCCCTGCCGAGACGTCGTTCTACGCCGGGCTGGTGCTGCTGATGATGGGCACGGGGCTGCTGAAGGGCAACGTAAGCACGATCGTGGGCCAGCTCTATGCGCCGGGAGATCCACGCCGCGATTCCGGCTTCTCCTTGTTCTACATGGGGATCAATCTCGGGGCTCTGATCTCGCCCATCATCTGCGGCTACGTGGGCGACCGGTACGGCTGGCGGCTGGGATTCGGCGTGGCGGGCGTGGGCATGCTGGCCGGGCTCGTACAGTATGTGCTGGGCGGCCGGTACCTGGGGAGCGCGGGGCTCCATCCGGCCTCGACGGGCGACGCGGTCGCGGACCGCCTGCAGAAGCGCAACGCCGCGCTGGTGGTGGGCGGCGGGCTGAGCGTGTTCGCGATTCTGGCCGTGTTGGGCGCTACGGGCACGATCGAGTTCACCGCCACGTCTATTTCCAACGGCCTCGGCTGGGGGTTGCTGGTGATTGCCGTGGTGGTCTTCTCCTGGCTGATTTTCGGCAAGGGATGGTCGCTCGAAGAACGCAAGCGGTCCGCCGCGGTTTTCGTGCTGTTCGTGGCGGCCTCCCTTTTCTGGGCCTCGTTCGAGCAGGCCGGATCCACCTTGAGCCTGTTCGCCGAGCGCTCCACCAACCGCAACGTACTGGGCTTCGTTTTCCCGGCGAGCTGGTTTCAGAACGTGGAAGCGACCTTCGTGGTGGCGCTGGCGCCGGTTTTCGCGTGGCTGTGGCTGGCGCTTGCCCGGCGGCGCGCCGAGCCCTCCAGCCCCACGAAATTTGCGTTGGCCCTGTTCTTCGGCGGGTTTGCGTTTCTCATTCTGGTTCCCGCGGCTTTGATGGCCGCGCGCGGCACGCAGGTGGCGCTGTGGTGGCTGATCGGCACGTACCTGTTGCAAGCCCTGGGCGAACTGAGCCTCAGCCCGGTGGGCCTGAGCGCCATGAGCAAGCTGGCGCCCGCCCGCGCCGCCGGCTTCATGATGGGCATCTGGTTTCTGTCGAACAGCATCGGCAACTGGCTGGCCGGCAAGGCGGCTTCGTTCTACAGTTCCGTGCCGCTGCCCACTCTGTTCGGCACGGTCGCCGCCTTCACCTTCGCCGCCGCCATCGCGCTGGTGATCCTGATCAAGCCCACCGTGCGGTTGATGTCGGGCGTGAAGTAGGGCGGAACCGATGGTCAGTTGGCAGGCGAATATGGGAAGCGCGTGTTCCCAGTGGCGCCGGCATTGGTTCCCAAACAGGACTTCCGGGCATCTGTCACGAATCACGGGCACTTTCCGAGTGATCCAGCCGGAAGCGCCTCGCAAGTTCCTGGAACGCGCTTTTGGCCTGCTCCCTCAGAGTCGGAACTCGAACGCCATGATCGTTTCCGGTTCAAAGGGATTGCGCTTTTCGTGCGCGCTCGGCACGCGCCAGGAAGTCCGCCATGTTCGTGTCTTTGGCAGCGTGGCGCGCCCACCCCTCCGCGGTCGCGTTCCAGCGATAATCGTGAATCGTCATATCGATGCCGCGGTCAATGAGAAACTGCGCTGCTTCGTAGTTCGCGTGGACGGCGCACTCATGCAAGATGCTTGCCGGCTCGTGCGTGCTCCAGTCCGTATTGATGTTGGCTCCGTGCTCCAGCAGAAAATCCGCAATCTCAAACCGGCGATTCATGCACGCCCATGCCAACGCGACGTCCAGGACGTGATGGGCGTTCGGGGGCATCCAATGAAGATTCCGGAGCCAGGAAGGATGGTTGGTCGGGTGATGCTGACTGATGCTCCCCAGCCTCGGACGGCCGGCTTCATCAAACCAACCCCTGACTCGCGCGAAGTCCCCTACGCCGGCCGCGTGAGGAAGATCGTCGGGCAGCGGCCAAATCTGAGTCAATAGAGGGATGAGATGCGCGTTCCCATACTCCAGCGCGAATTCCAGCGCGGACGAAGGTGGGCGCTTCACCCTTAGCGGGGGACTGAGCTCTATCAGTCGAGCGATGAAAGGTCCCCGATCGTTGTACGCCGCATTCTCAATTAACCCCACCTGAAGCCCGACATTGGATTCGCCGAGCAGATCGGGTTCCCGCTGTAGCCACCGGTTGAACTCTTCTAGGTCATTTCCATCCATCGCCGCTTGCAGTTCGTTCATAACGACCGTCCGCCAGGGGCTTCCGTAGACTGGATGTTCGGCCAAGTAATCGATGAACGCGCTTCGTCCACGCCATTTCTCCACTCGCTCGCCGAGCGCGGGGTCGAGCTCGATGCAACGGCTGAGAAGGAGAGCGGCGACCGCCTTATGCTGAAAACCGCCGGCACAAAGGAACGCATGCGTGACGGTGGCGACATCGCCACCGGGGCGTGTTGACTCAAGACAATCACGTACGCCGTCGATGTCACCCAGCGCTGCGAGAACATCCAGCGTGCGCGGCAGAACACCCTTGCGCAAGAGAAGCTGCAACACTCCCCTCGCGCGGGCGCTAATCGCGCCCTCCCATATCGCCGGCTCTACTGTAGAGCCCGCATCCAGGAGAAACTCGGCGCAGTCGATGCGCGTGAACATCTTCTCCCGGTAAGGATCGCCGCTGTCACCAAACGAGCCGGTGGCAAACCCAAGTAATGATTCTCCGGAATCATCGCGCCACGATAGAAGCGCAGGATACTCCTGAACGAATTGCCTTAATCGTTCGACCTTGTTGTCATGGATGGCGCGCTCCGCCTCCGCGGCGGCCCACTCCAAGCCCTTGCCTTCCAGGCGGAGGACTGCGGCGCGAAGATCCTGCCAGCCGGCGAAACCGTATTCTCGGGCGAGCACCAACTGCGCGTCGCGTAACGATAGAGGAAGGGCCGGAGCCGGCAATTGCGCATGCA
This sequence comes from Bryobacteraceae bacterium, assembly GCA_017883415.1. Classification (GTDB taxonomy): domain Bacteria; phylum Acidobacteriota; class Terriglobia; order Bryobacterales; family Bryobacteraceae; genus JADGNR01. Next base: position 6,051 of record JADGNR010000093.1, on the reverse strand, counting down.
CACGGGCGAGTGCATCCGCGTCGGCGGCGGCGAACTGGCGCGCCAGTTTCTTTGCTTGCTTCCGGATGGATTCAAAAGACGAGTGAAGGGGTAAGAACTTCGACGGGGTCACAAGGCCTCCTTTCATATTTGCCGGTGTCCCGCTGATACCAGGCTGAAAGAAGGTAACGTACGCCTAAAAACGAAAACAGGTGGGATGCTTCCCTTGCCGCGGGTAGGAGACGCCCTGTTAGCGCACTGCCTCAACTGTATCCGGCTCCGTCGAAATTGTCAATTTCATTCCGCGCCATTCCGCGCCACGTAATTTCCTCGTTGAGCCACGAGCCCGGTTCCGGGAAGTTATGGGCACCTCCGGACAGATGGTCCCCCACTCGGAAACTGGCCCCAAAGGGCCTTCTGGGGAGCCCGCTCACGGCTTCTAAGGCGGCGAACGATGGCGGATGGGAAGAGGCGCCGCAACAGGCCGGCGCACGCTCCCCGGCGCGGGGGTAAAGTAGAAATCATGATGCGAAGACTGGCCGCATGTGCCGCGTCCGCACTTCTGTGCGCCGGCGCTTACGCCGCGAAGCGGGCGTTCACCATCGAAGATCTGTACCGGCTGCGCCAGGTGCGGGAACTGACTCTGGCGCCGGATGGCAAGACGGTGTACTTCACGGTGACCGCCCGCGATCTGCCGAAGGCCAAAAGCGCCACCCATATCTGGATGATGAGCGCCGGGGGCGGGGAGCCGCGCCAGTTGACGTCGCACGAGAAGGGCGAATCGTCGCCCGCGGTTTCGCCCGATGGCCGGCAACTGGCGTTCGTTTCTTCGCGCGACGGCACGGCGAATCTTTACCTGCTGGCGGTCGATGGCGGCGAGGCGCGCAGGCTCACGAATATTTCCACGGGCGTCTCGGACCCGCGGTGGTCGCCCGACGGCAAGTGGATTGCGGTTTCGAGCGACGTCTACCCCGAGTGCGGCGCCGACGATGCGTGCAATAAGAAGGTCGCCGACCGCTGGAGCAAGGGCAAGCTGCAAGCCCACATGGCCGATTCGCTGTTGTTCCGCCACTGGACGGAATGGAAAGACGGGAAGCGCACGCACGTGCTGCTGGCCGACGCGTCGACGGGCAAGGTCCGCGACATGACGCCGGGCGAGTTCGATTCCCCGCCGTTCCAGTTGGGCGGCGCGGTGCAGTACGACTTTTCACCCGACAGCGCGGAGCTGGCTTTCGTCTCCAACCACGATGCGCAAGCCGCCTCTTCGACCAACAACGACGTATGGCTGGTTCCCGTCTCCGGCTCCGGCCAGCCGAAGAACATCACGGCTTCGAATCCGGCTTACGACGGCCACCCGCAGTATTCGCCGGATGGCCGCTACATCGCTTACCGCATGCAGAAGCAGGCCGGCTACGAATCCGACCTGTTCCGGCTGGCGCTGTACGACCGCGCCCTCGGCACGTCGCGCGTGTTGACGGAGAGCTTCCGCAACTGGGTGGACGACTTTCACTGGGCGGCGGATTCGAAGTCCATCTACTTTTCGGCGCCGGTAGAGGGGGACCAGCCGGTGTTTCAACTTGCGCTCGATACGGGGAGCGCGCGCCGGATTTTGGTGGACAGGGCCATCACCGATTTCGCGGTGTCGAAGGACGGCAGGCGGATGGTCTACGTGCGCAGCTCCGTTTCAGACCCGCACGAAATTTTCGCCGCCGGTATTGAGGGCGGCGCGGCGGGCGCTTCGCTGCGCCTTTCCCACTTCAACGACGCCGTGGTGGACGAAGTGGACATGCCGGCCGCCGAGCGCATGTGGTTTCCCGGCGCGGGGGGCGCCAAGATCGAGACGTTTGTGGTGAAGCCGCACAATTTCGCTCCCGGCCGCAAGTATCCGCTCATATTGAACGTACACGGCGGGCCGCAATCGCAGTGGGCGGATTCGTTCCGCGGCGATTGGCAGGTGTACCCCGGAGCCGGGTACGTGGTGGCGTTCGCGAATCCTCACGGGTCCACCGGTTACGGCCAGGAGTTCACCGCCGAGATATCGGGCGACTTCGGCGGGCAGGTGTTCGAAGACCTCATGAAGGTGACGGATGGATTGGCCGGCCTCTCCTACGTGGACGGCAGCCGCATGGGGGCGATGGGCTGGTCGTACGGCGGCTACATGATGGATTGGTTCGAGGGCCACACGGACCGGTTCAAGGCCATTGCCTCCATGATGGGCCTGTTTGACCTGCCGGCGATGTACGGCGCCACCGAAGAGTTGTGGTTCCCGGAATGGGATCTCAAGGGGCAGCCGTGGAACTCGGCGCAGTACGAGAAGTTCAACCCGGCCAAATACGCGGACAACTTCAAGACGCCATGCCTGGTCATCACCGGGGAGCGCGACTACCGCGTGCCGTATACGCAGAGCCTGGAGTTCTTTACCGCTCTGCAGAAGAAGAACGTGCCTTCACGGCTGGTCGTGTATTCCAACGCGGGGCACTGGCCGGACTGGTACGAGATGGCGCTCTACTACACGGCGCATCTGGAGTGGTTCCATAAATACCTGGAGGGTGGCGGGCCCCCTTGGACCACCGAGCAGTTTCTGCGGAACGCGGTGTTCGACAGCGCGACCGGGGAGAAGATCAAGTAGCCTCCGCCAATGCCCGCCAACCGTACGCCAGGTTCAACGGCAACGTCCACCATATCTGAACCGGCGATCGCGCCAGGCGCCGCGCCATGCTGGGCAGAGAATAAAACCGCTCATTCGCATACCGAAATCCGGCTATCAGTTCCGCAGTGCTCATTTGCTTTGGTTGATAGACTACCTCGGTGCGGCTGTTATACTTTGGCCAATCCCGCGTCAATATGCGCCCTTCGCCTTCCAGCCTTCGAAAGAGGGGTGTACCAGGATACGGCGTCAGAATGTTGAAGGTCGCATTCTGAACCCCTGTTTCTTCCAGGAAATCGAGGGTGTCCTTGAATATCTCATGGGTGTCGTGATCAAAGCCGAAGACCATCCCCGCCTGTACAGCGATCCCGTGTCCATGGATGCGTTTGATAATCCGGGCATACTCTTCTACCCGATTGAACCCTTTATGCACCTCACCCATGCTGGACTGGGAGATCGACTCAAGCCCCAAGAATAGTTGCTTACATCCGCTGCTGGCGGCCGCTTCCAAAAGCTCATCGTCCCGGCCGGCATGGATACCAGCCTGACTGCTCCACCACTTCTGGCAGGGAGCGATGGCACGAAACAACTCCTTAGCATACGCACGATCCGCCGTGATGTTATCGTCCCAGAAGATAATTACTTTCCCCTGGAACGAAGCACATTCCGCAGCAACCTCGGCGATGGGCCGCTTACGCAGCCCGTCCCGGTACATTACGGCAACGGTACAGAAATCGCAGTGGTTCGGACATCCCCGGGTGGCAAACAAAACACCGCTCGTGTGGTCGTTCCTGTGAAACAGCGCCTTGCGCGCCATGGGAGCTCTTTCCAGAGACGGCGCGCCAGTCTGCCGATACACACGATGATAAGCGCCCGCTACAAACCCCTGCAAGAATTCTTCCCACAGACCTTCGGCTTCTCCAATGAATATCACGTCGGCATGCCGGCCAGCCTCCTCGGGTAACAATGTTACATGCGGGCCGCCCATGGCCACACACGCACCTCGCGATCTGAAATGCGCAGCAAGGTGATAGGCATGATTCGCGCTTGGTGTGTGAAATGTAATCCCGACTAAGTCGGCCTCGATATTCCAGTCGAGTTTCTCTGCTTCTTCATCGACGTGAGTTACATGCCAATCGGGAGGAACCCGGGCGGCCAGATAGGGCATGGTAATCTGCTGAAAGTTGAGGACCCGCGACCTGCGCACTTGCTGAATCTCGGGCGAAGAGGCGGTGATCAGCAGAAGTCTTGGCATAGCCATCCGATCTGTTCGCACAGCTTGCGTTGCGGTGAGGATGCAACGCTTCCGTGCCCCTAGAACCCTTCCCAGACGTAGGCCGAAAACCGCTGCGCGGTGTAGAATCCCACGCGCTCATACAGGGTCACGGCGTCTTCGTTGGCCGCCGTCACCGTGAGGCTCGCGGAGCGGCAACCCATATCCCGCAGCGCGGTGAGCGATTGGCGCAGCAACTCGTGCCCGATGCCCGTGCCCCGCACCGCGGGCGACACGCAGATCTGCGTGATGTGGCCGCACTCCGGGGCCACCAGGCTGGTGAGCGAGATGCCGCACATGCGCCCGCTCACGGCTTCAAAGGCGGCGAACGATGCCGGCCGGAAGAAGGCGCCGCAACCGGGATACTGCACGATGTTGTACAGGAACCGGCGCGCGCCCGCCGCGCTGCGGTACTGGTCGTTGATGCGGCTGTCGATGTGGCCGGCATAGGAGGCGGCGATCAACTGCGCCGCCGCGTCCTGGTAGTGGTCGGACCACTTCTCGAGGTACATCGCCCGGCGCACGTTCCCCGGCGCGAAGGAGGCGCGCCGCAAATCCACGCGCATGAAGTTACGCTCGTAGGTGCTCAGGCAGTCGTCGGACGGCAAGGTCCGGCCGGGAACGAAAGCGAGCATCATGAGCTGCGATTCGATGCGGCCGATGGAGGCGTTGGCCATGATGGAGGCCAGCGCCGATTCCAGCAGCCGGTTCTCGCGCTCCGGCGTACGCAGGTCCAGGCGCACGTAGAGATCGCCGATGAGACCCTTGTTCTCTTCCAGCACGTAGTACAGGTACCCCGCCACTTCGCCGTCTTCGACCAGCGCGGCGCCGTGCAGCGCGCGCAGGTCTACGAAGCGGCGCACCAGGTCGGCCGATTTTTCGAAATCCCAATCGAGGGAGTCCCGCCAGGACTGGGTTTCCTCCTGGAGCAGTGGGTCCAGGTCACGGGCGGTAAACCGCCGCAGGTCGACAATCTCCGGCGGTCGCCAGGGTGCGGGATGTAGCCGGGCAGCCATCGAGTTGCTGTTTATTGTAACCTGTACGCTGTCTGCGGCACGGTGTAGTCTGTGGCTGTAGTCTGTGGCTCGGCGGCGGACCGGCGGAGGGCGGACCGGTCCCATAAAATGGGAACAGATGCCGTCACCCCGCCTGGAACTGCGCGAAGTCTCGAAAGTCTATCGCAACGGAGGGCAGCCGGTCGAGGTCTTGCACGATATCTCGCTGGCGGCCGTGGCCGGCACGGTCACGGCGCTGGTGGGCCGCAGCGGCTGCGGCAAGACCACGCTGCTCAATCTCGCCGGCGCTATGGATTTCCCCACCACGGGCGAGGTGCTCATCGACGGCCGCGCCACCGCCTCGCTCCGGGAAGCGGAGCTCACCCGGCTGCGCCGCACGCGCGTAGGTTTCGTCTTTCAGTTCTTCCAGTTGCTCCCCACCCTGACGGCGCTGGAGAACGTGGAACTGCCGCTGCTACTTTCGCGCGCGCCCGAAGCCGCCCGAACGGCACGCGACCGCCTCCGCTGGGTGGATCTCGAAGACAAATCCGCCAGCCTGCCGTACCAGCTTTCCGGCGGCCAGGCGCAGCGCGTGGCCCTGGCCCGCGCGCTGGTGCATTCGCCCGATATCCTCATCGCCGACGAGCCCACGGGCAATCTCGACACGGCCAGCGGCGACCAGGTGCTCGCGCTGCTCCACCAGGCCGCCACCGATTTCGGGGCCACCGTCCTGATGGCCACCCACAGCGCCGAAGCCGCCGCCATCGCGAGCGTTCGCGTGGGCCTGCGCGATGGACGCATCCAATCCATCGACCGCCGATGAAGCTCCTGCGATCGCTGATCCTTCGCCCGCTCGGCCGCGATCCTCTGCGCACGGCGCTGACCGTCGTCTCGGTGGCCTTGGGCGTGGCCGTGATGGTGGCCATCGATCTGGCCGGCGATGCCGCCACCGGTTCGTTTCGCTCCTCCATGGAAACGCTCGCCGGCAAGACCGACTTCGAAATCCTCGCCAACGGCGGCATCGACCAGCGCTGGATCGCGAAGCTCTCCGCCCTGCCGTTGGAGGCGCGCTTTCTGCCGGTGATCGAGGCGCAGGCAACGCTGGCGGGGATCGGCGCAGTCCCGCTGTATGGCGTCGATATGGTGGCCACGGCGCC
>JADGNR010000092.1 GCA_017883415.1 Bryobacteraceae bacterium | reverse complement strand
ATTTGCTGCTGCGGCGGGCTGAAGATATTCGGATGCTCCAACAGGTCCGCGGACTCGCGGGCGGGCGCGGCATCGGCTCTGCCTGGCGTGGGTGTGGGTTCGAGGTCATCGGGCGTCCACTCCAGGTCGATGTTGTAGTACCCGGCTAAGCCGGTCCGATCGAGCACAGTCTGGCGCAACTGGCGGGAAAGAAGCACAGCCAGGGTGCGCATCGGCAAATGGTCGTACGCCATGCGACCGCGCCCGTAGACCTTCAGCGTGGACGGACCTTCCTGTTGCGAGTCGCAGCGTTTCGGCCCGTTCCTGAACACCACCAGCTCGCCATGAGCGACCGCCTTCTGCTCGCGATGCATGGTCAGCAGGAAGCGCTCCGTAAGCAAACGCTGAGTCATCAGCAGGAGCTGGTCCAGCGGCGTTTCGGGCGGAGCCTTGGCGGTGATGTCGACTCGCAGGTCGCGGTCGCGTGTCCAATCCGGTCCCGAGATCTGGTCCTCACTCGACAGGCCGTACGCATACCGGATGCACTCGCTCAGGGTGGCGTTGCCCAGGGTGACGGTTCCGTGCCGGGCGGTCCCCAGGTTGATATCGAGGCGGTCCCGGCCGGAATCGCGAGGGCTGGGCTTGACGGAAGCGACGTCGAATGCCGGTTTCGGGGCATCCGGCTGGGCCGCGGCGGCGCCCAGGGAGATGAGGACCAGCGCCAGAACGGGCCAGTTTCCCGGCGCCTCGGCGTCTCGGCGGTGAAATCCCACTGCGCTACTGTTTGACCTCTTTGATATCTCCGAACTTGATGGTCGATTCGCCGCTGTACTTGTGATAATTGCGGAAATCGATGCTATTGCGGCTGCACAAATTGGAGCCGCGCTGGCAACCCAGCGTTTCGGCGTGTACGGGCAACAGATACTGCTTCGTATCCCCCAGGCGAATGTACTCGTAATCGGTGGCGGATTCCACGTGGTCGGTGGGGAACTCGTCGGGGAATCCATACGCCTGCATCTCGATGCGCAGGACGCGCGCGGTCGCGGGATCGATCCACACGGCGCCTTTAAACGCGGGGTCGTACGTCTGGGAGGCCTGGTGGATGGTCCAATGGGAGTGCTCGCGGGTGACGTCGAAATCGTAGACCTTGGCGCTGACCCCGCCCGCGCGGGCGTCTTTGCGGTAATGGAACGCGGCCGCGGTGGCGGGAGAAAACAGGTCGATCAGCACGGTGCCGAATTCGCCCGTGGACCAGGCGCCGGAGAGATCTTCCATGCGCCCCTTCACGGGCTTGCCGTTCTTGGCCAGATCGCGATAATCCTCTTTTCCTTTTTCGTAGACCACCGCGGCGGTGATTACGTCGAGCGGTTGCCAGTTGGCGGGACGCGTATCGCTCTGGTAGCGCGACATGACTTCCTGGCACACGTAATCGGGCAAGGTCTCGGTGAAGTCCAGGGCCGCTTCGGTAGCTTTGCGGATCAGCGGGTCGAGCGCGCGCTGCGGAACCATCACGCTATCGTCATCGCCGCGCCGGATGCTGGGCGAAACGGGAATGGCGGCCGGCGCCGGTGCGTCCGCGCGCAGGATTTCCGGCGGCGCGTTGGCGGCGGCTTGCTGTGGCGGCGCGGTCTGCTCCGGCGCCGGGGGCGCATGCTGGCGCGCCGGGTCGGCCGGCTTGCCCCGCACCAACTTGGGACGTCCCGGATCCTCGGCGTCCGGCCTGGCGGCGGGCGGCGCCACTTCGGTGGCCTTCTCGGGGGCCTTTTCCGCGGCCGCGGGCGGGGCATCTTTCCAGGTATCCACGGCGCCGCTGTCCTTCGCGGTGGCGGCGGTTGCGCCCTTCTCCCAGTACACGTTCACGGCCGTCATGTAGCCTTCGGCATCCTGCGGGCCTTCGACCGAGATCTGGTCGCCGGCGGCGAAGGTGGGCGATTTCAGCTCATCGCCGTTCTTGTAGAATTTGGTCTTGTCCGTGCGCTTGAATTCCAGCACCCGGTTGTCGTCCAGTTCCAGGGTGATGGACTTGGCATCCATCTGTTTCAGCCGGCCGCGAAAATTGGGCAGCGGCTGATTCTGGTCGGCCTTCTGCGGCTTGCTGCTGCCCTTCCGGCCGGGCATGGGAATGCCGCCCGGGCTGCGGCTGCCTCCGGGTGGATAGCCCCCCGGCGGATAACCCCCGGGAGGGTATTGGGCGTGGGCCATGCCGGCGCTGAGCAACAGCGCGGCCAGAAGCCGGGAATCGCATCGACACACCATGACTTGATTTTAGATGCGGGCCGCCGCCAGGAAGTTACGTGTTGTTACGGACCAGGAGTGGCGTACGTCGGCTAAATTAGAGAGGGGGACATTTTTGAAGCCGCGCAGCCTGCTGGTGGTGGATAGCGACCGTTCGGTGCACGAACTCCTCTCGAGCGTCCTGCAGCGTGGCGATCGCCGCATTCGGGACAGCTATGACGGGGAGGAGGCTCTGGTCCAGCTGCGCCGCTCGCCCTGCGACGTGGTGGTGGCCGGCCAGGGGCGCAACGGCCTCGATGGGCTGAAACTGCTGCGGCGCGTGCGGGCCATCCGGCCGCAGACGAGAGTGATTCTCACCGGCGAGCCCGACCTTGCGCAGGTCATCGGAGCCATCCGGGGGCGCGCGTACAGCTACTTCCACAAGCCGCTGGCGGAGGCAGCGCTGGCCGACATGGTGCAGCAGGCGCTGGAGGCGACCTCGTGGCAGGACGATATCCGCGTGCTCTCGGCGCGGCCGGAGTGGATCACCCTCGAGATCCGCTGCAAGATGAATGCCGCCGAGCGCGCGACGCAATTCCTGCGCGAGGCGGAGGCCGACGTGGCGGCGCACGCGCGCGAGGATATCGCCGCGGCCTTTCGCGAGCTGCTGATGAATGCCATCGAGCACGGCGGGAAGCAGGACCCGAAGAAACACGTGCGGGTATCGCTGGTACGCGGGGCGCGCATGTTGATCGTGCACATCCACGACCCGGGGAAGGGATTTTCGCTCGACTTCCTCCCGCACGCGGCGATTTCCAATCCCGATGGCTCGCCCATCAAGCACGTGGAGGTGCGCGTGGAAATGGGACAGCGTCCGGGCGGCTTCGGCATCCTCATGACGCGCAACCTGGTGGACGAACTCTTGTACAACGAGCGCGGCAATGCGGTGCTGTTCGTGAAGTACCTCTGAGAAGCGGCACGGGATGAAGACGCTTTCTGGCGCGGTACTGGCTCATATTTCCCGGCAATTGAACGTTCCCTTGCCCGGGATGGCGGCGGCGATCGGGCTGCTCGACGAGGGAGCGACCGTGCCTTTCATCGCGCGGTACCGCAAGGAAGCTACCGGCAACCTGGACGAAGTGCGGATCCGCGAGATCCAGGACAAGGTGGAGTATTTTCGCGAGCTGGAGGAGCGCCGGGAGACGGTGCTGCGCACCATCGAGGAGCAGGGAAAGCTGACGCCGGAACTGGGAGCGCGCATCCGGGCGGCGCTGGAAAAAAACGAGCTGGAAGACCTGTACCTGCCCTATAAGCCGAAGCGGCGGACCAAGGCATCGATCGCGCGCGAGAAGGGCTATGAACCCCTGGCGCAGTATTTATGGGACCAGACGGGCGGCCGGCGGCTCATGGAATATGCAGCCACGTTCGGGCCGGCGGAGGAAGCGCTGGAAGGGGCGCGGCACATTGTCGCGGAGTGGATCAGCGAGCGCGCCGAATTCCGCAAGGCGGTGCGCTCCATGATGACGGCGGAAGGCGCCGTGGTGAGCCGCGCCATCGAGGGCGCCGCGGACCCGGAGGGCAAGTTCAGAATGTATGCCGCATTCAGCGAGCCGGTAAGCCGGATCCCTTCGCACCGTATGCTGGCCATCCGGCGCGGAGCCAGGGAAGGCGTGCTCGCCTTCGAGATCGAGATGGACCCGCGGAAACCGCTCGACTGGCTGCGCGCGCGCGTGGTGCGCGCGGCGGGCGAATGGAGGCCGCACCTGGAGCGGGCGATCGAGGATTCCTACGACCGGCTGCTGAATCCTTCCATCCAGACCGAAGTGCGCCAGGAATTGAAGGAGCGCTCCGACGAAGAAGCGATCCGGGTGTTTGGCGAGAACCTGGAAAACCTGCTGCTGGCGCCTCCCGCCGGCAGGCTGACGGTGCTGGCCCTGGACCCGGGCATACGGACCGGCTGCAAAATCGCGGTGGTGGACGACACGGGCAAGTTCCTGGAAAACGCGGTGATCTATCCGTTCGAGCCGAGGAACGACCGGGCCGGGAGCGGGAAAACGCTGGCTGCGCTCATCGAGCGGCACCGCGTGCAGGCGATCGCCATCGGCAATGGCACGGCCTCGCGCGAGACGGCCGCCCTGGTCGCCGACTTCCTCCGCGAAACGGGCCGCAAGATTTTCAGCGTCACGGTGAGCGAATCGGGCGCGTCGGTTTATTCGGCGTCGGACATCGCGCGCGAGGAGTTTCCGGATCTCGATCTGACCGTGCGCGGGGCCATTTCAATCGCCCGGCGGCTGCAGGACCCGCTGGCGGAACTGGTGAAGGTGGACCCGAAATCGATCGGGGTGGGACAGTACCAGCACGACGTGGATCAGCGGCGGCTCAAGCAGAGCCTGGAAGCGGCCGTGGAATCCTGCGTGAACCGCGTCGGGGTGGACTTGAACACCGCTTCCTGGGCGCTGCTGCGCTACGTGGCGGGGATCAACGAGCGGACCGCGCGGCGGGTGGTGGCGCACCGCGACGAAAAGGGACGGTTCGGCTCGCGGGCGGAGCTGAAGTCGGTCGCCGGCTTCGGGCCGAAGACCTTCGAGCAGGCGGCGGGCTTCCTGCGGATTCCGGGCGGTGAGAATCCGCTCGATAGGACGGCGGTGCATCCGGAGTCGTACCCCGTGGTGGAGAAGATGGCGGCATCGCTGGGCGCGACGGTGAGCGATCTGATCGCGCGGCCGGAGTTGATCGAGAAAATCAAGCTCGAAGGCTTTGCGACGGAAACCGTGGGGATGTATACGCTGGGCGATATCCGCGAAGAGCTGCGCAAGCCGGGGCGCGATCCGCGCGAGAAGTTCGCGGCGCCTCAGTGGCGCGAGGACGTCAGGGAGATCGGCGACCTCAAGCCGGGGATGACGCTGGAGGGGGTGGTCACCAACGTCACGCGGTTCGGCGCGTTCGTGGATGTGGGAGTGCATCACGACGGGCTGGTGCATGTGAGCGAGCTGGCCAACCGGTACGTGAAAGATCCGAGCGACGTGGTGAAGGCGGGGCAAATCGTGAGCGTGCGCGTGCTAAGCGCGGACCCCAAGGCGAAGCGCATCGCGCTCTCGATGAAGGCGCTGCAGGCGCGCTTGCCATCGGGGCGCGGGCCTACTACACTCCATAACTGAGAGGCGGCGATGAAATTTCGTGTCGGGATTCTGACAGGGCTGTTGACGCTCCTCGCTTTTGCGGCGTACGGGCAGATGTCCACATCGGCGGGCACCGCGGCGGACGGCACGTTCCGCGGATCGGCCTCATTCAGTGGACCGTCGTTCATGCCGCCCGCGGTGACCGGAGCGCCCTATTCGGGCGAGCAGGTCTCCGAGCGGGTGCAGACGCTGCCCGATGGGAGCCACATCACGCAGAAAATGCCGGGGCAGAAGACCTGGCGGGACTCGCAGGGGCGCACCCGCACCGAGCGCCCGATGGGGCCGGCCTCCATGGCGAACGCGCCGGCGATCATGCAGATCACCGATCCGGTGGCGGGCTATCAATACACGCTCGATCCCGAAAAGCAGGTGGCGCACCGCGTGGCGTTGCCGCCGCCGCCGGGGCCGCGCCAGGTTCGCCCGGCGGTTGACGGGGCCAACGTAGGAGCGGGCCGGGGCGCGGGCCGTGGCATGGGCAGCGAAGGGGGAGGGACACTCGCGGGTCCCCCCATGGTGGCGGGAACGGTTCGCGTCGTGAACGGCTCCACGATAGGCATGGGCGCGGCGCGGCCCCAAACCACCAACGAGTCCCTGGGAACGCAGACGATCGATGGCGTCCTGGTGGAAGGCCGGCGCATGACCATGGTTTACCCGGCCGGCATGCAAGGCAACGATGCTCCCATCACGGTGGTTTCGGAAACGTGGCGATCGCCCGACCTCGGGCTCATCGTGCTGTCGACCACCAACGACCCGCGATCTGGCGTAAACACGATGAAGGTCGCTAACCTGAGCCGGGTGGAGCCGGATGCCAGCCTGTTCCTGGTGCCCGCCGGCTACAGCATCGTGGATGAAACGGGTACCTTTACCATCACCTACGGCGGAAAATAGCGGGACCGCCAGCGATAGAAGCCGACGTTACCGGCGGGTGAAGATCTCCACCAGCAGCGCGGAAACCGCCTCCGCGGTTTTCCCGGACACGGCACCCAACTTGCGAACCAGGCGCTGCCGGTCCACGGCACGAAGTTCGTCGAGGGCGACCTGCCCGCGCTTGCCCTGGAATGTCAGGTTGAAACGCGTGGGGTAGCGGCGCTCGGCGGTGGTCATGGGAGCGACGATGACGGTACGCACATGCCGATTCATCTCATCGGGCGAAACGACCAGGCACGGGCGAGTCTTTTGGATTTCCGATCCCTGGGTTGGGTCCAAGGAGATCAGCCAGACCTCATCCCGCTGCGGCTCGCTTACCACCGCCAGTCCTTGCGATCGAATTCATTCGATGGCGCCGGGTCGAGCAGCAATTCGTCCTTGGCCGGCCGGACCGCGGCCCGAAACGCAGCGTCCCAGCCTTGGCGCACCGTGCGGTCGGGCTGAATCACCAGACGATCCTGTTCAATTCGAACCTCGACCGTCTTGCCAAAACCACATTGCTCGATCAATGTCTTGGGGATGCGGATACCGCGCGAGTTGCCGATAGGGACCAATGCGAGTTTCATGTGCGGGTGGGCTCCGTAACCACATTGTAAGCACTTCCGGCCGGGAGGACAAGTCCGCAGGGCGGCGGGGCCGGGGCCGCAGGGGCGCGGCAGGCGGTTCGCCTGCCCGCCCTGGACAGGCCAGGAGGCCTATCCCACGGTTACCGCATGGCGTAGGAGCTGAGCACCTTCATGTAATTGGCGCGCTCGAAGGCGCCGGGCTGCGGGACGGCGTTGCGGCTCATGCTGCCCTGCATCTGCCTGATGGAATCGTACTCGTGCTCGCCCATCCAGATCAGCAGTTCGGTGGCGAGCGTGTCGAGATACCCGATGCCGCGCTTGAGCAGGGCGGAAGTCATCATGGCAACTTTGGCGCCGGCCATCATGGCCTTCACGACATCGGTCGCGGTGTGGACGCCGCCGGTGAGGGCGAGATCGGCCTTCACGCCGCCGTACAGCACGGCGATCCAGTGCAGCCGCAGCAGCAATTCATGCGAATTGCTGAGCATCAGGTTGGGCACCACTTCCAGCGCTTCCAGGTCGAAATCCGGCTGGTAGAAGCGGTTGAAGACCACCAGGCCGTTGGCGCCGGCCGTGTCGAGTTTCTGGGCCACGTTGCCCATGGAGCTGAAATACGGGCCCAGCTTGACGGCCACGGGGATCTTGACCTCGGCCTTGACCGCCTGCACCAGGTCGACGTACCTGCGCTCCACCTGCTCGCCCGAAACGTTGGGGTCCACGGGAATGTAATAGATGTTGAGCTCGAGCGCATCGGCGCCGGCCTGTTCCATCTGCTTCGCGTAGCTCAGCCAGCCGCCGCCGGTGGTGCCGTTGAGGCTGGCGATCACCGGGATGGCGACCGCCTGCTTGCACTTCACGATATGTCCCAGGTAGGCGTCGGGCCCCATCACCCGATGGGTCATCTCGGGGAAGTGGGTGATGGATTCGGCGGAGATTTCCGAGCCTTCGCGGATGAAGCGATCGAGCTCGTCGCTATCGACTTCGATCTGCTCCTCGAACAGCGAATGCAGCACCACGGCGGAGGCGCCCGCGTCCTCCAGTCGGCGGATGTTGGCCACGTCCTCGCACAACGGCGAGCTGGAGGCCACCAGCGGATTTTTGAGCTTGAGGCCGAGATACGTCGTGGAAAGGTCGATGGTCTTGGTGAGGTCGATCATTTCTTCACCTCCGCGCCCGAGACCGGCTCGTGCGCCAGATAGTCGTACAGCTTCCAATGGCTGGCGACATCTTCCTCTGCCAGCCCCAGCAGTTTCCGCGCATGGTCGGGATTGCTCTTGGCCAGCATGGTGTAGCGCGTTTCGTTGTAAATGTAGTCCTTGAGCGGGATGGTGGCCGGCCGCGAATCGAGCTGGAAGGGGTTCTTATTCTGCGCGGTGAGCTCGGGATTGTAGCGGAACAGCGGCCAGTAGCCGGAGTTGACGGCGGCTTTTTGCTGCTCCATGCCGAAGGCCATGTCGTAGCCGTGCGCGATGCAATGGCTGTAGGCGATGATGAGCGACGGCCCGTCGAAGGCTTCCGCTTCGAGGAAGGCTTTGACCGTGTGCATGTCTCCCGCGCCCATGGCCACGCGCGCCACGTAGACGCTGCCGTAGCTCACCGCCATCATGGCGAGATCCTTCTTGCCCACGGGCTTGCCGCCGGCCGCGAATTTGGCCACCGCGCCGCGCGGAGTGGATTTCGACGCCTGGCCGCCGGTATTGGAGTAGACCTCGGTATCGAGCACCAGGACGTTGACATTGCGCCCGGAAGCGAGCACGTGGTCCAGGCCGCCGTAGCCGATATCGTAGGCCCAGCCATCGCCGCCCACGATCCACACGCTCTTTTTCACGAGCGAATCGGCGATGCTCAGCAAGTCGCGTGCTTCGCGCTTGTCGATCGCGGCCAGTTTTTCCTTCAGCAGTTTGACACGCTCGCGCTGCTCGAAGACGCCGGGCTCGGTTTTCTGGTCGGCGTTGAGGATGGCGTGGGCCAGCGTTTCGCCGATATCGAATCCCAGGCGCCAGACCAGCTCGCGCGCAAATTCGTTCTGCTTGTCCACCGCCAGGCGCATGCCCAGGCCGAACTCGGCGTTGTCTTCAAACAGCGAATTCGACCAGGCGGGTCCGCGGCCCAGTTCGTTGGTGCAATACGGCGTCGTGGGCAGGTTGCCGCCGTAGATGGAGGAGCAGCCCGTGGCGTTGGCCACCAGCATGCGGTCGCCGAAAAGCTGGGTCATCAGCTTCACGTACGGGGTTTCGCCGCAGCCCGCGCAGGCGCCGGAGAATTCGAACAGCGGCTGGAGCAACTGCACGTCCTTCACCTGGCTCATGGAGAGGGCCGCGCGGCCGGTGTCGGGGATCTTCAGGAAGAACTCCCAATTGGCGGCTTCCGATTCACGGATGGGCGGCTGCGCCACCATGTTGATGGCGCGGTGCTTCACTTCGCTCTTGCTCTTGGCCGGACACACCTGCACGCACAGGGTGCAGCCGGTGCAATCCTCGGGCGCCACTTGCAGGGTGTACTTGCGGTCCTTCATGTCCTTCCAGCGCGCGGCGACGGCCTTGAAGGTGGCGGGGGCGCCGCCCAGGTAGCTGTCGTCGTAGACCTTGGCGCGGATCACGCTGTGCGGACACACCAGCACGCACTTGCCGCATTGAATGCACAGGTCCTGGTCCCACTCGGGGATCTCGAGGGCGATGTTGCGCTTCTCCCACTGCGCGGTGCTCAGGGGGAAAGTGCCATCCACGGGCAGAGCGCTTACCGGCAGGTCGTCGCCTTCTCCGGCGATGATTCGCGCGGTCACCCGCTGCACGAATTCGGGCGCGGCGGCGGGCACCGGCGGACGGATATCGAACTGCGCCGTCACCCGGTCCGGCACCTTGACTTCATGGAGGTGATCGAGCGCGGCATCGACGGCGGCGAAGTTCTTCTTCACCACGCTTTCCCCGCGCTTGCCGTAGGTCTTCTCGATGGAGTGCTTGATGGCGGCGATGGCCTCCTCGCGCGGCAGCACGCCGCTGATGGCGAAGAAGCAGGTCTGCATGATGGTGTTGATGCGTCCGCCCATGCCGGTCTGCTTGCCCACTTCGACGCCGTCGATGACAAAGAACTTGAGCTTCTTGTCGATGATCTGGCGCTGCACCTGGCGCGGCAGATGGTCCCAGACCTCGTCCGCGGAGAAGGCGCTGTTGAGCAGGAACGTGGCCCCCGGTTCGGCGGTCTTCAGCACATCCAGGCGCTCCAGGAAGGAGAACTGGTGACAGGCCACGAAACTGGCCTTGGTGATGAGGTAGCTGGAGTGGAGCGGCTTGGGCCCGAAGCGCAGGTGGGAGGTGGTGATGGCGCCGGACTTCTTGGAATCGTAGACGAAGTAGCCCTGCGCGAAGTTATCGGTTTCTTCGCCGATAATCTTGATGGAGTTTTTGTTGGCGCCCACGGTGCCATCGGCGCCCAGGCCGAAGAACATGGCGCGGACGGTGCCGGGGACTTCGGTGGAGAATTCCGGATCGTAGTCCAGGCTGGTATGGGTGACGTCGTCGCGGATGCCTACCGTGAAGTGGTTCTTGGGCGACTTCCTGGCGAGTTCCTCGTAGACGCCCTGGACCATCGCCGGGGTAAATTCCTTGGAGGCCAGGCCGTAGCGGCCGCCGATCACTTTCTTGCTCACGCCCATTTCGGCGAGCGCGGTGATGACATCGCAATAGAGCGGTTCGCCGGTGGCGCCGGGTTCCTTGGTGCGGTCGAGCACGGCGATGGATTTGACGCTGGCGGGTAGCGCGGCCACGAAGGTTTCCACGGCGAACGGCCGGTACAGGCGGACCTTGAGAAGTCCCACCTTCTCGCCCGCGGCATTCAGGGCTTCCACGGCCTCATGAGCCACTTCGGCGCCCGAGCCCATCATCACGATCAGGCGTTCGGCATCCGGCGCGCCCACGTAATCGAACAGACGATACTGGCGTCCCACGATGCCGGCGAACTTGTCCATGGCGTTCTGCACGATGGTGGGGGCCGCCAGGTAGTACGGATTGCACGCCTCGCGCGCCTGGAAATAGACGTCGGGGTTCTGCGCCGTGCCGCGCATCACCGGGCGGTCGGGGGAGAGCGCGCGGGCGCGGTGGGCGAGCACCAGTTCGTCGTCGATCATGGCGCGCAGGTCGGCGGCGGTGAGTTGCTCCACTTTGGCGACTTCATGGGAGGTGCGGAAGCCGTCGAAGAAGTGCAGAAATGGGAGGCGCGATTCCAGGCTGGCGGCCTGGGCGATGAGCGCCATATCCATGACTTCCTGCACCGAGTTGGAGGCCAGCATGGCAAACCCGGTGGAGCGCGCGGCCATGACGTCGCTATGATCGCCGAAAATCGACAGCGCCTCGGTGGCCAGCGCGCGGGCGGCGATATGGAAGACGGTCGAGGTGAGCTCGCCCGCGATCTTGAACATGTTGGGGATCATCAACAGCAGCCCCTGCGAGGCGGTGAACGTGGTGGCCAGCGACCCGGCCTGCAAGGCCCCGTGGAGCGCGCCCGCCGCGCCGCCCTCGCTTTGCATCTCGATCACCGTGGGCACGGTGCCCCAGATGTTGGGCTTCTGCTCGCTGGACCACTGGTCCGCCCATTCGCCCATATTGGACGAGGGAGTAATGGGATAAATGGCTATGACTTCGTTAACCTGATGCGCTACGTACGCGGCTGCCTCGTTACCGTCGATGGTGACCTTCGGTCGCGTGGTGGTGGATGAGTCTGTCAACTCTCCCCTCCTTACTAGTATGGGATTCACGTGCTTAAACAATATTATAAGACCTAATTGTCGGAAAAATCCACACGCATTTCAGATAAGCGAAAATGAAGCCGTAACGCATTGAAAACAGTAGAGTAGGCCTCCCGGCCTGCTCAGCGCCGAGGACGCATCAGGCCGAGGCCGGCGCGCCGCCGCGCAAGTTGAGACAACGACCGGGCCCCGGCTTGGCGGGTGCAGGAAGTCGTGGGGCAGACCCCCCGGTCCGCGCGGGACGCCCTGGTCCCGCAGCCGGAGCAACCGGGTCGCCAGCCTGGAGGGTGCGAGCAGGCCGACGGGGGCGTCGGCCGCGGTCCAGGGGGACCGCCCCACGGTGGCATCAGCCCGCCAGGCGGCGGTACACCAGCGCGACCGGCAGGCCCATCACGTTGAAGTAGCAGCCGTCGAGTTTCTGGATGAACTTCGACGCCAGGCCCTGAATGGCGTAGGCGCCGGCCTTGTCCATGGGTTCGCCGCTCGATATGTAATCCTCGATTTCGCGCGCGCTCAGGGGCGCGAACCAGACCTGGGTCACGGCACAATCGCGGACCACCGCGGCGCCGCGCTTGAGACAGATGCCGGTCATGACCTCGTGCCGGCGGCCGGAGAGCAGGCGGAGCATGCGGCGGGCGTCGGCGGCATCGGCGGGCTTGGCCAGCATCTCGCCGTCGATGACCACGGTGGTGTCGGCGCCGAGCACGGTCTCATCGGGTGCGGCGGGCACGGCGCGCGCCTTCGTCTCCGCCAGGCGCTCGACGTAGTCGCGGGGCGACTCTGAGGCGAGCGGCGTTTCGTCCACGGGAGCGGCGCGAATGGTGAAGGGGATGCCGGCCTGGCGCAGAATCTCGGCGCGGCGCGGCGATTGGGAGGCCAGCACGAGCATCGGGTTCACCACGCGATCCATTGTATACCGGGCGGAGAATCCATCCTGCCGCTCAGACGCGGGATGGTAAGGTAAGACGAGGGCGCAGGCCTAAACCGTTGCGGCGTCGCCCGGGAAGGAGTCGCGCGATGTCTCATGAACAGACTGGCGAAAGCGACCTCGATGTCCTGATCCAAACCGGCATCACGGATCCCATTGCCATCGGGCTGGCCGAAAGTCTATTGCGGGAAGCGGAGATCCCTTTCTTCGCCATGGACCGAAACGTCGGCGCACGCCAGGAAAGCGGGAATTTTCTCGGTTGGTGGAACGTTCGCGTGCCGAGCGAACGGGAAGCGGAGGCCCGCGAAATTCTGCGGAGTGTGGAAGACGCCAAGTAGCGCTGCAACGGGCGATGCGCGGCGCTCACTGGAGAATGTCGATATCCCCGTTCTGGTTCATGAGGCGCAACTCGCAGCCGCCGCCGGAGATTTTGCCGGAGATGGAATCGGTTGCCACCTGGCCTGTCACGGCTAACTCGGGCTGCGACTGGATGCGCCCGAAGGAGGGAAGATCCTGCCGCCGGCACGCCGCCAGCAGATAGGCATCGGAGTTGTAAGCCGCGGCCTCGAACCGGTTCATCAGCGCCAGGTGGCTGGCTCCAACCATTCTCGTTTTTCCGTGGTTTGGACGGGGCGGGAGCGCCAATGGTTGGAAAAATGTGGCGGGTACCGAGCATCGACTATACTACCCATATGGCGACAGTGGAACTGTTTGACCGGATTACGGTTGAGCCTGGAAAGTGCGGCGGCAAACCGTGCATTCGCGGGATGCGGATTACTGTTCGCCGCGTTCTCGAACTGTTTGCCAGCTATCCGGACCGAACTGCGCTACTGGCCGAGTATCCGTTTCTCGAACCGGAAGACCTGCAGCAGGCGCTGCGTTATGCGGCAGCGACCGTCGATGACGAGCGCTTGAGCGTCGATCGCGTCGTGTGAATGCCCTATTGTTGGACCAGGGACTCGCGCCCCATGCGGCGGCCATTCTTCGCCAGCGCGGGATGAACGCGGTTCACGTGTCCGAAATCGGCCTGGACGCGGCGGAGGACGCCGAGATTCTGGAGAGGGCTCGGAACGACGATCGGGTCTGCGTCACACTGGACCACGATTTCCATGCGCACCTTGCGCTCGCGGGCCACGGCCGTCCTTCGGTGGTCCTGCTACGCGTCCAGGGCCTTGATGCCCAACACCTGGCAGACTTGATCGAATCCATCTGCGTTCAGTGCGAGCGAGCACTCTCCCAAGGAGCCGCAGTCTCGGCGGATTGCGAAAGCATACGCGTCCGGCGGCTGCCACTCAGATGAGGGTTTGCTCGCTGCCAGCGCAGGCGGCCGGGCGGCACCTTCCCCAGCCCACACCACAGCCCCTGTTATCCTACCTCTGGTGCTCTGGTACTGGTTCTTCGTCGGTCCCGCGCTGCTGCTGGCCCTCGTTTCCCTGCGCGGCGAACGCAAGCGCGCCGCGTACGTGGCGGACCGGCTTTCCCAGACGGCGGAACATTTGCCGCCCGCCAGTGTCATCGTGCCGGTGAAGGGCGCCGAAGAAGGGTTGCGCGAGAACCTTCTGGCGCTGGCCACGCTGGACTATCCGGATTACGAGTTGGTGGTGGCGGCGCGCTCGGCCGCCGATATTCCGCCGGGGGTCCTGCCGGCGCGGGTCAAAGTGGTGCTGGCGCATGGCGACGATCCACGGACCGCCGAAAAAGTACAGAACCTGGCCGCCGCCGTGCGCGCCGTCCGCAAGCGCAGCGAGATCTTCGCGTTCGCCGATTCCGACGGCCGGCCGGGCCGCGGCTGGCTACGCGCGCTGGTTGTGCCGCTGGCCGAGCCCGGCGTCGGCGCTGCGACCGGCTACCGCTGGTTCACCCCCGAGCCGCCCACCTTCTGGACGCTCCTGCGCAGCGTGTGGGACGCCGTGGCCGCGGGCACCCTGGGCCCCGGCGACAACAGCTTCGCCTGGGGCGGCGCCATGGCCATGCGCAAGGAGACATTTTTCGAAGCGCATGTTTTCGAGCACTGGAAACACGCCATTACCGACGACTACACCCTC
The DNA here is from genome assembly GCA_017883415.1 of Bryobacteraceae bacterium. GTDB lineage: Bacteria > Acidobacteriota > Terriglobia > Bryobacterales > Bryobacteraceae > JADGNR01. The sequence continues at coordinate 1,331 of JADGNR010000092.1, read as the reverse complement.
TCGGACGCGGTGCATGCCATCGGCCTGGCCATCGCCTATGCTCCGGGCGCGCTCACTCCGTGCTTCGACCACACCGGCGCGCGCCGGTTCTTCTCCTGGGCGCGGCGGCAGTTGGCCATCACCCGCGTCTGGCGGCCGCGCTTGTGGTGGCTCGCGCTCGCCGCCCATTTCTTCTATTGCGGCGGCATGGCGGCCTCCATCGCGGCCTCCATCGCCGGCAACCGGCTGGCGGAGTGGGCGCTCATCGCCCAGCTCTCGCCGGGCATGCTGAAAGGCCTCAACCGCGCCACGCTGGCCAAGGCGTCGCTGCCGGAGTGCGAGCCCTGGTTCAAACGCCATGCCTGGGTGCACGCCATCTGGGTGCCGCTCGCTACCTGGGTCTGGCTGGCCGTCTTGCTTTCCTCGGCCTTCGGCAATACCATCGAGTGGCGTGGGTATCGATACCAATTGAAGAGTCGCCGGGCGGCGCAGCGGGTATAATCGTCTGGATAAGGGAGGATTTCCGTGGCAAAGGACAGAAGCCCGAAGAAGGAAGTCAAGAAGCCCAAGAAGAAGAAGTAAGTAAGGCCGGGCATGCCCGGCAGGTCCACACAAACGCGGGCGGGGCGGTCCTTCGCGGCCGCCGCCCGCTCGCAGCCACAGGAGCCATCAATGCGCACAGAGTGGGTAAGCCAACGCAACAACGACAGGGTCCGCACGCAGATGCACTACGCCCGCCAGGGCACGGTCACCGAAGAGATGCACTACATCGCGCGGCGCGAGAATCTCGCTCCGGAGCTGGTCCGCTCCGAAACGGCGCGCGGCCGCATGATCATCCCGGCCAACGTCCATCACCGGAACCTGGAGCCGATGGCGATCGGGGTGGCCTCCAAATGCAAGATCAACTCCAATATCGGGAACTCCGCGGTGACGTCCAACATCGAAGGCGAGCTCGAAAAGCTCCAGTATTCTGTGAAATACGGCGCCGATACGGTGATGGACCTCTCCACCGGCGGCGACATTCCAGCCATCCGCGAAGCCATCATCGGCCATTCGCCGGTGCCCATCGGCACGGTGCCCATCTATGAAGCGCTTTCGCGCGTGCGGCGGGTGGAGGACCTCAGCAAACAGGTGATGCTCGAAGTGATCGAGGAGCAGGCCGAGCAGGGCGTGGATTACATGACCATCCATGCCGGCGTGCTGGTGCAGTACATTCCCCTCACTACCCGGCGCATCACCGGGATCGTCAGCCGCGGCGGCTCCATCCTGGCCGAGTGGATGGTCAAGAACCACAAGCAGAACATGCTCTACGAGTGTTTCGAAGATATCTGCAAGATTTTCCAGAAGCACGA